>JAUIEM010000616.1 GCA_030428695.1 bacterium
AGCGAGATCCCGCTCGAGACCGCGGGCAACAACCGCATGGGCATCCTCTTCCTCGCGCCGCTCCTGCACCGGCTCGGCCACGCCACCGTGCCGAAGCCCGGCGGCTGCCGCATCGGCCCGCGGCCCGTCAACTTCCACGTCGAGGCCTACCGGAAGATGGGGGCGCTGATCGAGGAGACCGACGAGGGTTACCACGCGACCGCCCCCGACGGCCTGAAGGGCGCCGACATCCGCCTGAGCTACCCGAGCGTGTCGACCACCGAGAGCCTGCTGATGGCGGCCTCGCTCGCGGAGGGCGTCACCTACATCCGCAACGCCGCCCTCGAGCCGGAGGTGATCGACCTGATCAAGATGCTCCAGAAGATGGGGGCGCTGGTCGACATGAAGGGCGACCGCACCATCGTCGTCAGCGGCGTCAGCGAGCTGCGCGGCACGAACCACCGGGTGATCGTCGACCGCATTCAGGTCGCCTCCTTCGCCTGCCTGGCGATCGCGACCGAGGGCGACGTGTTCGTGCAGGGCGCGAACCAGGCGGACATGCTGAACTTCCTCAACGTGCTCAACCGGGTGGGCGGCGGCTTCGAGATCCAGGACGAGGGCATCCGCTTCTTCTACAAGGGCCCGCTACAGAGCATCGTGCTCGAGAGCGACGTGGCCCCCGGCTTCGCCACCGACTACCAGCAGCCGATGACGCTGCTCCTGTCGCGGGCCCATGGGATGAGCGTCGTCCACGAGACCGTCTTCGAGAACCGCTTCCACTTCCTGCACCAGCTGCGCAAGATGGGTCTGCAGACCGAGCTCTACACCCACTGCCTCGGCGAGAAGCCGTGCCGCTTCCGGGACAAGGGCTTCGCCCACTCGTGCATCATCCACGGCCCGGCCCGCTTCCGCAGCGCCGAGCTGTACATCCCGGACCTGCGCGCCGGCTTCTCCTACCTGATCGCCGCGCTGGTCGCCGAGGGGGAGTCGAAGATCTACGGCGTCGAGAACGTCGAGCGCGGCTACGACTTCCTCGAGCGCCGGCTCAAGGCCATCGGCGCCGACATCGAGCTGTGCGAGCTGAAGCCGGGCTGGAGCGGCAGCGAGATGGCGCGCTCCCGGACCCGCTGGTCGCGCGACCGCAGCTGTCTGCTGACGATGGGCTGAGCGAGGCTGCGCCCTGCACAAGGGACGTTTCGATCCGTTTTCCTGCATCCTGGCAGCGGCCGCCTCGGTACAGGGGGATGAACCACCCCTGGAGGCGACCATGCGCGCTCCCATCCTCTTCCTGCTCATCACGACCGGCCTGCTCACGGCGCAGGATGGCCTCGGCGGCGCGCGCAGCGCGGGCCTGAGCCGCGACGTGATCGCGGCCGGCGGCGTCCCGGCCCCCGCGTCCTTCACCGTCGACGGGCTGCTCGCCGAGCACGACTTCCCGCTCAGCGTCCAGCGGCCCGAGGATTTCACCGTGCTCAGCGCCCTCGGCCGCGGCCTGCACCGGCCGTCGGGAGAGCAGGCGGCGTGGCTGATGCTCGAGCCGGTCAGCGGGCTCGATCCCCGGACCGCCCGGCCGCACCTCGACCTCGCGCTGGTCATCGACCGCTCGGGCTCGATGCAGGGCTGGAAGCTGCGGGCGGCCCTCGCCTCGGTGCACGCCCTGGTCGACCAGCTCGGCCCGCGGGACCGGCTCGCGCTGGTCGTGTTCGATCACGTCGCGGAGCTCGTGCTGCCGAACGCCCCGGTGGTCGACCGGGAGGCGCTCCACGCGGCGGTCGACGGCATCTTCCCCGGCGGCTCGACCGACCTCGAGTCCGGACTGCGCATCGCCTTCGAGCAGCTGGAGACGGAGCGGAAGCGGGTAGCGCTCGCGCGGCGGGTGATCGTGTGGACCGACGCGCTGCCGAACACCGGCGACACATCCGACGACGGCTTCAAAGAGCTGGTCGCGCGCTTCGCCGCCGAGCGCATCGGGCTGACCGTGATCGGCGTGGGGCTCGACCTGCGGGCCGAGCTCGCGCATCTGCTCGCGCAGTTCCGCGGCGGCAACGCGTACTACCTGGCCGAGGACGGCGTCGAAGAGCTGGTGGGGCGCTTCGAGGCGATGCTCCAGCCGGTCGCCTACGACCTGTCCATCGAGCTGCGTCCCGCACCCGGCCTCTCCGTCGCGGCGGTGTACGGGGTGCCGGAAGAGAACGTGCTGCGGCGCCCGGACGGCAGCCTCCAGCTGCGGGCGGCGACCGTCTTCTTCGAGGCGCGCCGCAACGGGCTGATCGTGCGCCTGTCCGGCGCGGAAGAGGCGGTCCGCAGCGCCCGGGTGGGGCTGTCCTGGAGCTACGAGGAGCCGGCCACCGGGCGGCGCCTGGAGGGCGCGGCGGAGGCCCGCCACGAGCCCCGTGAGCGGGCCGGCGCGGACGACTTCGCGCGCCCCGCGCAGCGCCGGGCCTACATCCTGGCGAGCTTCGCGGAGCTGTTCGCGACGGCGCTGCAGCGCTGGGAGGACGGCCAGCCGGACGAGGCCCGGGCGAGCGCGTGCGCGGCGCGCTGCCTGCTGGCCGCGCACTGCGCCCGCCAGGAGGACGGGCTCGGGCGGGAGCTGGCGATGGCGGAGCGGCTGCTCGACAACATGGGTGGTCATCGGCATTGATCCGAGGCGGCGGCATGCACGACCTCCTGCAGCAGCGCATCGTCGACGAGCTGCCGGGCGTCCGGGGTTTCCTGCGGAAGCTGAGCGGGCGGGCGGCCGAGGACCTGGTGCAGGATGTCGCCGAGCGCGCGCTGCGCTACCGGGAGAGCTTCCGTGAGGGGGCGTCGCTCGCCGCCTGGCTGCGGGGGATCGCCTTCCGCGCCTTCCTCGACTTCCGCGAGCGCGAGCGCCGGCGGCCGCGGGCCGTGCCCGACTGCGAGCCGATGGTCGAGACGTCGGGGAGGCTGGCGGAGCGCGAGCTGGTCGGCAAGCTGCTCGCCCTGCTCGGGCCGCTGGAGCGGGCATGCATCGAGCGCTTCCACCTGCGCGGCGAGTCCCTGGCGGAGATCGCGACGGCCCTCGGGCTGCCGCTGCCGACGGTCAAATCCCACCTGCACCGGGGACGGCGGAAGCTCGCCGCCCGCGGAGGGAGGTTCCTGTGAACGACGACAGCTTCTGGGCGCGGGTGCACGCGCATCTCGACCGCCGCGGCGACCCGCTCGAGGATGGCGCCGTCCGCGCACATCTGGAGGCGCATCCGGGCCTGCTCGAGGCCTACGCCGACCTGTGCGGCGCCCTGCGCGCCCTCG
>JAUIEM010000160.1 GCA_030428695.1 bacterium
ACATGGACGGCGACGGCGCGTGGGACTCGACCAAGTGCGTCGACGTGATGGGCAACGGCACCCACGGTGACTCCTGCTCCGCGGAGGGCGGCGCGACCGGCCCAGTAGCCGTCGTCCTCGTCCCGGCGCAGATCCTCGTTGGTATAGGCCGCGCCGAGCTCCATGTCGAGCTGATGGTCGTCGGTCTTGAGGATCCGGTACCCGAGGCCGGCGGACAGGATCGTCCGCAGGTCGACACCCGCGAAGCGGTCGTACTCCATGCTCGCCAGGCCGTAGGCGTACAGATCCTTCCACATGAAGACGTCGAGCTTGAGCGCGCCGTAGTGTTTCTTGCCCGTCTCCTCGCCGTCGTCGCGGGTGTAGGTCGTGCGGCCGCGCAGGTTGAGGCGGAAGCCGTCGGACTCGCGGGTCGCTTCCGCGCGGCCGTAGTAGGTCTGGGTGCGGACGTTGCCATCATTGATGCTCAGGCCGGCCGACAGCTGGCCCGTCCAGTAGTCCGCCTCGGTCAGGTCGTCGGGATGGGTCTTGACCGCTTCGATACGCTCGATCGCGATCGCGTCGGACTCGCCGACCTCCGGGGAGACGATGCGGATCGTGCCCGAGTCGCTCGGCACCAGCCGGCCCTTGAGGTGCTCGCCGCTCTTGAGCAGCACCGGCACGACCTCGTCGGTCGTCACGCTGACGACATGCGCCCAGTCGATCGCCACGTCTCCGGCGTACTCGGTCGTGACCTTCAGGGACCCGCCGGGGTCCAACTGCACCTTTCCAGTGATGCGGTCGCCGTTCTTCAACACGACGACGTCCGCGCTCGCGATCCCACAGGCGAGTGCGAGCAGACATGCGATCCGTCTCACAGGTTTCCCTTCCCTTTCGACAAAAGTGGCAACAAGCTCAGGGAGTTGACCACAAACCTCCGCCGACGGCAACGTCGACGTTGTCATACTCCGCAGGAACGGAGTACCCTGGGCGGAGATTCCCCGCGTGGAGGCCCCGTCATGTTCCCCCAGAACCTCTTCGTTCTGCTCGCCCCCGGCTTCGAGGAGATCGAGGCCGTCACCGTCGTCGACGTCCTGCGCCGCGCCCATCTCGAGGTGCGTGTCGCCGCGGTCGGCCCCGACCTTCGGGTCGAGGGTGCCCACCGCGTGCCGATCGAGGCGGACTTCCTGCTGTCGGAGGCCGCGGACGAGACCCCCGGCGCGCTCATCCTGCCCGGGGGCATGCCTGGCGCCCAGCACCTCAAGGACTCCCCCGAGGTCGCCGCGATGGTCGAGCGGGTCGCCGAGGCCGACAAGCTGCTCGCGGCGATCTGCGCGGCCCCCTGGGCGCTGTCGCACCTGACCCCCCTCGACGGGCGCCGCGTGACCTGCTATCCGTCCTTCCGGGAGCGTATGGCGGGCGGAGACTGGGAAGACGCGCCGGTCGTCTGCGACGGCGCCCTGATCACCAGCCAGGGGCCGGCGACCGCGCTGCCCTTTGCGCTCGCCATCGTCGCCCACTTCATCGGCACCGAGCAGGCCGACGCGATCGCCGACGGGATGCTGCTCAAGCGCTGACGTCCTTCTCCCACTGCACGGTGTCCGGCGGGACCTGCCAGCGCTTGTCGAGGTCGTCGGGACGGTGCTCGAGATGGGTGATGCGCCCGTCCTCGCCGACGGTCGCCTTCCACACCCCTCCCCCGTTGAAGTACAGCACGTCGACCCTGTAGTGCACGATGCGCGTCGCGCCGTCCGCCTCGACCGCGCTGGCCAGGGAGAAGGTCGTGCCGGACGGCGCGCGCCCGAGCCACTGTGCGAAGCCGTCGTAGCCCTTCACGCTCTTCATGCGCTGCTCGCGGGTCGGGCCCACGCCGTAGACATCGACATCGAAGTCCGGCGCCGCCGCTTGCTCGAGGTGCCCGGGCTCGCGGGTGTTCAAGGCCAGCAGCCAGGCGTCAAAAGGGTGGGCAGAGGACATCGTCGCGCGCTCCTGTATCGTCTAAAGGGCCCCTTAGCTCCGGCGGGGGACGCCACATCGGTGTATACTGCAGGCCCGAGGTCAGCTCCCGAGGGGCCATGGCGGACGGGCGACCCAAGTCACCCATCATTCTCGACGACAAGCCGTTTCCCGATTACAAGTTTCTCAAACTTGTGGGAAAGGGCGCCTCCGGTCACATCTACAAGGCGATCTGGAAGCCCTACAACAAGATCGTCGCCGTCAAGGTCCTGAACACCGAGGCGTCGAAGAACCAGCGGGCGCGCTTCCTCCGCGAGGTCAAGGCCATCGCCCGGCTGATGCACCCGAACATCGTGCAGATCTTCGAGGTCGACATCTCCAACGCCTGCTATTACAGCATGCAGTATATCGAAGGCCAGACGCTCGGGCCGGTGATCAAGTCGTCCGAGTACAGCCTGCGCGAGAAGGTCCGCTTCCTCGAGCAGGTCGCCAAGGCCCTGCATTACGCACACGGCGAAGGCTTCATGCACCGCGACGTGAAGCCCCAGAACATCCTGGTCTCGAAGGATGGCAAGCCGTACCTGATCGACTTCGGCTTCGCCAAGAACAAGCACCAGGACGTGCTGGTCACCAAGGACGGCACCACTGTCGGCACGCCGCTGTACATGGCCCCCGAGCAGGCGCTCGGCCGGCAGGACATGCTCGGCCCGCAGACCGATGTCTACGCCCTCGGCACCATCCTCTACCAGATCCTGACCCGCCGCCTGCCCTACCGGAAGAAGTCGATGATCGAGATCATCCGCGCGATCGTCTATGAGACGCCGGCGGCCCCGCGCACCCTCGACGAGTCGGTGCCGGAGGCCCTCGAGGCGGTGTGCATGCGGGCGATGGAGAAGAGCCTGCAGAAGCGTTACTCCAGCGCCGCTGCCTTCGCCGACGACCTCGACCTGTGGGTGCGGGGGAGCTCCCTCGAGCACCTGACCGCGAACTCCGACGCCGAGCTCGACGAGATCGACGAGGAGAAGCGCAAGCAGCGCAAGAAGAAGCGGAAGAAGTCGCGGAGGAAGCGGCCGCGCGAGGCTCCGCCGAGCCTGTGGCAGCGGCTGCGCGCGTACTTCTTCGGCGCGCGCGGCGATTGACCCCGTCGGCTATACTGGGCCGGCCGACGCAATCAACAGGAGGATCCGCCGTGGCGCTTCCCGACGACTTCCCCACCGCGACCGTGCTCGGCCTCGATGGAGAGGCCGTGCGGGTCGACGGCTTCTGGCGGGAAGGACCCGCCGTGCTGATCTTCCTCCGCCACTTCGGCTGAATGTTCTGCCGCGAGCAGGCTGCTCGCTTCGCCGCAGAGCACGACGCCTTCCGCCAGCTCGGCGCCCATCTGGTCGCGATCGGCAACGGCACGGCCGCGATGGCGCGGGACTTCGTCGCGCAGTTCGGTCTCGACCTGCCGGTCTACACCGACCCCGGCCGGGGCAGCTTCCGGGCCGCTGGCCTCAAGCGCAACTTCGGTCTCGGCTTCCGGACGATCGGCCGCGCCCTCCGCGCTCGCCGCGGAGGACATCGCCAGGGCAAGGTGCTCGGCGACCCCTGGCAACAGGGGGGTGTGCTCGCGATCGGCCAGGACGGCCGGCTGCTCTATCGCCACGTCGACAGCGGGGCGGGCGACTCCGCCGAGCCGGGCACGGTGCTCGCGGAGCTGCGCGCGGCCCTGGCCGCGAGCTGATGCGGCGTCCGCTCCCGGAACGCGAGGCCAAGGCCAGCCTGAGCGGCTGGCGGCGGCACGGCCACGAGATCATCTTCGAGTCGGACACCTTCGCCGGCAAGGCCTTCGACATCGGCCTGATCGCGGTCATCCTCGCCAGCGTCGGCGTGATCATGGCGCAGAGCATGGCCTTCGACGCTCCGACGCAGAGCTGGCTGCGCCGCGTCGAGTGGGCCTTCACCGGGCTGTTCACGGTCGAGTACGCCCTGCGGCTGCTGTGCGTCGGGCGGCCCCTGCGCTACGCGACCAGCTTCTTCGGCGTGATCGACCTGCTCGCGATCGTGCCGACCTACGTCAGCCTGTTCCTGCCCGGGGCGCAGGTGCTGCTCGTGATCCGCATCGTCCGCATCCTGCGCATCTTCCGCGTGCTCAAGCTCGCCGCCTACCTCGACCAGGGGGAGCTGCTGCTGCGCGCCCTGCGGGCCAGCCGGCACAAGATCATCGTGTTCCTGTTGTCGGTGCTGACGCTCGTCATCTTCCTCGGCTCCCTGATGTACCTCATCGAGGGGGAGGAGAACGGCTTCACGAGCATCCCGCGCAGCATCTACTGGGCGATCGTGACGATGACGACGGTCGGCTACGGCGACATCTCCCCGAAGACGCCCCTCGGCCAGGCCCTCGCCGCCCTCGTGATGGTCGTCGGCTACGGGATCATCGCGGTGCCGACCGGCATCGTCAGCGCCGAGCTCGCCCTCCGGCGACGGTCGATCAGCGGCAAGGCCTGCGAGGCCTGCGCCCTCGAGGGACACGACGAGGACGCTCTCTACTGCAAGAGCTGCGGGGCGAAGCTGTAGGCCCGCGCCCGCGTCCTCGGCATCCGCGACGTCGCGCAGCAGGCGCCAGGCGCAGGCGAAGGCGCTGTCGAGCTGGGCGAGCAGCCAGCGTTCGGTGCGCGCGCGGTCATCACGGGGGTACCTCCTCGGATGGATGAGCCTGCGTCGCCGAGGATTTTCGGACAAAAACGGCACAAACCCGTCCTTCGCCCGGGTGAAGACTCCTGACAGGTCCAGACCGAAACGGTACACTTTCCGCTTGGTTCAGTGGAGGACTTTGCTGTGGCCGATCCGGAGCTTCGCTACCCCGATAACGTCAAGGGCGAATTCTACGTCGATGAAGAGTGCATCGACTGCGATCTGTGCCGCGACACCGCTCCCGACAACTTCAAGCGCAACGACGAGGAAGGCTACAGCTTCGTCTACAAGCAGCCGACGAGCGAGGAGGAGCGCGACCTCTGCGCCGAGGCGATGGAAGGTTGCCCGGTCGAGGCGATCGGCGACGACGGAGAGGACGCGTAGGCATGGGCGGGCAGAGCGGGAAGAGCTCTGCCGACGGCCTGTCCGACCAGGCGCGCCGGCACTTCATGAGCCCGAGCAACGTCGGCAGCATCGCCGAGGCCGACGCCGTCGCCCGGCGGGAGAACGCGGTCTGCGGCGATGCGATGGTCCTGTACCTCAAGACCGACGAGGAGCGCATCGCCGACGCCCGCTTCAAGACCTTCGGCTGCAGCAGCTCGATCGCCGCGAGCTCTGCCCTGACCGAGGCGCTCATCGGCAAGACCCTGGCCGAGGCCAGGGTGCTCTCCCGCGCAGAGCTCGAGACAGCGCTCGGAGGCCTGTCGAACTACCAGGGCCACTCTCTGGACCTGGTGCTCGACACCCTCTCCGACGCGCTCGCGCAGCTCGGCTGACATCCTTCAATCCACCTGCAGGTAGGTCCCGGGGCCGTTCTGGGCCGCGATCGACGACACGAACTGGATCTGCGTGGCGGTCGACGGCGCGATGTTGATCCCGTGGATCGTCGCGCCCTTCGTGTTGGCCGCGTTGATCATCGCGAGGTGGGTCTGCCAGCTGCCGAAGGCTCCTCCGGCCAGACAGTTCGGCGCGCCGTCCGTCACCACGACGTAGGTCAGGCAATCCTCGTAGGCCGGCAGGGAGAGCGCCCAGGAGACCGCGGGACCGGTTCCGGTCGCACCGGAAGGAGTGATCCCTCCGACCCAGGAGGTCGCCGTGATCACGTTGCCTTCCGTGGCCTCACGCAGCTCGGAAAAGCACGCCGACTGGCCGCAGACGAAGGAGATGATGTCGAAGCTCCAGTTCTCGGGCAGGTTCTGGATGCTGGAGATCACTTCGGACTTGGCGCGGTCGATCCGGCTCCCGGAGACCATGTTCCCGTTCTCATCGACATAGACAGTGTTGCCGGAATACATACTGCAGCTGGCGTCGATGATGTAGATGATATGTGCAGACTCTGTCGGAAGCGGCTCATCGTAGATGATCGGAGGATCTTCTTTGTCCGGAGGATCTTCCGGATCGTCCGGATTGGTGTCAACCTTGCTGGAAGACGTGAAAGACACGTCCAACCTCACGGGCTCCTGCGGAGTCTGCTGCGCGAACGCGCAAGAAAGCAGACCCATCCCGATCACAAACAGAAGAACTCTGCGATAACTCATGCCTATGGCCTCCTCGTCACTGCAGTAGAGTGACGGAAGACGCCGAAGAATCCTGCGGAACTTTTTTGCCGGCGCCGAAAATCGCCGGAGGCGCGGCGCTCCCGCGGCTACTCTCCTCGCTCCTCGAGCGGGGCGAACGAGAAGCGGACCGGCGCGTGATCGGAGAAGCGCAGGTCGCGCTCGACGGTCGCTTCCCGGAAGGCCTCCGCCCACGCGTCGGTGGTCAGCGCGTAGTCGAGGCGCCAGCCGACGTCCTTGGCGTACGCCCGGCCGCGGTTCGACCACCAGGTGTAGATGCGCTCCTCGGGGTAGCGTTCGCGGAAGATGTCCCGGAAGCCGGCGCCGAGCACCCGGTCCAGCCACGCCCGCTCCTCGGGTCGGAAGCCGCTGGTCTTCTGGTTCGAGCGCCAGTTCTCGAGATCGAGGGGACCGTGGCAGACGTTGAAGTCGCCGCACACCAGCAGCTCCCGGCCCTCGGCCCGCAGCTCCTCGAAGCGGGTGAGGAGACGCTCGAGGCAGACCAGCTTCCAGGCCTGACGCTCCTCGCTGTGCGATCCGGAGGGGACGTACAGGCTGACCACGGTCCAGCGTCCGAAGTCGAGCTGCAGCCAGCGCCCCTCGCGGTCGAACTCCGGCCAGCCGAGGCCGTAGGACACCCGGTCGGGGAACACCCGCGAGGCGATCGCGACGCCCGCGTAGCCCGCCTTCGTGCGCGCGGGGTTCCAGAACAGATGGCAGTCCCGTGGAAAGCCTCGCTTGACCGGGATCTGCTTCCGCGAAGCGCGCACCTCCTGCAGGCACAGGATGTCGAAGGGGGTCTTCGCCAGCCAGTTGAACAGGCCCTTGCGCGCGGCCGAACGGACGCCGTTGCAGTTCAGGGTGATCAGCTCCATCCGGGACCTCCTTGGCTGCGGTCCGCGCTCCGCTGGCCAGCGCGACCCGCTGCGTAGAGCAGACTCTACACGAACGGCAGGTCGCCATCCTGCATTCGGCCGACGGCTTCAACGGTGACGAAGGGCTCGCCGACGCTGCTACAGCCACGGGGCCCACGAGCTCCGAACCTGCGCCGGCGGCGCGGCGCGTAGCCCGCGAAGCGCACACGCGTGACATTTGCCGCCCGCACGGCTACCATCCGAAGACCGTGGGGGAGGAAACGTGGCGGCACGGCGGCTCGACATCCTGATTCCGCTGCTGGTCGTCGCGTTGTTCGCGCTCGGCGCGAGCGTCCTGATCTTCGGCATCCAGGCCGGGGGACAGGCCCGCGCGCTGAGCCGCGAAGCCCACGCCTGGCGCGCCGAGCTCGCCCTGCAGTCCGCGATCGAGCTCGCCGCGGAGGCTGCGGTCAAGCGGATCTCCGCCCGCGGCGGGATCGAGCCCCCCGCCCTGGCGGCCGAGCTCCGCGCCGACCCGGTGCTCTACTCCGGGCCGCTGGTCGTCGACGGCGACTCGAGCGCCTGGGTCGAGGCGGAGATGCAGAGCGCCGCCGTGTGGTTCACCGAAGAGGAGCCCCAAGGGCTGCCCTGGCACATCAGCGTCAATCTGCAGGCGCGCTCGACGAGCAGCTCCGCGAACGTGTACCGCCCGGATCTCCTGCCCGAGGAAGGGCCAGCGCTCGCGCGGCGCTCGATCCTGCTCAAGGTCTACGACGACCACGCGCTCGTCGGGCTCCAGGATGGGGAGTTTCCTCCCGAGCTCTCCTCTTTCGGCTACCTCGCGCGGCTCCAGCTGCTCGCACCGGTGGCGCCGACCCCCCCCGTGCCGGAGGGGCGGACCCTGTACCTGTTGTGGTCCGCGCCGGTCGCGTTGATCGTGATGCTCCTCTACAGCCGCCTCTTCCGGCGTCGGCTCCCGGCGGGGGGCACCGCCCTGCGCGACCACGCCGAGCGCAAGCTCTCGGGCTGGGACCGCGCCTCGCTGCTCGAGTCCCAGGACCCGAGCCGGAGGACCTAGTGGCAGCGCCGAGAGCGAGGAATTAGCCGTGCGAGGAGGTGGTCTGCGGGCGTTCGAGTTCCTGCTCGGCACGGTGCTGCTGACCTGCGTGCTCGCGTCCTCCGTCGAGCTGTTCGTCTTCGCCGTGCGCTCGCAGAGCCACAGCGACGAGCAGACCGTCGCCCGGCGGCTGGCCTACGAGGCGGTCGCCCACGTCCGCAACCTGCCCCCTGAAGAGCTGCGCAGCTTGCTGCACGGCAAAGGGGTCAGCGAAGAAGGGGGCTACTCCGTGCGCTTCACCGTCAACCCGGCCCGGAGCGCCGGGGTCGGGGGCAAGGAACCGTGCGTCGCCGTGACGGTGCAGATCTGTCGCGACGAGCGCCAGCTGCTGCGCTTCCACCTCCTGCGCAGCCCGGTGCTGGAGTGAGCCGCTACCAGCCGGTGCTCGCGACCCTCGGCTACGTGCTGAGCCCGGACCGCGAGCGGGTCCTGCTGCTGCACCGCAACACGCGCCCGGGGGACATCCACGAGGGCAAGTACGTCGGCCTCGGCGGCAAGCTCGAGCCGCGCGAGGACGTCGTCGTCTGCATGACCCGCGAGATCCGCGAGGAGGCGGGCATCGAGGCGACCGAGCTCAGCCTGCGGGGCACGGTGTCCTGGCCGGGCTTCGGCAAGGACGGCGAGGACTGGTTCGCCTTCGTGTTCCTGATCACGGCCTTCGAGGGCCAGCCCCGCGCAACGACCCCCGAGGGGACGCTGGTCTGGAAGCCGGTCGAAGAGCTGCTCTCCGGGACGCTCCCCGTGTGGAAGGGCGACCCCTGGTTCCTGCAGCTCCTGTTCCGCGACCCCCCGGCCGGCCAGTGGCACGCGGTGATGCCCTACCGCAACGGCGAGCCCCAGAGCTTCAGCTACAGCGTGGTCGCGACCGCCAGCTCGTCGCGCAGGTAGGCGCCGGTGTAGCTCTCTTCGCAGCGCGCGACCTCTTCCGGCGTGCCCTGGGCGACGATGCGCCCGCCGCCGATGCCCCCCTCGGGCCCGAGGTCGATCACGTGGTCGGCGGCGCGGATGATCTCGAGGTTGTGCTCGATGACCAGCACGGTGTTGCCCGCATCCACCAGCCGCTGCAGCACCCGCAGCAGCTTGCGGATGTCGTCGAAGTGCAGGCCCGTCGACGGCTCGTCGAGGATGTAGATCGTGCGCCCCGTCGAGCGCTTGGCGAGCTCGCGGGACAGCTTGATGCGCTGGGCCTCGCCGCCGGACAGGGTGGTCGCCGACTGGCCGAGCTGGATGTAGTCGAGGCCGACGTCGACCAGGGTCTCGAGCACCCGCACCACGTGGGGATGCGCGCTGAACAGCTCGGCCGCCTCCGCCACGCTCATCGCGAGCACGTCGGCGATCGAGTGGCCCTTGAACTTCACGCGCAGCGTCGCGTCGTTGAAGCGCGTGCCGTCGCATTCCTCGCAGCGCACGAAGACGTCGGCGAGGAAGTGCATCTCGACCTTGATCGAGCCCTGCCCCTCGCAGGCCTCGCAGCGCCCGCCCTTGACGTTGAAGCTGAAGCGTCCGGGCTTGAAGCCGCGGGCCTTGGCCTCCGGCAGCATGCTGAACAGGTTGCGGATCGGGTCGAAGAGCTTGGTGTAGGTCGCCGGGTTCGAACGCGGCGTGCGGCCGATCGGGCTCTGGTTGATGTCGATGACCTTGTCGAGCACCTCGATGCCCTTGATGCGCTTGTGGGCGCCGACCCGCAGCCGGCTCGCCCCGTGCAGATGGCGGTGCAGGGCCGGGTAGACGATGCCGTTGATCAGCGAGCTCTTGCCCGCGCCGCTGACCCCGGTCACGCAGGTCAGCACCCCGAGCGGCACGCGCACGTCGAGGTTTCGCAGGTTGTTCTCGCGCGCCCCGAGGATCTCGATGAAGCCCTTCGGCTTGCGCCGCTTGTCGGGGATCTCGATCGCCTCGCGCCCGGACAGGTACTTGCCGGTCAGGGAGTCGGCGTCGACCTTCAGCTCCGCGGGCGTGCCGGCGAACACCACCTCGCCGCCGTGGCGCCCGGCCCGCGGCCCGAAGTCGATCACCCAGTCGGCGCGCTCGATGGTCTCGCGGTCGTGCTCGACGACGACGACCGAGTTGCCGATGTCCCGCAGCCGCAGCAGCGCCTCGAGCAACCGCTGGTTGTCCCGCTGGTGCAGGCCGATGCTCGGCTCGTCGAGGATGTAGATCACCCCCGAGAGCTCGCTGCCGATCTGGCTCGCCAGCCGGATGCGCTGGCCCTCGCCGCCGGACAGGGTCGGGCTCTTGCGGGCGAGGGTCAGGTACGACAGGCCGACCTTGACCAGGAAGGTCAGCCGCGATCGCACCTCCTTGAGCACCTCGGCGGCGATCTCGGCCCGGCTGCCGTCGAGGACGAGCCCCTCGAAGTCGTCGTGCAGCTTGCCGATCGGCTCGTTGCACAGCTCCCACAGGCCGCGCCCGGCGATCCGCACGGCGGTGCTCTCCGGCCGCAGCCGCGAGCCGTCGCAGTCGGCGCAGGGGCGGTCGGCGAGGTAGCGGGCGTAGCGCATGCGCATGTGGGGCGAGCTGGTCTGGGCGTACAGACGCTCGAGCTGCGGGACCATGCCCTCCCAGCGGTGCGGCTTGACGTAGGAACCGGACTTGCGCTGGATGTGGACCTTCACCTTCTTGCTCGTACCGAACAGGATGATCTTCTGCTGGCTGGCTTTCAGCTTCTCCCACGGCTTGTCGAGCGGGATCTTGCAGTCGTTCGAGACCGCCTGCAGCAGGCTGTAGGTCCAGCCGGAGCGCGACTCGACCGCGTTCTTCAGCGGCAGCACCGCGCCGTCGTGGATGCTGCGGGAGGTGTCGGGGACGACCAGCTGCGGGTCGACGGTCTTGAACGAGCCGAGGCCGTTGCAGCGCCGGCACATGCCGAGGGGGGAGTTGAACGAGAAGCTCTGGGGCGACAGCGGGGGGAAGCTCAAGCCGCAGGTGTCGCAGGCGAGGGTCTCGGAGAACATCCGGTCCTCGAGCTCGGGCCCGCTGACGATCAGCCGCCCGTCCCCGAGCTTCAGGCAGGTCTCGACCGAGTCGGTCAGGCGCGCGTCGATGCCGGGCTTGACGATCAGCCGGTCGACGACCGCCTCGACCGTGTGCTTGAACTTCTTGTCGAGGCCCTGGAGCTTGTCGAGCTCGACGATGTTCCCGTTGATGCGCAGCCGCACCAGGCCCTCGGCCCGCGCCTGGGCGATCACCTCCTTGTGCTCGCCCTTGCGGTTGTCGACCAGGGGCGCGAGCAGAAAGATCTTCGTGCGCGGCGGCAGCGCGAGGATGCGCTTGACCATCGCCTGGGCCGACTGGGAGCTGACCTCTTCGCCGCAGCGGTGGCAGTGCTGGACGCCGGCGCGGGCGAAGAGCAGGCGCAGGTAGTCGTAGATCTCGGTGATCGTGCCGACGGTCGAGCGCGGGTTCTTGCTGACCGACTTCTGCTCGATCGCGATCGTCGGCGACAGGCCGCGGATCGTCTCGTAGTGCGGCTTCTCCATCTGGCCGAGGAACTGCCGCGCGTAGGTGCTCAGGCTCTCGACGTAGCGGCGCTGGCCCTCGGCGTAGAGCGTGTCGAAGGCCAGGGAGGACTTGCCCGAGCCCGACACCCCCGTGCACACGACCAGCTTCTTCTTCGGGATCTCGACGCGGATGCCCTTGAGGTTGTGCTCGCGCGCTCCGGTGACGGTGATCGCGGTCGGCTCCATCTCGCTCGCTCCTCCCTGCCCCGGGCCACTCATTCTAGCACAGGGGTATGACGAGTCTGTCGGAATTCACGTCGACCGGGCTGGCACATCCGAGGCCTCGCGCCGCCGTTGCGGGCCCTCTCCTACACCGGAACGGGAGTTGCACCGAGGCCCGTGGAGGCCTGCCATGCGTTTTTCCCTGCTGGTCCTGGTTCCCCTGCTCGGCTGCCACGCCGTCGACCTGAACCGCCACGCCTGGCCCGACCGCGGCGCCGCCCTCAAGGTGCGGCCCTACGTGCGGGTCGCCGACGCCAAGCGCACCGTCCCGGCCCTCGAGGTCGTCGTCCGTCCCCTGCACCCCGCCTCGGCCCGCAGCAAGGCGAGCGTCGACGGCTTCCGGCGGGGCTGGACGAAGGCGGACCGCCACCTCGTCTTCCCGGCGCTGCCCGCGGGGAGCTACGACGTGCGCCTGTTCGACGGCCAGGAGCGCCTGCTCCGGCGGGTGGTCGAGCTGCGCGATGGCGAGCGCCTGACCCTGCGCGTCGACCTCGAGTCCCTGGCCCTGTACGGCCCGCGCACCCTCGGCGAGAGCTTCCTCCATCACCTCGGCGGCGCCACGCTGCCGGAAGGCTGGGAGCAGGCCGACTCCCCCGACGAACGCATCCTGCGCTGGCGGAAGGACGGCACGCCGGGGGTCACGGAGGCCTGGAACCGGGGGCTGGCGGACCGGCTCGAGGCCGACTTCGAGCGCTTCGGGGAAGGGCTTCGCACCCGCGATGCGGAGTGCGACTGAGGGTTCATCGATCCGCGCCCCGGAGCCCCTTCTCGCACAGGAGCGCGTCGAGCCAGACGCTGTCCGCCGGAACCATCACGCCCCCCGCAACGCTGCGAGGGTGAACACCAGCGGGTACATCTGCTCGGAATACCACAGGCTCGCGAAGTAGAGCCCGATCGGCGCCGGCGTGAAGTCCTCGGTCGCGGCGAGCTCCGCGAGCCGCGCGGGATCCTGCAGGGCGTGGGCGGCGAGGGCGCGCTCCTCGAGGTTGGTGCAGGGGGCCTCACGCAGCCAGGCTTCCGCCCGCTCCCGCGCTTCCTTCGGCAAGAGCTCGCCGCACAAGAGCACCCGGGCGGTGCCGTAGACCGGGTTGGCCTGGCCCTCGGCCCAGGGGTTCCCGAACCACAGCGGCAGCCAGCTGCCGTCGGGGCGCTGGGTCTCGAGCAGATAGGCGACCGCCCGGGCCGTCGCGCGGTCGACGCGGGCCGGCTCGAGCTCCCGCCAGACCCGCCAGGCGCGCAGGGCGTGGGCGGTCAGGTCGGGGCTGCTCTGGTCGAAGGGCAGCCGCCCCCAGCCCCGGCAGAAGGTCGGCATGCCCCCGTCGCGGTTCTGCAGGTCGCACAGCCAGCGCACCCCGGCCCGCGCGGCGGCGCGGATCTCCTCGTCGTCGCCGAGCTCCCGCAACGCGAGCAGCGCCCCGGGGGTGTCGTCGGCGTCGGGTACGCCCCCGCTCAGGTCGGTCCAGGCCCAGCCGCCGGGGGCGCTCAGGGTGTACGGGTGGACGGTCTTGTACTGCTGGTCGAGCAGCCAGCGGCGGAGCTTCCGCCGCTCCTCCTCCGTCAACGCCCCCCCGCCGAGGGCCTGGATGCTCAGGGTGCTCACCCAGGTCGCGAGGTTGGTGTCGATCGGCCAGCTGCCGTCGTCGCGCACCGATTCCTCGAGGAAGCCGACGCCGCGGCGCACGACCGGATGTTCCCGCTGACCGCTGCCGGCGAGGCTCATCACGACGAAGCTGGTCAGCGGCGTCGCCTCGAGGAAGCCCCCCGACTCCGGCTGGATTCCCTCCAGCACCCGCAGGGTGCGCCGCTTCGTCAGGCCGCGGGCCAGGCGCGCGAGGGGGTTCCGGCTCGGGCGGTGGAAGTGCCCCGCCTGGCCGATCGCGATCAGAGCTGGCAGGGCGTAGCTGACCACCGGCAGGCCGAGCCAGCCGAACAGCCGGCGCGGCAGGGCGGCCAGCTCGAAGGGTAGGGCCGGCACGTGCTCCCAGGCGACCTGGCCGGCGAGGGCGCAGAGGGTCAGGATCGGCACGCTGAAGGTCTGGTCGTCGCCGTACTTCGCGCGGATCGCGCCGGAGATGCTCGCGGCGCTGACTTCCCCCAGCTTCGCCTGCAGCCAGGCCTCGGCCCGCGCGGCCGGGTCGTCCGCGCCGAGGAAGCGCAGGATCGCCCAGGCGATGGTCGTCGTGCTGATGTTCGGGGGGCAGCCCGGGGCGTCGCCGAAGCCGCCGTCCTCGTGCTGGTCGCCCTCGAGCCAGGCGACCCCGCGCCGGACCAGGTCTTCCCGGCCGCCGACACGGGCGAGGGCGAAGACCGCCGTCGCCGTCGACAGGGCGCTCGAGGACAGCCTCCCCTCCCAGTGGCCGGCGGCGTTGCGCAGGCCGAGCAGGCGGGCGCGCAGCGCCGCGACCCGCTCAGGCGAGGCTGAGGTGGCCGAGGGCGAGCAGGGCGTACCAGGTGTATTCGCAGTCGGGGACATCGTCCGTCCAGTTTCCGCAAAAGGCCTCGCCGGTCCAGAGCGAGTCCAACAAATCGAGGGTCGGCTCCTTGACCGCGTCGAGGGGGACCTTGTGGCCGGCCAGGGCGTGCAGGGCGACCGCCGTCGACAAGAGGTCCGGCACGATCACGCCTTCGCCGGCGACGAAGCCGCCCTGGGGGTGGGCGCGGGCGAGCAGCCAGGCGACGGTCTCCTCGGGCACCGGCTGCTGCTGCGCCCGGAACAGGGTCAGCGCCGCCGCCGCCGTCGGCGTGGTGCGCACCGGCAACAGCGCGCCGATCGGCACCGGGCGGGGCGTCATCCCGAGGTCCTGCAGGGCGCCGTAGAGGAGGAAGGCGTGGTAGGGGTTGCCAGGCGTCGCTTCCGCCGCGATGCGCTCGGCCAGGTCGGGGCCGCGCACGCCGACCGCCGCCCGGGCGCGGGCCAGGCAGCACAGGTGCACGAAGTCGAGCTCCGCCCCGTCCCCGAAACCCTCGAGGTAGGAGCGCGTCGCCGCCGGGACCTCGCGCTGCAGGGCGATCAGCCCCTCGAGGGCGAAGACCGTGTAGTACAGGTCGCTCGCGCCGGCCCGGTCGCGGGCCCCGCCGTCGGGGTGGAAGGAGGCCTCGAAGAAGGCCGCGACCCTATCCGCCGCTTCCCCCAGCAGCGTCGGCGCCAGCCGCGCGACCTGCAGCATTTCGAGCCTCAAACTCACCGCAGTAGCCCTCGATCAGCTGCTCGCCGAAGATCTTCCCCACCACCCGCCGCAGCAGCCCCTTCAGGCTGGGGCTGACCAGCGGGCGCAGGGAGCGGATCGCGTCCTCTTTGTAGGCCGCGAGCAGATCCTCGGCCTTCGAGATCACCCCGCGCTTGACGAAGATGTCGATCAGCTCCGGGCTCTTCTTCCCGCGCTCGGGCAGGGCGGCCTCGATCAGCGCGCGCTCTTCGTCGCTGCCCGCGCGCCGGTGGGCGATGGCGAGCAGCAGCGAGAGCCGCGACTCCCCCGCGTCGTCGAGGTCATCGCGGATCTGGTAGGCGAGCCCGAGCGACTCGCTGTAGCGCACCAGCACCTCGTGCACCGCCTCGTCGGCCCCGCCGAGGCAGGCGCCGATGCGCAGGGCGGTCTCGAAGGCGGCGGCGGTCTTCTGGCGGAAGATCTCGAGCACCTCCATCGAGGCGATCGGCCGCGGGTCGCGGGTCCACACCAGCTCGCGGCCCTGGCCGCGGCTCAGGGTGACGTGGCCGGCGGCGGCGATGCGCACCAGGTCGGCGCGGCCGAGCTCGGCGAGCAGCCGGTAGCCCTCGCCGAGCAGGAAGTCGCCCGCGTTGAGCGCGACCGGCAGACCGTGGCTGACGTGCACCGTCGGCAGGCCGTTGCGCAGGGCGTCGCCGTCCTCGATGTCGTCGTGGATCAGGGAGGCCTTGTGGAAGCACTCGATCGCGAGGGCCGCCCTCTGCACATCCTCGCCGAGGGGCGGCTCCTCGCCGGTCTCCTCGCTGGCCAGGGCCATGTAGGCGGCGACCGCGAGCAGGGGGCGCCAGCGCTTGCCGTCGCGGGCGAGGAAGTCGTAGGCGGTGCGGGCGGTCTCGTCTTCCTGGGGGCCGAGCAGGCCGGCCAGGGCCTCGGGCTGGAACCAGCTCCGCACGCGCTTCTTGAGCTCGTCGATGTCGAGCCGGTAGGTGCGGTCGTCCGAGCTGAGGTGGATCAGGTCCCAGACCTGGTCGAGGTCGACGGTGGTCTCGAGGCAGTCGTCCTGGAGCAGCGGGATCGCCGCGCCGGGCACCGCCGCCGCCTCCATGTGCGGGAAGCACTTCTCGAGCACGTGGATGCAGCTGACGCCGACGATCGCATCGATCTTCCCGGTCTCGATCATCGCCCGCACCAGGGCGGAGCCCTCGGCGATCAGCACCGCGTAGCCGAGCCGCTCGGCCTCGACCGTCAGGTCGTGGATCGAGCACAGCCCGCATTCCTTGCACAACAGCCCGAAGTCGTCGAAGGGCGCCGGGCAGCCCTTGGCGACGCGCAGACACTTCGGGATCAGCAGCAGCCGCCGGTGGTACGGGATCCGCGCCAGGCCATCGCGCCAGGCGGCGTTGTTGACCAGGATCGCGGTGTAGTTCTCGAAGATCGGCTCGAGCTTCTGCTCCCGCAGGATCACCTGCGCGTGCTCGCGCAGCTCGTCGAGCGGCAGGGGAGGCACCGCCCCGACCCGCGCGACGTACTCCTCCACCGCCTTGCGCAATGCGCCGCGCGCGGCGCGCTCGGCCGGGATGTTCGACTGCACCGGACGCAGCCGCTGGCGCGGGACCTTGTTCGGCAGGGTCAGCTTGGACGGTGGGTTCATCACACCTCCCAGGTCAGGAGTAGGCTCCGAAGCCGAAGAACCAGTGTCTCTTCGCGAAGCGGTAGAGCCAGTTCTCCTCGGGGATCTCGTGGCCCGGATTGTGCTGGCTCGGGCGCGAGCGCATCGAGGCCAGCTCCAGCATAGCAGTCTTGCGCAGGGTCGTGTCCTCGGCCCCGTGACGGCTGACAACCTCGCGCAGGAGGTCGGGCCGCTCGAGCACGATGCAGCCGCGCGTCGCCTGCGCCGCGGTCGAGCGGAAGTCCTTGAGCAGGGGCGAGTCGACCATCGTCTTGAAGATGTCCCCGTCGTTGTCGCGGATCGTCTCGTTCGCGAACTGCACGATCGGGCAGGGCTCGACGTGGCCGAACGGACCGATGTGGTGGCTGACGCCGGTCGCCGCCGGGCACAGGGCGCGCCCTTCGTCATCCCAGTACGCGTCGACCAGGGCGATCGGTTTCGTGTTGCGTACCTTCATCGCGAAGCGCCGCAGGTCGAGCACCTGCTCGGGGCGCAGGGCGAGGGAGGGCGTCGCGACCGGGCCGACCGGGCGGTAGGTGTGGAACCAGGTGTAGGCGACGCCGAGGTCGATCAGGCGGTCGATCCACTCATCGCGGACCAGGTCCTCGTAGTTGCTCTGGCAGATGCGCGAGGCGACCCCGGTGATCAGCCGGTGTTTGACGCAGTTCTCAATGCCGCGCAGGGTCTTGTCGAGCACCCCCGTGCGCCCGCGTCGCTCGTCGCTGACCGTCGCGCTGCCCTCGACGCTGATCAGCGGCGTCGCGTTGCCGGCCCGGCGCAGGGCGCGGGCGACCTTGTCGGTGATCATCTGACCGTTGGTGAAGATCTGGAAGTAGCAGTCCGGGTGTTTCCGCAAGAGCTTGATCAGATCGGGATGCAGGAAGGGCTCGCCGCCGAGGATGCCGAAGAAGCTGTTGCCGTGGGCCTTGGCGTTCGTGACCAGGCGGTCGAGCTCGTCGAACTCGATCACGTGCCGGCTCTTGTCGACGTCGACCCAGCAGCCCTGGCAGCGCAGGTTGCAGGCGTTGGTGACGGAGATGAACAGGAAGGGCGGGAAGACCTTGCCCTGCTTGAGCCGCTTCTTGAAGCGCTGCACCGACAGCATGCCCTTGAAGCCGAAGTTGTAGGCGAACTTGATCAGCAGGCGCAGGTCGGAGAGCCGGAGCATCCGCCAGGCAAGCGAGAGCGTGGCCTTGACGAACTGGAACGAACCAAATGCTCGTTTTCGCTGGCCCTCGTCGCCGATGGCGGCGCCGCTCGTCGCCCGAATACTGCCCGTATGCGAGCTCCTCGCTCCTTGCCCTCGACGACGATGCCTCACCGAAACCTGAGCACTTGTTTCGTTCCAGTTCTTTAACATCAAATCCCCCAGTCGTCGGCGCTCGGCGGCGGACGCGTGTCGCGCACGGTCTGCGACGCCGCGCGCCGCCGCGCGAGCTTGGCCCGGGCGCGCTCGGCCCGGGCCTCGATGTCTTCGGCCGAGGGCAGGGTCATCAGCACCTCGTCCGGGATGTCGAGCTGTTTCTTGAGCTTCTTCAGGCAGCGCTTGCGCTCGAGCAGGGCCTTGCTGGCGTCGCGCTCGGTGCTGAAGCGCTTGCGCGCGGACTTCTGCCGGTCGCGCAGGGCGCCGTAGAGGTCGCCGCCGAGCAGGGCGGAGATGTCGACCTTCATCGCCTCGCGCTCGAGGTCTTCCTGCTTGATCTCCGCGCCGTTGATCGGCCCCTTCTTGTACTTCGGGAACAGGATCGCGACCTCGGGGCAGACCCGCGAGCAGGCCGGGCAGTCGGTCTTGCAGTTGTCCTGGTTCTGGACCTGGATCTGGCCCGCCCCGTCGACCCCGTACACGTCGAACAGGCAGAACGACAGGCACTGCATGCAGTCGGTGCAGCGGTCGAAGTCGATGACGGGGAACCACGGCTTCCAGGCCTTCGGCTCGGGCCGGTCGGCGCCCGCGCGCAGCGCGTCGACCCGGGCCAGCGCGGCGTCGGGCTCGAGGCCGTCGAGCTGCTCGCCCGCGACGCTCAGCCCGGTCGCGCTGGCAGCACCCTCCGCGGACGTGCCGACCGCAGCCTCGTAGCCCTGCTCGAGCAGGGCGGCGAGCACGTCGGCGCGCGCCGCGCCGGGCGCGAACGCGACCTGGACGCCCATCGCCTCGGTACGCATCGGCGGTGCTGGCTTCATGACGCCTCCTGTTCTCGTGCGGGCACTGCTTCTGGAGCTGCTTCGGGAGCTGCTTCGGGAGCTGGCTGGGCTGACTGGGGAGCTAGGAGCGCCTGGGCGACGGTCGCCGCGTCGTCCTCGCGCATGTTGTGGACCGTGACGCCCGCGTCGGGCAGCGGGCTCCCGGCGGCGCTGAACAGCCAGCGCACGGCGCGGGGGAAGCACGCCGCGATGCGCAGCCGGCGACCGTCGCTCGCGTCGGCCAGCTCGCCGAGGCGCGGGTCGCGGCGCGCGGCCAGCTCGCACAGGTCGGGCACGGCCTCGAACGGCTGGCCGCTGTCGACCAGGCGCTGCAGGACCTCGGCCTTGACCCCGCGCTGGATCACGCGGGCGAAGGCACAGTGGCAGTAGAGGATGCGGTCGCTCATCGGTTGGGGGGGTCTAGCTGCAGCTCGACAGGCGGTGCGTGGGGACGGGGCGGCCGGGGCGGAAGTGCTCGGCGTGGGCGACGGTGAGCGCGAGGCCCGGTGTCTGGCGAGCGACGGCAACGAGCGCCTCCTCGGCCAGCGCGCGCGACGCCTCGGGGTCGCCCTCGGCGCGCAGGTTGACCAGCAGCTCGCCCGCGCCGACCGGCCCCTTGAGCTCGTGCGACAGCGTCGAGCGCTCGTCGTCGCGCGTCAGGTTGATCACGCCGAGGTCGCCGCCGAAGTCGGAGGGCGTCAGCGTCATCTTCAGGTGCGCGACCTCGTGGCCCGCGGCGCCGAGCCGGTCGGCCAGCGCACGCGCCAGCTCGCGCAGCAGCGCGTTGCCGTCGATGGGCGCCTGCGCGGACAGCGTCACGCAGGCGTTGAGCCAGCCGAGCAGCGCCTCGCCCTCGGCGTAGGTATCGTAGTCCACCTCGGGCGTGAACGGGCGGGCGTCCGCGGCGCCGTCGTCGAGCAGCGCGAACCACGCGTCGAGGCCCGCGCCCTCGCGAGCCGACACGCGGACCCGGGTCGCGCGGGGGTAGCGCTCGGCCAGCGCGGCCTCGAGGCGGTCGAGCAGCGCGGCGTCGGTGACGTCGGTCTTGTTGAGCACGAGGATGTCGGCCTCCTCGAGCTGCTTCTCGTAGACGTAGCGCACCTTCGGGCTGAACGCCTTGCCCTCGACCAGCCCGAGCACGCGCGCGCAGCGGGTCGGGTCGACGACGACCGACAGCGGCGCGACGCGATACTGGTCGCCGTAGATCCGCCGCAGCGGCAGCGCGACGGTGGCGACCAGGTCGGTGCAGCTGCCGACGGGCTCGGCGACGAGCACGTCGGGGCGCAGCTCGGGGTCGACGGTCAGGCGCTCGGCCGCCTCGACCAGGCTGGTGAAGCGGCAGCAGAAGCAGCCGCCGGTGATCTCCTCGACCGGGTAGCCGTGATGGGCCAGCATCCGCGTGTCGACCAGCCCGACGCTCTGGTCGTTGGTCA
>JAUIEM010000161.1 GCA_030428695.1 bacterium
GCCGAGCGCCCCGACGCCGCGGTTGGACAGCTCGGGAGCACCCTCGGGCGTGATGCCGGTGGGCAGACCCGCGATGCCCGTGCCGAGCTGGCCGAGGGCCAGGACCACACGGCCCGCGCGGATCACGTTGTCGATGCGCTTGTACTTCTTCGACGGTCTCCACCGCAACGGGACGCGGTAGTGCACCTTCAGCTTGTTGAAGTCCGACAGGGCCAGCTTGGGTTCGCCGCAAGGGTCGAGGCGGGCCGGGTGATTGGTGTAGTAGGCATGGATCACGCGCTTGGCCGCAGCAGCGATTTGGGACTTTACGCTCATGAGATGGATCTCCTCCGTACCTCCGATGGTACCGCGCGAAACGCTCTGCTCCTATAGGATTTGCGTGTAATACGCTGCAACACGACCGGGCGTGTCAAGGGAGCTCGACCCGCACCGCTTCGATCCCGCCCGCGGACAGCTCGACCGCCACGCTGCGCCGTTCGGCGCCGGCCGCGACGTCGAGCCGGTAGCGGCCCGCGCCGAGACCGGCGCGGAGCAGGCGCCCGTCCGCTCCCGTCACGCTCGGCAGCGGCCACAGGGCGCGCAGGCTGGGCAGCTCGTCGAGCGCGCCGCCGTCGTCGAAGAGCAGGGCGAGCGTCGCGCCCTCGACCGGGACGCCGGCCTGCAACACGGTGACGTCGAGGGTCGCGGCGGGGGCGAGGGTCAGGGTGATCGGGCTGCCGTCGGTCGTCGTGCGGAGCCGGGTCGGAGCGTAGCCGGGCCGCTCCGCGAAGACCGTCAGCGCGCGCAGCGCCGGCAGGCCGCCGACGGCGAAGCTGCCGTCGGCGGCGCTCTCCCCGGTCCAGCGGGCGGGCAGGCCGCGTCCGAGCGCCTCGGGGTCGACGACCGTCAGCGCGGCGTCGAGGGGCTGGCCCGCGGCGTCGCGCACCGCGCCGACGAGGACCATCCCGGGCTCGAGGGGGAAGTCCCGCCGGGTCTCATCGCCGAGCAGCTGCAGCAGGCCGAGCGCGGTCGCCCGGCCCGGCGCGGACGCCCGGAAGCGGTAGGGCCCCTCCGCCAGGCCGTCGATGGCGAAGCTGCCGTCCGCGCCGACCGGCACCGGGATGCGCCGGTCCTCCCGGTCGAACAGGACGAGCTCGCCGGCCAGCTTCTCCCCGAAGTCGTCGCGCAGCTCGCCGCTGAAGAGCCCGCGGGGCACCGTCAGCTCGACCTCGCCGCCCGTCTCCGGCAGCTCGACCGACGAGCGCAGGATGAACTCCCGGTGGCGCACGACCAGCTCCCAGGACCCGGGCTGCAGCGCGAGCTCGAAGGTGCCATCCGGGCCGGTGCTCGCGTGCTCGGAGAGCAGCCCGTCGCGGGCCTCGACCGTCGCCCCGGCGACCGGGCCGCGCGCGCGCAGGACCCGCCCCCGCAGGGTCGCCTCTCGGGCGAAGCGCACGGTGAGAGGCGTGGCGGCGCCCGGACCGACCGTGACCGGCAGGCTCAGGGCCGCGCGGGAGGGAGCGACGACGATGAGGACGTAGGGGCCGGCCGCGAGCCCCCCGACCGCGAAGTCCCCCTCGGCTCCGGCGCTTCCCCGGCGTTCGGTGCCGCTCGCGGCGTAGAGCCGCCAGGCGGGGTAGGGGACCGACCGGCCCTCGGCGTCCAGCACCGTCACCGTCAGCGCGCCGGAGGGCTCGAGCGCGAAGTCGAGTGGCGCGATCGGGCCCGCTTCCACCGTCACGCCGCGGACCCGCGCCTGGTGCTCCGGGGCCAGGGCGAGGAGCTGCACGGAGCCCCTGGGCAGGCCGCGCAGCCGGTAGCCGCCCTCCTCGTCGGTGCGGGCGAGCAGCAGGGCGGTCGAATCCGAGCCCCGCGCGAGCAGGGGCCGCAGCTGGCTCTCCAGCGCCGCCGCGCCGTCCTCCCCGAGCGTCGGGTCCAGCCAGCCGACCAGCGCGCCAGCGAGGGGCCTGCCGCCCGTGTCGCGCACGGTCCCGCGCACCTCCCCGCCGGCGTCGAGCACGATGCGCAGGGGCGCGCTGCCGAGGGCCGGAACCTCGGCGGAGGCGGCCTCGGGGGCGAAGCCCGGCGCCCGACAGCGGACCGCGCAGGGTCCCGGGGGCAGCGGGCTGAGCAGCGCCTGGCCCGCGCTGTCGCAGGTCACCCGCAGCGGCCGCCAGCCCGGGGGGCGCTCCGCCTCCCAGGCCACCTCCGCGCCGGCCACCGGACGCCCCTCCGCGGTGACGACCGTCAGCTCCAGGCCGCCGACCGCGGACAGCACGATGCGCAGGGCGTCCTGGCCGGGCCGGACCTGCCGGATCCCGCCGCCATAGGGGTCTCCGTAGCCGCGGCCGTCGACGACGGCGACACCGACCGGGCCGGCGGGGAGCCCGTCGAAGGCGAACGCCCCGCTCCGGTCGCTGACCGCCTGGACGGTTGCCCCGGCCGCGTCCTGCGTGGCGAGCACGATCCCCGCCAGCGGCTGACCGCCCTCGTCGACGACGGTCCCGCGCAGCGCCCGCAGGGGCGCGAGGGAGACGTCGCGCCGGGTGGTCGCGCCGGCCTGCAGGAGCAGCGCGATCCGGCGCGGCGAGAGCCCGTCCGCGGACACCACGAGCAGCGCCGGGCCGGGCGGGAGCTCCTCGAGCTGGAAGCCGCCGTCCGCGCCGCTGGTGGTCGCGGCCTCCGGCTCCTCCGGCAAGGGCCCGAGGGTCTCTGCGTACAGCGCGACACGGGCGCCCTCCACGGCGCCGGCGGGGCTGGAAACCCGCCCCTCCAGGCCGGCGCTGTCGGTCTGTGCGGTGGGCGCTGGCGCGTCGGGCGCGGCCGCTGTGGAGGCCGCGGGCGGCCCTTCGGCGGCGCGTCCGGCAGGCTTGTCCGGAGCGACTGGAGAGGCGGCGGGATCGAGGCGTGAGGGCGGTCCTTCCCGCGCGGGCGGCTCAGCCGACGGAGCCCGGGGAACCGCCGCCGCCTCCGGACCGGGTGCGCGGTCGGGCCGCTCCGCCGCTTCCCCCTCCCCCCGCGCGAGCCACAGCCCGGCGAGGGCGAGCAGGCCGAGCACCAGGCCGACCACGACCTCTCTCCCACGCATCGCGACCTCCTCCTGTGGGCTTCCAATCCTGAAACGGCGCGCCAGAAATTTCCGGAAATCTGGAGGTGCCGTAGTACCTGGCGCAACAGGGTGATTTTTTCACAGGGAGGATCCCATGCGAGGATCGTCTGTTCCGCGCCTGCTCGGCGCTTGCCTGCTCCTCTTCACGCTTCCGGCCCTGGCCCAGGAGGTGTCGGTGCCCGGGGACCTCGTCGTCAAGCAGACGACCACGGTCAACGGCACCCTCACCGTCGGCGAGGACCTGATCGTCCGGAAGGGCGCCGTCCTGACGGTGACCGGCGACCTCGTCGTCGGCGCCCGCATCGTCGTCCACGACGGCACGCTGCTCGTCCAGGGCACGACGAGCTGTGTCGACAACTTCATCGTCCGCGCCGACGGCACCGCGACCCTGACCGGAGCCTTCGACACCCCCGCGACGGTGAAGGTCAGCGGCGAGGTGGACTTTCTCGCCGACGCGACCATCGGCGGCAGGCTGCGGGTCGCCGACTTCGGCGTCGCCGCTTTCGCCGCGGACGTCGACGTCACCGGCAACGTCCGCCTGCTCAGCCCCTTCGGCATCGAGGTGGCCGGAACCCTGACCGCCAACGCCCTGCGCATGGGCTTCAGCGCCGGCGGCCAGCTCTTCGGCAGCTACCTGAGCGCCGGGGCGGTCCAGCTGACCCGCGCCTTCCGGGCGACATCGAACAGCATCGTCGACATGGACCTCGCGAACATCACCGCGAGCAATCTGGTCCTCGACTGGGTGCCGCCGGAGCCGAACCAGGCGCCGACGGTCGAGCTCGAGGGCCCCTTCGACGGCGATACCTTCTTCGCCGGCCAGGAGGTGCTGCTGCTCGCCCTCGCCACCGATGCCGAGGACGGGGACGTCGGCGTCGACCTGCAGTGGACCTCGGACCTCGACGGCGACCTGGGCACCGGCGACACCGTCCCCGCCTTCCCCAGCGTCGGCACCCACGTGATCACCGCCGTCGTCATCGACTCGGGCGGGCAGTCGAGCGAGCCGGTCAGCTTCTCGATCACCATCGTCCCGGCGCCGACCGTCACCATCGTCGAGCCGGGCGAAGGGGCGCAGCTGATCAGCGGCGTGCCGACCACCTTCCGCGCCGTGCTCGGCGGCGGCTCGCTGCCCGGGGTTCCCCTGGAGGTGCAGTGGTTCATCGACGGCTTCGACTTCTTCGGCGCGGGCGGGGAGATCAGCATCGATGCCCTGCCCCTCGGACCGCACTCGATGGTCGCGCGGGTCCTCAGCCCGAGCACCGTCGGGGCGCTCGCCGAGGCCAGCATCAACTTCTTCGCGGCGCCGAACCAGAACCCGAGCGCGACGATCATCTCCCCGACCAACGTGTTCGAGTTCGAGGTCGGCCAGGTCATCCCCTTCGAGGCGCTGCTCGAGGACGATGGGGACGTCTCGCTGCTCGAGGTCGAGTGGACCTCGCATCGCCAGGGCCCCCTCGGCACCGGACCGGCGATCTTCGTCGACGACCTCGAGCCGGGTCTGCACACCATCGCGGTCAACGTGATCGATCCGGGCTTCCTGACCTTCCAGACCAGCATCGACGTGTTCGTCGGCTGGCTGCTCGAGGACTACCTGCCCTTCATCGAGGACAACCGGGACTACACCAACGGCGGCTACCGCCAGGCGTATTTCTCGGTGCACGAGCGCAACTTCATCAACAACAGCATCTACGTCCACCGGATGAACTGGGAGCGGGGGCTCCTGCGCAACGAGCGGATGTTCCTGTTCCGCCCGACCCGCCCGGACGGCATCACCAAGCTCCGGGCGATCCAGGAGGCGCTGCCCTTCCCGGCCGACTTCTTCAACCCGTTCAACGACGGCGGCGGGCTCTCCGCGCAGGCGGTCCAGAGCCAGCACTCCCCGGACAGCGACGCGTTCCCGCGCTTCATGTACTACGAGCAGGAGTACTCGGGCCTGTTCACCTACCGGTCGATGAGCGGGCCGTCGTTCATTCCGGGCGCGAACCAGCCCTACGACCAGTCCGGCAACATCCAGTACCAGCTCGTCGACTACGGCTCGCTGTCCACACCGTACGGCACCTTCGACGACGTGATCGTGCTCGAGTTCCAGGGCATCCACGTCGATGGCCACCGCTGGTGGCTCGCCCGCGACTTCGGGCTGGTGCAGTGGACGGACAACGCCGGCGTGCACGCCCTCGAAGGCGTGCACACCTGCGACCCGATGAACGACTTCACCGTCTCCGTCGACACCGACTTCGTGCCCGACGTCTGGCTCTGGTATCCGTCGACCACGAACACCTCGCCCCACCGCCTCGAGGTCACGATCTACAAAGGCCCCGCGGGGAGCGTGCCCGGCGGCCTGTCGCCCGGCCAGATCCGGGTGATCCTCGAACCCGGCCAGACCCGGCTCGTCGAGGTCGGGGTCGTCCCCTACACCGTCGCCAACCCATCGGACTATCCGCAGCTCGCACGGGTGGCCTGCCGGATCCTGCCGCCGCCTCCCGCTCCGCCGGAACCCTGAGCCGGAAGCGCCTCAGCGCCAAGGATCCACCTCGAGCCGCGCCGCCTCGCCGTCGAGGCGGAGCGTGCTCCCGGGCGGCAGCGCGACCGCGTCGCCCGGGCCGAGCGCCTCGTGCCCGTCGAGCTCCGCGCGGCCCCCGAGCACGACGACGAGGTCGAGCTCCGCCGTCGCGGCTCGTAGCTCCCCGCGACCGCGGAGCAGCGTCACCGCGCCGACCCCGCCGCTCGCCTCCGCGATCGCGGTCGCGCGGCGCTCGAGCCCGCCCTCCCGCGTCCACTCCGCCTGGGCCGCCCGGTCGTGGACGAAGCGCTGGCCGGCCCACGTGCGCCCGGGACGGAGCCCGTCGCCCGGCAGCGTCAGCCGGTGGTCGTAGCGGGTGTCGTGTACCGCCGGGCTGCACAGCTCGAGCACCTCGAGCCCTGGCGAGGCCTCGAGCACCCGGTGGCGGATGCCCGGCGGCTGCAGCACCCAGTCGCCGGCCTGCAGGCGCAGCGGTGGGCCCTGGCCCTCGTAGACCACCGTCACCTCCCCGCGCCACACGCCGATCACCTGGAAGCGCAGGAAGTGGGCGTGCACGGCGTCCGCTACCGGTCCACCCTCGGGGATCGCGATGGACGAGGCGATGAAGCGTCCGCCGCGGCGCCCGGGCAAGAGGTCGCGGTAGCGCATCCCCGCCCGTCCGGCCACGCCGGGGGAGTCCGCCCGGGCGAGCTCGAGGGCGACCTCCTCGGGCCGGGGCGGCATGCCGAGCGCCGGCACGTCGCATCCGAGGCGGACCAGCCGCAGCCGCCGGCCGTGCCCGGAGAGGACCGCGAGCACCGGGTCATCCGCCGGCCGGATGCGGTCGAGGCGGAAGCCGAGCCGGGTCGTGAAGAAGGCGAGCGCCTCGGCCAGGTCCGGGCAGGGAATCGTCCAGTCGTCCGCCACGTTTCCTCCTCGGGCGGGAGTGTAACCCCCGCGCGGCACCCGGTACAATCGCCGCGGGAGGGACGATGCGCAAAGCGAGCCTGAGCTGGGGCCTGGCGGGACTCGGCCTGGTGCTCATCGGGTGCGGCTTCGGGCTGAGCTACGGCCGCCCGGAGGTTCTCGCCTTCGGCCTGGCCCTCGCCCTGGTGCTCGGCGTCTCCCTGCTCGAGGCGCGGCTCCTCGGCCGGCGCCTGCGCGTCGAACGCACGCTGCCGCCCCTGGCCGAGGACCGCGTCGTCGAGGTCGGCCTGCGCCTGCGCAATGACGGCTGGCTGCCCCTGCCGCCCCTGATCCTGCGCGACATCTTCCCTCCGCAGGTGCCGACTACCGTGACCCTCGGCATCTTCCCGGGGCTGCGGGCCGGCGGCGCCCTGCCCCTGTCGTACCGGGCCTTCCTCAACGCCACCCGCGGCCGCTACCGGGTCGGGCCGGTGACCGCGCAGGTCTACGGGCCCCTCGGCTTCGCCTCGCAGAGCCACGTGCTGTGCCCGCCCGGCGAGGCGACGGTCTACCCCCGCGGCCTCGATGTGCGGGGGCTGCTGGTGCCGGCGGCGGGAGAGAGCGCCTGGGCCGGCGCCCTCTCGCGGCAGGTCGGCGACAGCGTGGTGTTCCGCGGGGTGCGGGAGTACCAGCCGGGGGACCCGCCGCGGGCGGTGCACTGGCGCAGCACGGCGCGGCACGGCCGGCTGGTGGTGCGGGAGTTCGAAGCGCTGCGCTCCAGCCAGGCCCTGCTGCTCGTCGACTTCCACCGCTTCGCCCGGCTCGGGGTGGGGCGGCGCGGCACGGTCGAGTACGCGGTGCGGCTCGCCAGCGCCCTCGCCGAGGAGCTGTTCCGGAGGAACCGCGCCGTCGGCCTGTACGCGGTCGACGACCGGGTGCTGCGCGTGCCCCCGAGCCGCTCGCGGGCGATGCTCGCCCGCCTGCGGAAGGCCCTGGCGGAGGCGCGCGGCGTCGGCCAGGAACCCTTCGAGCAGGTGCTGCGCCGTGGCCTGGCGCTGGTGCGCGGCGGGCTGTGCGTGCCGGTGCTGCTGCGGCGCTCGGCCGATCCGAAGCGCATCCTGCCGCCGCTGCTCGCGCATCTGCGGGCGGGCGGGCAGCTGCTGTGCGTGCTGCTCGAGGCGCGCGGCTTCGTGCCGATCTTCCAGGAGCAGGTCGACCAGGCGCGCGCCGCCTCCGCCGACCTGTTGAGCATCCTGAGCGCGGCCGGCGCCTCGGTCGTCTGCGTCGGCACCGACATGCGCCTGTCCTTCGTCGTCGGAGGCCGGCGATGAACGGCTACCGCAAGCTGCAGTACGGCCTCGAGCTGGCCCTGCACATGCTCGCGCTCGTGCTCGTGCCGCGGCTCGGGGAGGACGTCAACCCGGGCTTCCTGTTCGGCTTCCTCGGCGTCAGCTGGGTGCTCGGGGTGTGGGCGAGCGGCCTCGAGGAGGAGCTGCGCAAGAGCATCGCGGCGACCTGCCGGCGCTTCCTGATCAGCCTGGTCGCGGTCTGGCTCTTCGCGGTGCTGATGTTCCCGCACGCCCTGCTCTTCCTCTTCGCCCTCCTGATCGGCGTGCAGGGCGGCCTCGCCTGCCTGCGCTTCGTCGATGTGGTGCTGCCCGCCGCCGCCTTCAACGCCGGCCTGCTCGGGATCTTCGGGGCGGTCGCCGAGCCTGCCCGCGCCCCCTGGCTGGTGCTGCTGCTGGTCGCGATGCTCGCGCTGCGCGGCGTGCTGTGGCTCGAGCACGTGCGCGGCCTGGCGGGGGCGCTGCCGCGGCTGCGGCCGCTCGCCTTCTTCCTTCTGCCCGCCCTCTTGTTCGCCTGCGCGACCTACGCCCTCGTCGACCGGCTGCCCTTCCTGCCGCGGTTGGGACCTCCCGTCGGCGGCAGCCCGAGCGGTCCGCGGCCGCGGCCGCAGATCGACCTCGAGATGCTGTTCTGGACGCTCGCCGAGCTGCTCGCCTTGGTCGCGGCCTGGTTCCTGGTCCGCTGGCTGCTGCGCCGCTGGCTGCTGCGCCGGGAGGAGCGGGAAGGGGAAGCGGAGGACGCGGTGTCCGAGGAGCTCGAGTTCCTCACCGTCGCCCCCGCCGAAGAGGTCGCCGCCAGCCCTGGAACGCCTCGGGCACGGCTGATCGCCGCCTTCCTCCGCATCCTCGCCCGGCTGCGCCGCGCCGGGCTGCGCCCGCGCCGCGGAGCCGGAACGCCGGGCCACCTGATCGAGCGCGCCCGCCGGCGCTGGCCGGAGCGGGCTGCGGCGCTTCAGGAAGGGGACGGGCTGTTCGCGGCGGGCCGCTACGGCACGACGGAGATCGACGAAGCCGCGGCCGCGCGGGTCGAGCAGCTCGCCGACGAGCTCGCCGGGCCGTTGGGGGACGAGGCTAGAACTTGACGTTGACGGTCAGGCCGACGAAGTCCGCGTCGCTCTCGGTGCCGGTGTCGCCGACGTAGGGGCCGCTGAAGAAGTGGGCGTACTGGGCGAAGAAGGTCACGTTGTCGTTGAGGTCGTACTTGACGGTCAGGTCGATCTCCTGGCCGACGGTCTGGGAGGCCGACTGGCCCGTGTTCCGGGGCGAGCTCGCGGCGCGGATCGGGTTGCGGCCGGCGTTGTACCAGAAGTCCTCGATCTCGGGCAGCCGGAAGAAGTGGTAGTCGACCGCGACCAGCAGACCCTTGGCTGGCCAGACCTTGACCGTAGCCTGCAGGTTCTCGACGTTCTGCCAGCTGAACAGGTCCATCGCGCCGTACTTGGAGTGATTGGTCGGGAACAGGTTCGAGAACGTCCCGTGGTCGCCGTCGTTCGGGTCGTCGTCCCCGGAGCCGTAGACATAGGTCAGCGCGAACATCGGCTGCCAGGGGAGGTCGTAGTTGCGGTAGCTCAGGGTCGTGGCCCCGGCGAAGGCGCCGATGTCGTCGTCCGCCGACTCCCCGAACTGGTAGGCGAACTCACCGACGGCCTGGAAGTCGCCGAGCTCGAACACCATGCGGGTGCCGACCGTGTGCAGGTGCAGGTTCCCCGGCCGGCCGTTTTCCCCGGTGCGGCCGTCCTCGTCCGCGTCGTTGAGCAGGAGGTAGTAGAGGTCGACGGCGAAGGCGTCGACGGGCGTGATCGTCGTGTGCAGCCCGGCGAACAGGAGGTCGTCCGAGTCGGTGTTGGTCTCGTCGACGATCGCGGCGAAGGCGTGGCTCTGGAACAGCGGGGGCCGCGCGCCTTCGGGATCCTCGGTCGCGAACAGCAGCGAGAAGGCGTCGAAGCGGTTCGAGAAGTTGCTGTAGTCGAGCTCGCCGACCAGGCGCTGGTCGCCGAAGAGCAGCTTCTGCCGGCCGACCCGCAGGGTCAGCCCGTCGAGCAGCAGCTTGCGCGCCTCGACGTAGCCGAGGCTGAGGTCGGTCGCTTCGAGCTCGCGGGCGGTCGAGACCGGGGAATCCTCGTCGCCGAACTGGCGGGAGTCCTGCAGCTCGACGACCACGTCGAGGTTCTCGAGGACCTGTAGATCGAAGCGCAGCCGGATCCGGGAGAGGACGAACTCCTGCTCGTCGGAGCGGTCTTTCGCGAAGTCGGTCACGTTGTCCTTGTACTCCCCCCGGAAGCGGATGCTGCCGGAGAACTTGAAGCGCTCGGAGTTGCCGAGCGCCCACCGCTGCAAGGAGAAGGCCTCGCCCTCCCCGGCGTCCGCGGGCGGCTCGGTGGGCTCCGGCGCGGGGCCCTGCTGCTCCTCCAGGGCGTCGAGCCGCTCCTGCATCCGCTCGAGCTGCTCGCGGAGCTCTTCGATCTCCTCGGCCTCGGACTGTGCGAGGGTGGGCTGGGCCAGGCACAGCAAGGCCCCGGCGATCCACACGAATCTCATCGTCTCTCCCTGTCCGCGGCGTGGACCCCACGGGGTCCGCGCGATCCATCCAACGTGGCGTCCTGGATGGCGCCAGCGCTGGATTCGTTGGGGTGCATGCAGCCGATGGGACCCAGGCTAGCAGGGCGTGGGGAAGGGAGCAAGCCGTCACAGGCGTCAGGGCACCAGGCGCCAGGCGACGACCGCGGGGCGCACGGGGAGGCGCACGGTCAGGCTGTCCGCGTCCCGCAGCCCGGCGAGGCGCACGCTCGGCGAGGCGAGGCAGCGGCCGTCCGCGTCGAACAGCTCGCAGCGGCCGTAGCCGCGGGCCAGGGCCTCGAGAGCCAGCCGCCGGGCCAGCGCCGGCTCGGCTTCCCAGGCCGCCTGCAGGGCCGCGCTGTCGGCGGGGAACGCCGGACCCCGGTGGAGGGTCAGCGTCAGCGCCCGGGCGTCGGTCTCGAGGGCGCCGACCTCGAGCAGGCCGGCGTAGGCCCGCAGGTCGATGTCGTCGGCCTCGAGCGCGGGGCCGAGAGCGGCGGCGCGGGCCATGTCGAGCAGGCCCGTGAGGTCGACGACCAGGCTCAGCCCGATCACGAGCACCAGCACCGCCGCGAGCGCGAGCCCGACATGCTTGAGGCGCTGTGTGGGCGCCGCCGCGGGCGGTGGCGTCGTCTCTGCCTCGACGATCCGCGACTCGACGCGGACCTCGCCGTCACCGCCGATCGGATACAGCGACTGCACCTCCTCGCCGGGCCGGAGCTCGCGGCTGCGCAAGGTCGAGAGCAGGCTGCCGCGGTCCCCTTCGGGCACGAGCTCGACGACCTTCTGCACCATCTGGCGCAGGGCCGCCTCCGGACAGCTCCCGAGCGGCGCCGCCGGAAAGGGCCGGTCCTCCGGCAAGAGGCTGAAGCCGTCGGCCTCGAGCTCGAGGCTGAAGTCGACGCCGAGCGCAGCGCACTGTTTCAGCCACCTGCGCAGGGCCGGCTCCAGGTCGCGGGCATCGGGCAGGCCGGCTTCGAGCAGTCCCTCGAGCCGCACGGTTCCTTCGACGCCCTTCACGACACGATCCTGCGCAGGGCCGGCACGCGGCCGGCGGGCTGCCAGTCCGCCATCCCCTCGCTCCAGACGAGGGTCGCCCGGGTCAGGCTGCCGTTCCGGAACAGTCGCTCGAGCTCGCCCTGCTCGACCGGACCGAGGGCGCTGCCGTCCTGCTCGTAGGACCAGGTGCGGCGCGGCTTCGGCAGGGGCGGCGCGTGGTGGTGGGCGAGCTGGCGGCGCGGCTCCCCATCCGCCCTCGTGTCGAGCGCGAGGGCGCTGTCGTGGTGGTCGAGGCGGCGGTTGGCGTACTTGCGGAAGGTCTCGCCCTTGATCCGCTCCTGGCGCAGCTGCTCGCGCAGCCGGCGGTTGGTCCGCGCGACGCTCGAGCGGTACGCGTCGCGCTCCCGCAGGTTCGGCAGGACGGCGACGATGATCACCGCGATCAGGTTGAGGAAGAAGCCGCCGATGAACCAGCCGATCACGCTCCGGCCTTTGCCGTTGGCGATCGCGGCGCAGATCGCGCCGAACACGGTCGCGATCACGAGTCTGATGAGCAGGACTTCCATCGATCCTCCGAGATGATCTCAGGCAGTGAACAGCGTGATCACGGCCAGGTTGTGCAAGAAGTGGAGCAGCATCGCCGGGTACAGGCTGCCGGTCCGCTGGGTGACCCAGCCGAACAGGAGCCCGGTCACGAACAGATAGGGCAGGCTGAGCACCGACAGGTGCAGGCCGGCGAACAACGCGGCCGACAAGACCAACGCCCGACGTTTCCCCTGCGCCCGCTCCAGCCACGGCAACATCAGGCCGCGGAAGGCGATCTCCTCGGTCAGGGCCGGGAGCGCACAGATCAGCAGCACCAGCGTGCCGTAGCCGAGCTCCGCCTCGAGCCCTGCGAACAGGCCCGAACCCTTGGCGCCGAGCCCCTGCAGCCCCGCGTGGTAGGCGAAGTTCAGGGCGAGCAGGGGGACGAGGGCGAAGAGCCCGATCCAGGCCTCCTGGTGACCGAAGCCGGAGCGCCGGAAGCCCGCCGCGAGCGTCGGCGCGTACAGGCCGATGCACACCCCGGTCAGGACCAGCAGGGCGAGGTCGGTCAGGACGATCTGCAGGTGGAGGCGGCCCGCGAACAGGAAGTGCCCCGTCAGCCCGACCCCGAGCAGGACGAGGAACCAGGTCCAGAACAGCCGCGTCGTCCGGCCCTGCCAGCGGCGCACGCTGCGCTGCCGGGCGAGGTAGGTCGAGCCGCGCAGCGTCGGAGCCCGCATGTGGGGCGCGGCGCACACGCCGCAGAAGTACAGGCCTCCGCGGATGGGGGCGCCGCAGTAGCCGCACGTTCGGGCGGTTCGCGTGGCGGGCCTGTGCATCCGGGGAATCTCCTGGTCTGTCGCGTTCATGTCGCGAGGGGATGGTGCACATCCGCTGCCAGGCCCGGAGACCGCCTGGGATCAGGGGGAGGCCGCCGACGACGGGCGGATTTTCCCGGTCACTTGGTGATCTGCACCAGCGGTCAGGCGTCCGCCGGCGGTGCCTCGGGAGCGTCGAGCTCGAGGCGGGCGATCTCGGCGTTGAGCGCCGCGGCCAGCGCGGCGAGCACCCCCGCGCGGCGGGCCGCGAGATCGCCCAGGAAGGCGGCGAGCAAGGCGAAGCCGAGCAGGAAAGAAGCGTCGGAGGCGGCGAGGTAGGGCGAATCGTAGGGGAAGGCGATCAGCAGCCCGGCGGCGAGGACCGTCAGGCCGAGCCCCTGGACGATCCCGATCAGGCACAGCAGGCGTCCGCTGCCGAGCAGCCGGTCGGTCGCGTGCCGGGTCCGGTAGCGCAGGTGCCCGGCGCGCGCGCTCGTCCGCTCCCGCACCATCTCGAACAGGTTGCGCACCACGCTCCCGGCCTCGCGCTGGTAGACGCCGAACACGGCGAGCAGCAGGCCGCCGCCGAACAGGCCGCAGCCGGACAGCACCAGGGTGAGCTGCTGGGGGAACGTCAGCTTCGGACCGGCGGTCAGGGCGAGCGCCAGCCCGACGCAGCCGAGCGCCACGATCAGCACCGCGAGGCCGCAGAACACCAGCAGCACCCTCCCGGTCCCCTCGAGGCGGCGCGCGGCCTCGGAGGTCGCCATCGCCTCCCGCGCACCACGCGGACGGCGTCGGCGGGACGCCGGCGCCTCCGGAGCTTCCTCCGCCTCGAGACCGCGCCGGATCCCGGGCAGGCTCTGCGCGTGTGCCGCCGCACAGCGCCCGAGCAGCACCGGCAGGACGAAGAGCACCAGGCCGGCGAACAGGGGCGCGACGAACAGCCAGGGGTTCGCGAAGGTGATCAGGTACGAGCCTGCCAGAACCACCCCGCCGGCCCCGAGCCCGAAGCCCGCCCAGCCGACCAGCATCATGCCGCCCAGGGACGGCAGCCGCGACCCCCGGCGTCGTGCGTCCGGCCGGCCCAGGCTGCGGGCGAGCCGCGCCAGCTCGAGGGCATCGGCCCGCAGGAACAGCCCGCTGACGACCGCCAGCCCCGCCAGCGCGCCCCCGCAGAGCAGGGTGACGGGCACCGCGTGGATCCAGTGGATGGGGGGCAGGTGGGTGATGATCACCAGCGCGCGCCCGAGCAGGACGAGGGCGAACACGGCGCAGACGAACAGGGCGTGACGCCCACGCGCGACGAGCGCGCCCAGCTCCGCAGCGGACACGGGAGCCTCACCGGTCGCGCGCGCATCGTTCACGTCGTGCTCCTCGCCGGGGTCAGCGGGCCCCGGCCGGCGGGCCTACTCCGGCGAATCGGACGGGCCTACTCGTCCCAGAGGTTCTCGAGGGTGTAGGGACTTCCCGGCGTGGTCCAGAACACGCCCGTCACGTAGCGGCGTCCGCGGTCGAGGCCAGCGAGGGCCGCGAGGTCCGCGGCGTCGAGCTCGACCTCGGCGGCGGCGAGGTTCTGCGCGATGCGGCCGGGGTTGACCGACTTGGGGATGACCGACAGGCCGCGGTGCAGGCTCCAGGCGATCAACACCTGGGCGGGGCTGACCTCGCGCCGTGCGGCGACCGAGGCGACGACCGCATCCTCGAGCAGCCTCGGCTCGTCCGCCGCCTTGAGCCCCGCGGGCCGGCCAGGCGAGCCGAGCGGCGAGTAGGCCGTGATGTGGACGCCCTGGGCCGCGCAGAAGTCGACCAGCGGGTTCTGGGGGAGGTAGGGGTGCAGCTCGACCTGGTTGACCTCCGGCTTGCGCTCCGCGACCTCGAGCAAGCCGGCGAGCTTCTTGACGCTGAAGTTCGAGACGCCGATGTGGCGGCACAGCCCGGCCTCGACCAGCGGCTCCATCGCCGCCCAGGTGGTCGCGACGGGCAGCTCTTCGAGGGGGATGTAGTCCTCGGGCTGGGCGGGCAGGCTGACCTCGGCGCGCAGGGCGACCGGCCAGTGCATCAGGTAGAGGTCGAGGTAGTCGAGGCGCAGCGCGGCGAGGGTGTTCTGCAGGGCGGGACGCACATGCTCGGGGTGGTGGGCGTTGTTCCACAGCTTCGAGGTGATCCACAGCTCCTCACGGCGGCAGACGCCCGCGGCGAACGACTCTTCGAGGGCGCGGCCCACCTCGGTCTCGTTACCGTAGATGAAGGCGCAGTCGATGTGCCTGTAGCCGATCCGCAGCGCTTCCTTGACCGCCTCGTAGACGGCATCCGGCCGACTCTGCCAGGTGCCGAGGCCGAGGGCGGGCATCGTGTCGCCGCCTTGGAACGAGAGCGTACGCATGGAACCTCCTGGGGCGCTGACGGCGCGGCCGCCGCGCGTGCGCGGCTGCCGGACGCGTGGGCGCAGCGGACGGACGAGCGGAGCTCAGTCTTCGTCCGCGTCGACCTTCAGCGGTGCATTGATGATGATGTGGGCGACGTCCTTGACCGACTCCTTGGTGCCGGTCAAGAGGATCGAGTGGCTGTGGGTCTTGTCCATCGCCTGGTGGTCGAGGCCGAGGCGTAGCTGCTCGGCGACCGCCTCTGCCTCGTCGGGCTCGAGGGACAGGAGGATGCGACGGCCTTCCTTGCTGGTCTCGATCTGCAGTCTCATACCGCCCGCACGCTCCGTCTGGGAATGCCCTGAGAATACGAGAAGCGCCGGCTGGCTCGCAAGCCACCGGCGCTGACTCTGTGGTGCCCGGCCGGGCGGAGGGGAGCACGCGTCATCGCGACGGGTCCCGGAATCGCTTCCCCCGGAGGCGGACAGCCCTACGCGTTGAAGGGCATCAGGGCGAGGAAGCGGGCCCGCTTGATCGCGCGGGTGATCTTCCGATGGCCCTGGACGTCGTATCCCGAACGCTTGCGGGGCACGATCTTGCCCTGGGCGGTCGTGAACTTGCGCAGGAAGTCGATGTCCTTGTAGTCGACCCATTCGAGGGGAATGTTCTTGCGACGACGGCCGAACTTCTTGACAGAGCGACGCTTGCGCTTGCGATCCTTGCCTTCCATCGGAGGCCTACTCCTTCTGCTTCTTCTTGTTCTTGGGACCGATGGGCGGCTTCGTGATCCAACCCGACTTGAGCGCCTTGGTCGAGACCTTGAGCCGGACCGTGCGGCCGTTGACCCAGGCGCGGACCTTCTGGATGTTCGGCTTGAAGGTGCGACGCGAGATGCCGGTCGTCTTCAGACCGATTCCGCCCTTGTACTTGGGCAGACCGCGCCGGGAGACGCGCTTGCCGAAGCGGGTCCTCTTACCGGTGAAGTGACACTTTCTGGCCATGGTTGTGTGCTCCGCTGCGTTTTCCGGGCCGGACATTAGAACGAGACGGCGCCCGGAATGCAAGCTTCCAGGCGCCATTTTTTCCACACCGACGGTGGAGAAGGGCTATTTCTTGCGGCTCTTCGAGCTCTTCTTCGACGGATGCACCGAGGGAGGCGCCGGCCGCAGGCTCTCGGGGATCGCTCCCCGCAGCTCGCTGATGCCCGGCACGACCTCGGAGGCCTGACGGACCAGCTCGGCGATCGGCTTGTCGCCGTCGACACCGGAGAACTTGAGCATCTCCTTGAAGAACGGCATCGCGGCCCCGGCCTGCATGAAGGCATCGACCACCTTGCCCGGCAACCCGCCGCTGCCGTTCTGCACCTCGGAGCCGTTGCCGACGCCCGCGCCGTTGAGCTGCATGATCTTGATGTCGGAGATCTTCTCGGCCGGACGCATCGTCTCCTTGATGATCTCGGGCGGCTTCTCGACGAGGGCGAGGACCCCTTCCTGGATCAGCACGTCGCGCTTGATCTCGTTCTTCGCCTCGATCAGCTTGAGCTCACCGGCGGCCTTGGCCTCGGCCTGCTCGAGGTTCGCCTTGGCGAGACGCTCGATCGCGGCAGCCTGCAGCTCCGCCGCCTGGGCCTCGGCTTCGGCCCGCTTCTGGACCTCGTAGGCGACCGCGTCGGCCTCGTACTGCTTCTCGAGCAGGGCCTTCTCCGACTCGGCGCGCTGCTTGATGACCGTGACGGTGCGGTCACGCTCGGCCTCGGCCTGTTTCTCGACCAGCAGCACGTTCTGCTCGGCCTGCTCGCGGGTCGCGACGGCCTCGAGCTTCTTCGCTTCCTCGAGCTCCTGCTCCTTGGCCTTCTGGATGACGCCGATCTCCTTGTCGCGCTCGGCGACCTCGATCGCGAGCTGGCGCGTGATGTCGCGCTGCTCCTTCTCCTGCTGACGCTCGATCAGCTTGATCTGGGCCTGCAGCTCGGCGTCCTTGACGCGCAGGTTCTTGTCGATCTCTCGCTCGGAGATGGTCTGCTCCTGGGCGATGCGCGTCTCCTTGACCTCGCGCTCGCGCTCGATCAGCGCCCGCTGGGTCTCGGCCTCCTGCTCGGCCCGCTGCGTGTCGACCTCGCGCTTCTGCTCCGCGGTGCGGAAGGCGAGGCGCTGGTCGAGCGACAGCTTCTGCTCGGCCGTCTTGATGTCCATATCCTTGATCTGCAGCTCGGTGCGCCGGACGATGTCGTTCTTCTCTTTGCGGGCCGCCTCGGTGTTGGCGGTGATCGCCTTGAGGCCGATCGCGTCGAAGACGTTGTCCGGGTCGAGGGCTTCCTTGGCGGTCTGGTCGAGGGCGACGATCGAGACGCCTTCGAGGGTCAGGCCGTTGTGCTCGAGCTCTTCCGCCAGCGCCTTCTGGACCGAGTCGGAGAAGGTGTCGCGGTTCTGGTGCAGCTCGAGCAGGTCCATCGTCGCCGCGACCGAGCGCAGCGCGGCGACCAGCTTCGCCTCGACCAGCTCCTTGACCGCTTCCGACTCCGTCGAGCGGTCGCCGAGGGAGCGGCTGGCCTTGAGGATCTGCTCCTGGTTGGGCTGGATCTTGATGTAGAACTCGACGCCGATGTCGACGCGGTAGCGGTCCTTGGTGATCAGGCCCTCTTTCCCGCGGCGGTTGACCTCGAGCTTCATCGAGCGCAGCGAGATCCACTTGATCGTCATCAGCACCGGCAGGATGATCTTGCCCGCGTCGACGACCACCGAGCGCCCGCCGAGACCGGTCTTGACGAAGGCCTCGTCGGCGCTCGCGCGCACGTACATGTTCTTGATACCGATGATCGTGACCAGCAAGAGCAGCGCGGCCCCGACGGTAATGCCGATCACCACCTCGTAGGCGAGGATCGGCGACAACAGGACTGGGTTCATCCGGTTTTCTCCCCGGGGGACTGCGCCTCCCCCTTCTGTGCTTGTTTCCGACGGACGATGAACTGCTTCGCTTTTCTGTCGTAGCGCGCGAGCACGACCGGCGTGCCCTTCGCGACGGGCGCGGCGCCGCGCGCCAGCCGACAGTGCAGGTCGAGGTCGTTGCCATGGCGGTCCTTGACCCGCACGCGGCCGTGTTTCTGGTCGGTCCTGCCGGACAGGGTGCGGCCCTCGAGGCCGATCAGCCCGCGGTTGGCGGAGACATAGGTCTCGCTCATCGGCAGGTAGCGCGCCATCAACTCGGAGAAGCCCTTGGTGAAGAGGATGCTCGCGGTCGCGGCGCCCGCCAGGGAGACGGCGATGAACCAGCCCTGGTAGCCCCCGCTGAGCTGCGTCAGCTGCTGGTTGATCAGGATCCCGGCGACGCCGAAGCTCATCAGCAGCAGCTCGGCGACCAGGCTGAGCGGCACCTTCCCGATGTTGAAGAAGCCGAGCGAGATCATCAGCAGCCCCGCGCCTCCAGCGTCGGCGTCCGCCCCGGCATCCGCGTCGCCGTCGACGCCGGCGTCCGCATCGACGTCGACGCCGGCATCCGCATCGACGTCGACATCCACGTCGACATCGACATCGACATCGACATCGACATCGACGTCGACGCCGGCGTCCGCGTCGACGCCGACGTCCGCATCGATCCCCGCATCTCCGTCGACGCCAGCGTCCGCGTCGGTCGCCCCCTCGAACATCGCGCCGAGGCTGATGCCGGCGAGCTGCAACAACAGGAAGGCGGCGACGAACAGGAAGGGCACGGCGAAGACGAGGTTGTACCAGACTCCGAAAAGATTGGAGAGCCAGGCCATGTCGTTTCTCCCCCCGAGCAACCGATCAAAGCGGCGCAAATCGCGCACCGTTCTTCGCCTCGGCCGCCGGCCCCACGGGCGGGTGGCTGTGGCTGGTGGAATCCGCCACCGCGATGGTGCGTCCGACCGCTGCGGCGCGACCGCGGGGGACGGGACCCCCGACGGTTGGGCGGTCGAGTCTACCCGCTCCCCATCCAAAGTGCAAAAGCGTCGCCAACCCGGAGAAGGGCGTCCCCTGCGCGTTCTTTCATCGGCCGTGGGGCGCCCTACAGGGGCTCGGGCAGCAGACGCAGGCGCAGGTCCCGGTAGCACACGCCCCCCGTCTCGGCGTCGACGTAGAGCGTGAGGGCGGTGACCGGGCCGTCGAGGGCGATCGTGCTCAACACCTGGCCCCCGGACTCGAAGCGCACCCGGTCGTCGAGGACCGTGACCGCGAAGGCCAGCGACTCCCCACGCGGCACCGCGTGGAGGGCCTCGCTGAGCACCGGCCCGGCCGGCGGGAAGCGGTCGACCGAGGCGAGCAGGGGGCCTCCGAAGTCGCGGAAGACCAGGCCCGCCGCCCGGCGTCCGTCGACCTCGACCGTCAGGCCGAAGCCGTCCGCGCCCTCGGAGCGGACGCCGCCCTCGACCCGCCAGGGGCCGGTGCCGATGGTGCTGCGCAGGATCGCCCGCCCCACGCCGTGGATCGCCACGCCCTCGCCGCGGTCGATGCGCCAGTAGTCGGGGTCGAGCTGGTCGAAGGGCACCGACTGGGTCAGGTCGCGCGCCGCGCCCCAGCGCTGCTGGTCGAAGGGGGCCGGGATCGGCGGCGCCGGCGCGAGCAGGTCGCCGAAGGCACCGAGGCCGAGGGCGAGGGACACCAGCAGCAGCACCGCGCTCAGCGCCTTGTAGGGGTTCGCGCGAGGCGCCGGAGGAGAGAGGCCCGGCCCCGGATCGGGGGCGACGAGGGCGTCCCGTTCGCTGCTGCTGGTCGGGCCCTTGAGGGAGAAGCGCACGGTCCCGGAGATGTCGAGCTCGGGCCCCTCGATCGGGCCGGCGGCGTGTTCCTTGTGGCTGACCGGGACGACGGCCGGACCGCGCGGCCGGTCGTCGAGCGTGCCGAGCTCCTTCAGGTGGCGACCGAGCTTGCGCAGGTGGCCGAACAGCTTGGCTGGCTTCGGCTCGGGTCCTTGCAGAGCAGCCGGCCGAGGATCTCGTCGAAGCCGGCCGGGATGTTCGGCCGCGCCTTGCGGTAGCTGCGCACCGGCGCCGTGGAGTGCATCAGGAACATCGCCGCGACCCCTTCGGCGCTGAACGGCTTGCAGCCCGCGAGCATCTCGTACAGCACCACTCCGAGGGAGTACAGGTCGGTCCGCGCGTCGAGCTCGAGGCCCGCGGCCTGCTCGGGGGAGATGTACTCCGGGGTCCCGACCACCGCGTCGGCGCGCGTCAGCTTC
>JAUIEM010000617.1 GCA_030428695.1 bacterium
GAAGACGATGCCGAGCGCGAAGAAGTTCTTGCAGCGCACCACCTGCTTGCGGCCGAGCTCGGAGTCCTTCAGCGCTTCCTGGGTCAGGGTCTCGATCGGGATCTGGTAGACCTGGAAACCCGACAGGGTGTCGCTCTCGAGCGGGTTGACCTCCCACTTCGCCTTCTTGAGGTTCGGGCCCTTGAAGGCGTCGGAGTTCAGGATCAGCATCCCGCCCTCTTTGACGTGCCCGAGGTTCGACTTCAGGGCGGCGGGGTTCATCGCGACGAGGACGTCGCAGGCGTCGCCCGGGCTGTACACCGCGTTGGACGCGAAGCGGATCTGGAAGCCCGAGACACCCTCGAGGGTGCCGACCGGGGCGCGGATCTCCGCGGGGTAGTCGGGCAGCGTGCTCAGGTCGTTGCCCATGATGGCGGTCGTGTCGCTGAACTGACCACCTGTCAACTGCATGCCGTCGCCGGAGTCGCCGGCGAAGCGGATGGTGACATCGGCGATGAGCTCGCGCTGCTTTTCCACGTTGGGAGTTGGCTGGATCATCGTTTCTTTCCTACCTGGTCTGGAGCGGAATCACGCACCCCGTTGCGGGGCTTCTCGGTCCGGTTTCTCGAAGCTGTTGCCGCGTCTCATGTTACGTGCGAAACGGCGGGTTTTTCAGGGACCGCGGGGATTGTACCACAGAGAACGGCAGGGGGGAATAGAACCTCCCGGCAGCCTTGCAGGTTTCTTCCCGTAACACGTTGTGATAGGCTGCGTTGCCATGCGTCCCCACGATGACGCGCCGCACAAGAGGGGCCCCGTGCGTTTCCGCGACCTCCCCTATCCGTTCGACGAGCACTGGATCGAGCTCGGCGGCGTCCGCACCTGCTGGGTCGGCGAGGGCGACGGCGTGCCGGTGCTGCTCCTGTGCCCCGCCGGCCGCGGCCTGCTGCATTACCGCGAGCTGTTCAAGCGTCGGGCGAGCCGTCGCTTCATCGCCCTCGACCTGCCCGGCTGGGGGAAGGCGGACAAGCCCGACCTGCCCTACGACCTGCCGCACTACCTCGCCTGGCTGCGCGCCTTCATCACCGAGCTCGGGCTCGAGCGTCCGCACCTGGTCGGGAACTCCCTCGGCGGCCAGCTCGCCGCCAACCTCGCCGCCCACGAGCCGGAGCGTTTCCGCAGCCTGAGCCTGATCGCGATCCCCGGCGCGATGTCGACGCTGCGCAAGCTGCTGCGGCCTCTCCTGCTCAATGAACGTTCGATCCGGAACATGCAGCCCTGGCAGTTCCGGCGCTCGGTGAAGAAGAACTTCCACCGCTGGCCCGACCGCGCGGAGGAGATCGTCGCCAAGGGGGTCGAGCTCGCCCAGGGGCCGGACTGGCCGCCGTACGCACGCAGCCTCGCGCGCTGCATGCGGGCCGCGCTCGGCCAGGAGATGGGGCCGCTGCTCGGCATGCTCGACGGCGACGAAGGCGGCGACGGCCGGCCGCCGGTGCAGTTCCTCTGGGGAAGGCACGACGCGGTCTGCCCGCTCTCCGGCCTCGACACCCTCGCCGCCCACGTGCCCAGCGCGGCGCGGCATATCATCGAGGAGTGCGGGCACTACCCGCCGGTCGAGAGCCCCGACGACACCCTGCGCCTGCTCGAGGCCTTCTGGGATACGGCGGAAGCGGCCTGAGCGCTCACTCCCCCGCCCAGGAGACGACCTCCGGCAGCCCGTCCCCGAGCCGCAGCGCAGCCTCGACCCGGCCGAAGGCACGGCGCTCGGGGGTCGCCCAGGCCCGCACCGCGACGGTGCGGCTCGCGCCCTCGCCGCGGACCTCGATGCGCACGGTGCCCGCGCCGTGGTCGAGCTCCTCGCCGCGGTAGGACGGGTCGCGGGCGAGCCGCGCGCGGGCGATCTCCAGCCCGCCCTCGGCGAGGTAGAAGGAAGGCAGCCGCTCGGCCTCGAGGCGGTCGGCCTCGAAGCTCTGCAGGAACAGGGCCGTGAAGCTCAGGCCCGCGGTCGCGAGCAGGAGCAGCAGCCCGAGCACGAGCAACAGCGCGCTCCCGCGCCTCGCGCTTCGCATCACTCTCCCTCCAGGTTGCGCAGCCACACGCGGGTCGTCAGTCCTGCCTCGCGCCGCGCCCGCGGATGGCGGGGCGCGAGCGCGAGCTCCAGCTCGAGGTGCGCGCCGACCCGGCGCGCCTCGAAGCGGGCGAAGCGGTCGCTCAGCGCGGTGGTGTCCGCGCCGACGCTGCGCAGCAGCCGCCCGTCAGCCAGGCGCCAGCTGATGGTGTCCGCGCCGACGACCAGCCGCAGGCCCTCGTCGACGCGGAGCGTCCGGGCGGCCCGGGCGTCGGCCTCGAGGCAGCGCGTGACCGTGCGCAGGCGCAGCAGGTCCGCGCTGTAGCCGCTCGCGAGCCGGGTGGCCGCCAGGGCCTGGGTGCCGAGCTGCAGGCAGACCAGGGCGAGCCCCGCCGTCAGCCCGCCGACGATGACCAGCTCGATCACCGTGAATCCACGCCGTCCGTTCATTCCATCGGCTCCTCTGCCTTGAGGGTCAAAAGCTGCAGCTCCCGCGGCCCACCCCGGTGCCAGCGCACGGTCACGGCGATCGCCCGCAGGCCGGGGGAGTGCTGCCGGACCTGCTCGAGCACGGACGCCTCCGGCAGCTCGTCGGGGGCCGCGAGCGTCCGCTCGCCCAGCGCCGGCGCGGGCCCGGCCAGGTGCGCCTCGAGCGCCGCCGCGGCCGCCCGCTGGGCGCGCAGCCGGTCGAGCTGCAGGGCGAGGGCGTGGAAGTGCTCGGCGCCTGCGTACACCGCCCCGGAAGCGATCACGGAGACGAGCAGGAGGGCCGCGAGCAGCTCGGTCAGGGTCATACCTCGTCGGGTCACCATAGGAACGTCTCCTGCAAGAGCCGGAAGTAGGGGATCAACATGATGTGCGCGTGGGCGAGCACGAGGCCGCCGAACAACAACATCCCAAAGGGGAAACACAGGTCGCTGGCCTGCCGCGCCCGGCGCTCCGCCCGCACCCGGCAGGCGCGGCCGAGGCGCTCGAGGGTCGCGGCCAGCTCATCGCCGCGTCCCCGGGTCAGCGCGAGGCTGAGCCGGCCGCGCAGGGGCTCCGGCAACGGCAGCCCGGCGACGACCTCGGCCGGCGCAGCGCCGCGTTCCAGCGCCCCCGCCCCGGCGCGCAGGCGCATCCAGGTGATGAGGTCCCGCTCGACCGGTCCGGCCTGGGCGGCCAGGACCTGC
>JAUIEM010000618.1 GCA_030428695.1 bacterium
AGTGGAGATCGGCCCTCGAGGCGGGACGCGGCGCCCCGAGCCTCGCGGTCGACTACGGCTTCCGGCAGCCGTCGGCGTCGTGGCTGACGCGCCCCCACACCAGAACCATCGGCCCGCGGCTGCGGCCACGGTTCGAGACGACGGTAGCGGGCAGCCCCGAGGTCGTCATGGACGCGTTCCGCGCGGCCCTCGCCCGCCCGGGATGCCCTGTCGAGGGCAACGTCGCCTCACACCACCTGAGCCTCTCCCTTCCCGCCGCCACCCGAAGCTTCTGGTCACCGCAGCTGGAGCTCGACGCCGAAGCAGCCGAGCTCGGCTGTCGCCTCCGGGCCCGGATCGGCCCGCACCCGAACGTGTGGACGCTGTTCCTGGCGAGCAGTGTCCTGGTCATGCTGTTCTCCCTGGTCTACTACCGGATGTAATCCGCGCGCCCGCGCGCCTTCGAGGGAGCTAGCGATGGCAGACCTGCCCGACTTTGAGAAGCTGTGGAACGCCTACCCCCAGGGCTCGGCCGACGAGATCAAGAAGCTGATCGGCGGCGGAGTCGCGGGCGACTGGGTGACCAACACCTGCGCGATCCGCATGAGCCGTGCGTTCAACTACGCCGACAACCCGATCCCCAAGGGCCACAAGCTCCCGGACGGCAGCAAGCTCAACACGACCTTCGGCGGCGACAAGAAGCGCTACGCCTTCCGCGTCGCCGAGTTCCGCAAGTACCTCGAAGAGCTGTACGGCGAGCCCGAGCTGAAGCACGACAACTCCGGCGACGGCGGCCCGATCCCCGACGAGTTCAAGAAGCGCAAGGGCATCATCGTCTTCGAGGTCAAGGTCTGGAGCGACGCGACCGGCCACATCGACCTCTGGGACGGCGAGTCCTGCGCGGGCGACGCCTACTTCAACAAGGCCCGCCAGGTCGCCCTGTGGGCGCACCCGAAGGAAGAGGAAGAGAAGCCCTTCATCCCGCCCTGGGAGTTCGCCTTCCGCGCCTGGACCCAGACCTCGAACGGCGGGCCGCCGTAGGCGCTGGCTGTTGTTCGCACCTTGACGGCGACCCCGCGGGGGTCGCCGTTTGCGTTGGGGGGAACAGCATGCACGCCATCCTCATCCCCTCACCCGAACAGCTCGCGGGCCGTGCGGCACACCGTCTGGTGGAACTCCACCCGCTCGGCGAGCTCCCAGCCCCCCGGCGCCTCGACGACGAAGGCCGGACAGGCGAAGCGCTGCCAGGCGTAGAAGCTGAGCGACCAGCGCCGCGACAGCCACTGCAGCCGCAGCATCCAGCCCGCCGGCTGGAGCACTCCGTCGCGACCGCGCAGGAGCCCGAAGCGCGGCTGGGGATGGAGCTCCCAGCGCCCGGCCAGGCGCGCGACGATGCGGCGGCCGAGGTCGCCGTGGGGGTCGAGCTGGATCAGGTAGGGGCGGTCGCTGTCCGCGTCCTCGTGCAGGTCGAGCAGCAGCCCCGGCGGGTGTTGCTCGAGGAAGGCCATCACGCGGAAGGCCTCGGGCGGCCGCAGGAACCCGAAGCGGCGGTTGAGGTCGCCGCCGTTCTCCAGCCACCGGGTGTTGTGCTCCAGGCCCCAGGGATTGCAGGGGCCGAAGGTGACGAAGCCCTCGTCGGCGAGCGCCTGCCGCGCGTGGACGCCGCTGGGCTCGTCGCCGTGGACCCCGACGGTGACGACGATGGTCTTCATGCGGCCAGTCTACGCGCAGGCCGGGATCCGCGCGAGCAGGGAGTAGTGCGTGGGGCTGTAGGAGATCTCCGCGCCGTGCAGCCGCAACACGCGTTCGTCGAGGGGCTCGACGTGGAAGGCCTTCAGCCAGCCGCGCAGCAGCCCCGCGAGGGGGCCCGGCAGGCCGCCGAGGTCGCCGAAGTCGACGACCCACACCGCGCCGCCGGGGGCGAGTGCGGAGCGGGCGTTGGCGAGGGCGGCGTCCTGGTCCTGCACCATCGACAGACAGTAGGAGAACAGGATGCGGTCCGGCCGCTCGGGCGTCAGCCCGTCGAGCGGCGCGTCCTCGGCGAAGCCGTGGGCGAGCTCGGCCCAGGGGCAGCGCTGCCGCGCGACCTCGAGCATCCTGTCGCTCGCGTCGAGCCCGCCGTAGCGGGCCCAGGGGCGCTCGCGGTGCAGGAGCGCGAGGTTGCGCCCGGTGCCGCTGCCGACCTCGACCAGGTTCCGCCAGTCCTGGCGCAGCAGCTCGGCCAGCGCCCGGTCGCGCCCGGTCAGGTAGTACTTGCGGGTGACGTCGTAGATGTTCCGCGCCCAGCCGTAGTAGCCGTTGAGGAAGGCGCGCTGCTCGGCCCGGGTGGCCGTCGGCATCAGTGGGCCACCTGGTAGAGGTCGACCCGCCGGTACTGGCGCGAGCGGTCTTCGCGGGTGGCGCGGGCGGAGACGTCTGTCAGGTGCTTGAAGCGGTGCTGCAGGCCGTGGCGCTCGATCCAGGGGTCGTCCTCGACCGAGCGCACGAGCACGCGCGCGCCGTCGCGGCTGGTGCGGAAGATCTCCGACAGCAGGCGGCGCTGCACCGGCGGCGGCATCCAGTCCGGGGCGTCGCACAGGGTGTAGTGCGACCAGGTGCGGGAGCCGGCCTCCTCGAGCACGGAGAAGATGTTCCGATGGTGGAAGCGCATCCGCGTTGGCGACTCGATCGAGCGCTCCCAGCGGTCCTTCCGCAGGTAGGGCGGCACGGCGTCGGGCAGCTCGTGGTTGAAGTGGCCGGCGACGGGCAGCCAGGCGAACCAGTTGGTCGCGAGGTCGGTGTGGGCGACGCGGCGCAGGTGCTCCATGAAGTACGGGACGATGCCCATGCCCTCGGTCTCGAGCAGGCGGTCGCGCTGGGTGAAGTTGATGCCGAGGGCGACGAGCTGCAGCGGCGAGCGCAGCCAGGCCTTGACCAGCGGCTGGTGGAGCATCGAGCCGAGGCGCGCGGTCAGCTCGGCCTCGCGCTGCGCGGGCGTCAGGGCGCACATGCGCAGCAGCCAGGTCGCGTCGATCTGGGCGCGGTTGCGCAGGAAGCGGAAGACGCGGTTCGTCCAGCCGCTCTGATACAGGGAGCGCTTGAACACGTCGAGGTGGGACTTCCAGTGGCGCTGGATCCACACCGGCAGGTCGGAGAGCACGTCGCGGAGCACCCGCTCGGGCTCGGGCACCCAGCCGCGCCCGCACAGGTCGTAGAAGCGCGAGAAGGGCGCGAGCTTCTGGGCGGCGGCGGCCTTGA
>JAUIEM010000162.1 GCA_030428695.1 bacterium
AGCGCCTTGAAGTAGGCCTTCTCGAGACCCTTGAGCGCGTCGACCCGCCCTTTGTCGCCGGCCGCGGCCTGCGTGACCATCTCATCGAACACGACGTTCGCGGGACGCTCGGTCCCCATCTGCTTGATCGCCGCGCCGCCCTTGGCATCCGCCATCGTGAACCTCCCGGGGTGTAGACCTCTACGCCTTCCTATTATAGTGCCGGGCGCGCGCATCTGTTGCCAGCAGCTCGCGCCATTCCTGAAGATTTCCCCGCGCGGGCGCGGCTTTTTCCTGCGGTACGGCCGCTCCAGCCGTATCATGGACCCCTGCCGAGAACCGGAGCCCACGATGAAGTCTGTCCACCTCTGTCTGTGGCTGATCATGGGAACCTGCCTCTGCGCCCAGGAGCGAGGCGGGCTCGAGGCGGCCTTCGAGCGCGCGGGCGCCCGGCGCCCCCTCTGGGAGCAGGCCTGGGAGCAGGCTCCGGAGGCGCACCGTCCCGGCTTCGCCTTCCTGCTCGCCCACATGCCCGCGGCCGACCTCGCGGCGCTCGAGCCCGCCCGCATCCTCGACGAGCTCGCCCTCGCCTTCGCCGCCCGGGAACGCTGGCCGTGGGCCACCGAGGTGCCCGAGGAGCTGTTCTTCGAGGCGGTGCTGCCCTACGCGAACGTCAGCGAGCCCCGCGACCCCTGGCGGGCCGAGCTGGCGGAGCGCGCCGCGCCCCTGGTCGAGGGCTGCGCGACCGCCTCCGAGGCGGTGCAGGCCCTCAACGAGCGGCTCTTCAAGCAGCTCGGCGTGCGCTACTCCACCGAGCGCCTGCGCGCCGACCAGAGCCCGCGGCAGACGATCGACACCGGCCTGGCGAGCTGCACGGGGCTGTCGATCCTGCTGGTCGCCGCCTGCCGCGCGGTCGGCATCCCGGCGCGGCTGGTCGGGGTGCCGAGCTGGACCGACGACTCCGGGAACCACACCTGGGTCGAGGTCTGGGACGGGGAGTGGCGCTTCACCGGTGCGGCGGAGCCCGACCCCCGCGGCCTCGACCACGGCTGGTTCGTCGGACGCGCCGCCGGAGCGCGGGCCGACCAGCCGCGCTACGCGGTGTGGGCCGTCAGCTACCGGCACACCGGCGCGCTGTTTCCCCTCGCCTGGCAGCCGGGCTTCGAGGTGCCCGCGGTCAACGTCACCGCCCGCTACGCCGGGGAAGAGACCGCCGACGACCTGCGCGGGGCCTTCGCCGCGTACTTCGCCGCCTCCCCCGAGGAGCGCGCCGGCTGGAGCTTCGACCAGAACCTGGCGGTGCGCACGGACGAGCAGCTCGCCGCCGCCCGCGCGGCCGCCTGGGAAGCCTTTCTCGCCGCGGAGCTGCAGGCCGAGCTGCGGGCGGACTTCGCCGCCGACCGGGTGCGCGCCCACGGCTACGAGAGCCCCTACACCCTGCGCGAGGTCGGCACGAAGCCGGCAGCGGGCTGGCCGCTGGTGATCGCGATGCACGGCGGGGGTGGGGTCGACAAGCGCGTCAATGACAGCCAGTGGCGCATCATGCAGCGCTACTACCGCGACCAGGACGAGCTCGAGGGCTACCTCTACCTCGCGCTGCGGGCGCCGACCAACGCCTGGAACGGCTTCTACACCGACTACGTCTACCCGCTGATCGAGCGGCTGCTCCTGCAGCTGGCGGTGTGCGCCGAGGTCGACCTCGCGCGGGTCAGCCTGATCGGTTATTCCCACGGCGGCTACGGGGCCTTCGCCATCGGCCCGAAGATGCCCGACCGCTTCGCGGCCGTCCACGCCTCGGCGGCGGCGCCGACCGACGCGCAGACCTCGCCGGTCGGCCTGCACCACCTGCCCTTCACCTTCATGATCGGCGAGCACGACACCCGCTATGGGCGGCTGACGCGCTGCCGGGGCTTCGCCGAGGAGGTCGCCGCCCTGCAGGAAGAGCACGAGGGCCTCTATCCGGTCGCGATGGAATACCGCGAGGGCTACGGCCACGGCGGCCTGCCCGACCGGGACAAGCTCGCCGAGCTGGTGCCGCACGTGCGCGACGCGCTGCCGCGCACCCTGCACTGGGAGCTGACCGACGCCGTGGTCGGCGACCACTATTGGCTCGAGGTGCCCGAGCCGGTGCGCGGGCTGCGCATCGATGCCCGGTGTGAGGGGAACCGGCTGACCGTGACGAGCTCCGCGCCGGTCCCCGTCGTCGTCCACCTCGACAACCGCCTGGTCGACGTGACGCGGCCGGTGGAGGTCGTGCTGAACGGCGTGCGCAGCGAGCACCGGCTCGAGCCCTCGCTCGAGCAGCTCGCCGGGAGCCTGCTGCGCCGGGGCGATCCGGAGCTGGCCGCCACCGTGCGGCTGGTGCTCGAGCCGCGGCCGTAGCCGAGGAGCCGGCGCATGGACGCGCGGAAGAAGATCCTCTATCCGACCGACCTCTCCCCGGGAGCGGCCTCCGCGCTCCCCCTGGTCGCCGCGCTGGCGCGGGGCCTCGAGGCAAAGGTCCTGTTGCTCCACGTCGCGGCGGGCGGGGCCGACGGCTTCGCGGGGCAGGAGCTCCAGCCGGCCCAGCAGGAGCTGCTCACGACGATGCGCGAGACGGCGGCGCGGACCGCCCGCGACGAGAGCCGGGAGATCCTGCGCAGACACCTCCCCGGGATCCCGGTCGAGGTCGCGGTCCGCACCGGCGATCCGTCGCGTACGATCCTCGACACCGCCCGCGCGGAGGGCGTGGCGATGATCGTGATGGCGACCCACGGCCGCGGCGGCTGGCGTCGCTGGCTGCTGGGCAGCGTGGCGGACCGCGTGGTGCGGCAGTCCGCCGTCCCCGTCGTGCTGGTCCCGATGCCGGCGGAGGAATAGCCGGACCGCGCCCGCGCCTCTCTCAGCTCAGGCCCCGGGCAGGTGCGGGACGACCAGGACGGAGCACGGCGCGGTGCGGATCAGGCGCTCGGCCACGCTGCCGAGCAGCAGCCTGCGCAGTCCGCTCTTGCCGCGGGTGCCGCACACGATCAGCGACACGTTCTCGATGCGGGCGAGCTCGACGAGGTCTTCGGCCGGCGTGCCGCACACGGCGTGGGTCTCGACCTCCAGCCCGTCGAAATCGAGCTTCGCCAGCCCCTCCTGCGCGCTCTTCAGGGCGGCCCGGTAGGCCTCGTCGACCTGCTCGCCCGCGACCGCGCGCAGGCGCGGCCGGGCGACGACGTGCGCGGCGAGCAGGCTGCAGCCCAGGGTGCGGGTGAGGTACGCGGCCATGCGCTGGGCCGAGATGCCCTGGGTGGCCAGGTCCGAGGCGAACAGGACGCGGCCCCCACGCAGGTCCCCGCCGTCCCGCGCGATCAAGACCGGGAGCCGGGCCGAGCGGGCGAGCTTCTCGGCGTTGCTGCCGAGCAGCGCGCGGCTGATCCCCGACCGCCCGTGGGTGCCGCAGACGACGAGGTCGACGCCGTTCTCGACCGCCCAGTCCTCCGACGCGTAGGCGGGCTGCCCGAGCAGCACGTGCTGTCGCGGCGGACCGACGGTCTCGCCGAGGCGCCCGACGAACGCGGCCAGCTCGGCCTCGGTCGCCTCGAAGGGGCGGCTCGCGCCGAAGCGCTCGTCGAGCGCGTGCAGGACGCTGAGCTCGGCCCCGAGGCTCTCGGCGAGCGCCGCGGCCGTGCGCAGCGCGCGCTCCGAGAAGGGGGTGAAGTCGACCGGCGCGAGGATGTGGCGGATCTGCACGATGGCTCCTCCTGTGTTGCCCCCCAGGGTAGCATGTCGCGCGGGGTAGAGGGGCACCTCGCCGCGTTCGGCGTCGGGACAGCGCGCGCCCGGTCTGCTACCATGCGGGCGGTCTCCCGCCGCCCGGGAGCCCGCGGAGGAGACGTGGCACCACCGACAGACACCCCGCCGGCGCGCGGGGCCAAGCCTCTCGGCCTGCTGGCGGTGTTCGCCATCTCGGCCGGGGCGATGATCAGCTCGGGGCTGTTCGTCCTGCCCGGGCTGGCCTTCGCCGAGGCGGGCCCCGCGGTCCTGGTGTGCTACGCGCTCGCGCTGGTCCTCGTCGTGCCCGTGATGTTCGCGAAGGCCGAGCTCGGCACGGCGATGCCGCGCTCGGGCGGGAGCTACTTCTTCATCGAGCGCGGCCTCGGGACGCTGCCCGGGACCGTCGCGGGGATGGCCTACTGGCTGTCTGTCTCCCTGAAGACCTCGTTCGCCCTGATCGGCCTCGGCGCCCTCGGCGCCCTGCTGTTGCCGCGCCTGTTCCCCGACGTCGGCGCGGGGACGGTCGACCTGGCCGTCAAGGTCGTCGCCTGCGCTGCGGGCGGCCTGTTCACGCTGCTCAACCTCGTCAGCACCAAAGGGAGCGGGCGGCTGCAGGTGCTGATGGTGGTCGGTCTGCTCGCGATCCTGTTCGGCTACGTCGGGCTGACGGCTCCCGAGGTCCAGGTCGAGCGCGTGATCGGGGACTTCAACCCGGGGGGCTGGTCCGCGATCTTCGCGGTGACCGGGCTGGTGTTCGTGTCCTTCGGCGGCCTGACCAAGGTCGTCGCCGTCGCGGGAGAGGTCGCGCGCCCGACCCGCAACCTGCCCCTCGGTATGTTCCTCGCCGCGGCAGTCGTCGGCTTCCTGTATCTGACCGCGGTGTTCGTGACGATCGGCGCCGTCGAGGGGGAGGAGCTCGCCGGCTCGATGACCCCGCTGGCCCTCGGCGCGGCGAAGGTCGGGAGCTGGCTGGCCTGGGCGGTGGAGGCGGCGGCCTTCCTCGCCTTCGCGACGACCGCCAACGCCGGTATCCTGTCCGCGTCACGGGCCCCGATGGCGATGAGCCAGGACGGGCTCCTGCCCGCCTTCCTGTCCCGTCAGAGCCGCTTCGGGACTCCCCACCACGCGGTGCTGGTGACCGGCGGCTTCTGCGTGTTGTCGATCGTCGTCCTGTCGGTCGAGGACCTCGTCAAGATGGCCTCGGCGACCGTGCTCCTGATGTTCATCCTCCAGAACCTGTCCCTCGCCGCCCTGCGCCTCTCCGGGCTGCAGAACTACCGGCCGACCTACCGCAGCCCGTGGGCCCCGTGGGTGCAGATCGCCGCGACGGTCGTCTACGTGCTGCTGCTCGCGCAGATCGGGCTGAAGGCCCTGCTGTTGACCGGCGGGGCCTGTCTGCTGGCGGCGCTCTGGTACGTCGCCTACGTGCGCCCGCGGGTCGACCGCCAGTCCGCGCTCGTCTATCTGGTGCAGCGCCTGGTCGCCCCCGACATCGGGCGTCCGGAGCTCGAGCTCGAGCTCAAGCACCTCGCCATCGCGCGCGACCGGGTGCCGCTCGACCGCTTCGATCGCCTCGTGGCGCAGGCCGAGGTGCTCGACCTCGACGGTCCCCTCGAGCTCCGCGCGCTGCTGGGTCGGGTGGCGGAGGTCCTGGGCCGGCGTCTCGGGCGGCCCGCGGAGCCGATCGAGCAGGAGCTCGTCGCGCGCGAGGCCCGCTCGAGCACCGTCGTGCGGCCGGGCGTCGCGATCCCGCACCTGGTGCTCGAAGGGGAGGAGCTGTTCGAGCTCGTGATGGTCCGCTGCAAGGAAGGGGCGCGCTTCTCCGACCTGCACGCGCCGAACGTGGTGATCTTCGTCCTCGCCAGCTCGGCCGATCAGCGGAACTTCCACCTGCGCTGCCTGATGCACATCGCGGCGACGGTCGAAGAGCCCGGCTTCCGGGAACGCTGGCTGGCCGCCCAGGGAGCGACGGGCCTGCGGGATCTGATGCACCTGTCCGGGCGGCGCCGCGATGTGCCGCCCGAGGAAAGCGGGACCTGAGGAGTCAGGGAAGCTCGTCGACGTCCCCGTCGGCGATCGGCTCGGCGACCGAGATGAACAGCGCGAAGTCGCGCCCGTCCGCCTGCACCTCCCGGAAAACCTCGACGCGCCGCCAGCGCACACCATCGACCTCGACGAGGTTGAAGGCGTGCGGGCCGCCGTCGAGCAGCAGGCCCCTCGTCGAGGGCAGGGTGAAGATCTCCGGCCGCAGCTCGGACTTCGCGAGCACCGCGTAGCTGCCCGGCGCGGTCTCCTCTGCCCAGGACAGCCGGAAACCCTGTCCGGGCAGGGCGACCACGTCGAGGTACCAGGGGCCGGTCAGCTGCGCGGCCGGCACGCGCCGGACGGCGATCTGCAGGCTGTCGGCGAGCGTCATGGCGGCGTTGAACAGGGGGCGGGCCTCGGCTCGCGCCGCTTCGCGCTGTTGCTCGTGCTCACGGGCGCGGCGCTGCCAGCCCTGGAGCGCGAACACGCCGGTCACGGTCAGCAGGATGGCGACGGGCAACAAGGCGAGCAGCCAGCGGAGTGGGCGCTTCATCGGGATCCTCCGTAGGGGAGCTTCGCGATGATGATAGCGCTCGCTCTGCGCGCCGGGCTCAGGTCTCGCCGACAGCCTGCGCCGCGCGCTGCTCGCGGCGTGCCCGGCGGGCCGCGCGCCGGGCGATGTCGCGGGCCTCGCGCTCGGTGCCGACGTAGGGCTTGCGGGTGCCGAACCACTCGTCCGCCCAGGGCTTGCTGACGCACCAGTTCGCGTCCTGGTCGGGCCCCATGTGGTGGTCGTAGTGCCAGGGCAGGTGCTCGCGCGCCCACTCCGGGTCGAGGTGGGCCTTCTTGTGGACGCGGTGGTATCGCGCGATACTGAACCAGACCGCGCCCGTGAAGAACGGCGCGATCGGCAGGAGGGGCAGGTAGAGGAGGGCGGAGCCGGCCAGCGCGAGGGCTTCGCGACTCTGGGCGTTCCATTCCGTCAGCGGCTTTTCGTAGGCCTCGTCGCGGAAGCCGTCGCGGCGCGAGTCCTTGTGGTGCTCGTGCCAGTGGAAGTTCCAGAAGCTCTTCTTCTTCTTTCCGGCTCCGTGCAGAACGTACTTGTGGACGGCCCACTCGCTGATGTTGGCCCAGGCCAGTCCGAGAGGAATTCCGAGCATCGTCGACCCCCTTCCGGGAAAAGTGACTGCCCGGTCAGATTATCGGAGTCGCTCCGAGGTGTCAAGTCCATCCCCCGCATCCCATCGCGCCCGCCTCGAGCGGCCGGGCCCGGTCGGCGGCAAGCGCGACCGCAACCGGCGCGCCCGCCACGCGGCCCTGCGTCAAGCCGCCCTCGCGCTGTTCCTGCAGAAGGGCGTCGAGGCGGTCAGCATCGACGAGATCGTCCGCCAGGTCGGCATCGCCAAGGGCAGCTTCTACAACTACTTCCGCTCCAAGGCCGCGCTGGTCGAGGCGCTGATCGCGCCGGTCGCCGAGCGCACCCGCGAGGCCTACGACACCTGCGCGGCCGACCTGCGCGCGGCCGACTCCGAGCTCGCCCTGTTCGCGGCCTACACCGCGATGGGCGGCGCCCTGAGCGCGATCGTCGAGGAGGACGCCGCGATCGTGCGCCTGTACCTCCAGGAGAACCGCGCCCCGGAGACCGAGACCCGCCAGCCGATGCTGAGCTTCGCCGAGGAGATGGTCGAGCGCACCGTCGAGCTGACCCGCATCGCCGTCGAGCGCGATCTGCTGCGCGAGGTCGACCCGACCACCACCGCCCTCGCCGTCGTCGGCGCGGTCGAGCGGCTCTTGCACGCGCACTTCCAGAAAAAGCTGCAGAGCGGCTCGGTCGACGTCGTCAAGGACCTGATCCTGCTCGTCCTGCAGGGTCTGTTGAGGGACTGAGCCGATGGACGTCGTCTACACCCGGGTGCAGCGCTGGCGCGAGGACCGCGGCGGCGATGTGCGCGCGAAGCTCAGCCTGATGCTGCGCGAGCTCGACGACGTCTCTCTCAGCCTCGCCTTCTCCCAGCTCGCGCCGGAGACCGACGACGGCACCTTCCTGCCCTCGATCCACAGCCTCGGGCACGCCCCGGCGGCGGTGGAGGAAGCGCCGGGCGCGTCGGTCGAGACCGTCGAGAGCCGGCTCGCCGCCTCCCTGGTCGAGGCGGAGGACGCGGACGCGTTGCCGCCGCTGGAAGACGCTCCGGCCCGGGCGCTCCCTCCGGCCCTCGCCGAGGACGCGCGCTACGAGTTCATGCACGCCCTGATCGGGGGGATGGGCACGGTCTACATCGTCTACGACCACGCGACGAAGTTCCCCTTCGCGATCAAGACCCTGCGCCAGGACGTGTTCCTCTCCCGCGCCGAGACGCTCCCCCAGTTCCTCCGCGAGACCGAGCTGTGGACCAGCCTCGGCACGCATCCCCACATCGTCCGCGCCTACGGCACGCGGCTGATCGGGGCGCTGCCCTACCTGTTCATGGAGTTCGTGCCCGGCCCGACCCTGAAGGAGATCCTCGCCCGCCAGCGCCCCGACCCGGCCGAGGTGGTCGAGGCCGGGCTGATGGTCTGCGCCGCCCTGCGCCACGCCAACCTGCGCGCCCCGGGCTTCGTCCACGGCGACCTCAAGCCGAGCAACCTGCTCGTCGTCGACGGCAGTCTGAAGGTCACCGACTTCGGGCTCGCCCGCACCTCGACCGACCCCGCCGTCGCCGGCGGCACGCCGACCACGATGGCCCCCGAGCAGTGGCGCGGCGAGGAGCTCGACCGGCGCACCGACCTCTACGCCCTCGGTTGCATCCTGTACGAGATGCTGACCGGCTCCCTGCCCTTCCCGGGCACCTCCGTGCGCGAGCTGCGGGCCGGCCACCTCGGCGCGCCGGTCCCGGAGCTGACACTGGAGAAGCCCTTCAAGGACCTCGGGCCGCTCGTGCGCGACATGCTGACCAAGGAGCTCCCCCTGCGGCCGCGCATGCCCGAGGTCTGGCGGCGGCTGCGCGCGCTGCGCAAGAAGGGCCGGGCGACGCTGCTGCGCAAGCCCGGCGAGGTGCGGGCGCGGCGCGCGCACAAGTTCCGGGAGTTCAAGAAGCGCGACAAGATCTTCGCCGCGATGGGCTTCGGCAAGGTCTTCGGCGGCAGCCTGCAGGAGGCGGTGCGGCGTCAGCTCGAGGGGCTGTGCCGGAAGCCCCTGACGCGCGCGGGGGTCGACGCCCTGCTCGCCCTCTCGCGGCTGCGCGTCGACCACCCCCGCGCCTTCGAGGGGGTGGATATGGCCGGGCTCCAGCTCGGCGAGCTCGCGCTGCAGGGGGCCGGGCTGCGGGGCGTCTTCCTGCCCGGCGTCTCGCTCGCGGGGCGCGCGCTGGGCGGGGCGGACCTGCGCGAGGCGGACCTGCGCGGGGCGGACCTGCGCGGAGCCGACCTGCGCCGCGCCGACCTGCGCGGGGCCGACCTTCAGGACGCGCTGCTGGCGGGGGCCCTGCTGGAAGGGGCGGACCTGCGCGCGGCCTCGCTGAAGGGGGCCGACCTCGACGGCTGCGACCTGCGGAGCTGCAAGCTCGAGGGCGTGCGCTGCGACAACGTCGACGCGGCCCGGGCCCGCTGGCCGGATGGCTTCGAGCTCGCGGCCCACCAGGGCCACCGGGGCGAGGGCCTGCACGTCCTGGTCGGGGTCGCGACCCGGGGCCTGGCGACCGGCATCCGGCGCCCGGGCTGCGGGCTGTTCGCGGTCGCCCGGCGCGATCCGCCGAGCGAGCTGCGGGCGCCGGAGCTCGCGCGCCTCGAGGAGGCGGTGCGGGAGGCGGGTCCGCGGCGCCGGGATGCCCTGGGGCGTCCGCTGCTCGCGGACTGGCTGGAGAGGGCGGAACGGCTGGGCTCGGACGGGCTCGCCGCCTTGCTGCTCGACGGCGGCCAGCTGTTCGCCGCCCGCTCCGGGCGCTTCGAGCTGTGGCGCATCCGGGTCGGGGTGGCGCGGGTGCTGCTGCCCGCCGAGGCCGAGCCGACCGGGGTCGCGCTCAGCCCGCAGCAGGGGGACAGCTTCGTCTGCCTGGACAGCCGCGACGAGCTGCCGCGCCTGGGCTGGGATCAGCCCCACCGCGCCGCGGAACAGCTCGCGGCAGGCCTCGACGACGAAGACGGGGCGGCGCTGGTGGTGCACGTCCGGCGGGTGCTCGGCCGCACGGGCTGGCACGGACCGGAGGGGCTGGTGGCGCTGGCGATCGACGCCCGCGGCGGCTTGTACGCGGTCGATCGCGCGGGCGACTACGGCCCGCTGCACGGGCTGTCGCACGGCCAGCACTACCACCTCTCCAGCGCGGAGGAGCCGCTCGCCGGCGCGCCGCTCGCCGCCGCGGGGGGGCTGGTCGTGTTCGTCGCGGAGGACGGGGCGCCCGTCCTGCTCGATCTCTTCCGCCAGCGGCTCGAGCCCCTGTCGATGGTCACGCTCTCGGTCGAGCTCCCCGTCGAGGCCGCGGCGGTCGACCCCGTCAGCGGCCGGGTCGCCCTCGCCTTCCGCAAGGGGCTCGCGATCTACGACCGGTCAGGGGGGCTGTGCTACGAGGCCGCGGGCGACTTCCGGGCCGCGCCCCTCGCCCTGTCGTGGGCGCGCTCCGTCTTCAGCAGCGGTCTGCGCCTGTTCGGCCTCGGTCGGACCGGCGTCGTCCGCCAGGAGCTGTCGCGTCTGGTGCGGCTGCGCGGGGGAGCCCTCGCCGCGGCCTTCGGCGTCGACGGCAGCTTCGCGCTGCTCGGCCAGGACTACCGCAGCCCCACCCGCGGCGGCGAGCGGGCCGTCGCCGAGCGGGCGTGGACCGTGCGGCTGACGCGCAAGGGCCGGCTGGTCGAGACGCTGTGGCTGGCGGTCGAGGAGGAACAGGCCGCGGTCGCCCTGCGCTTCTCCCCCGACGGACGCTGGCTGGCCGCCGGGATCGGCAGGCGCCTGGCGGTCTGGGAGCTGACCGCTGGCTACCCGCTGCGCTGCCTGACCGCGGACGTGCCTTGCGTCGCCTTCGACTTCGCGGAGGACGGCCGCCAGCTCGCCTACGCCTTCGACGACGGCCGGGTGGGCGTGTGGGAGCTCGCGCCGGAGTGAGGCGGAGGCGTGCCTCTTGGCCTGGCGACCATCCGATCGGATCGTCGCCCGTCCGCGATCCGCGCGGCGCTCCCTACAACCCCCGCGCCCACTCCGGTCGAAGGGCGGCGTCTCCCGCCAGCGCCGCGTCGATCGCCGTCACGATGCGGGCTCTGTCCCGCGGCAGACGGCCGCCGAGCACCAGATGGTTGCTCGCGTGGTTGGTGCGGAACAGGGCGTCGCGCGGCTCGGCTCCGGCGACGAAGCTGCGCAGCTCGCGCAGGAGGCCGGCGGTGTCCGGCAGGGTGAAGAGCCCCTTGGCCTGCTGGCGCGCGATCGGCGTGCCCGGCACGACGGTCAGGGTCAGCGCCGCGAGGTAGGCGGGATCCATCGCCGTCGCCAGCCGCGCGGAGCCCTCGGCGTGGGCCTGCGAGCGCGCGGTTCCGCCGGCGCCGAGCAGGAAGATGGCCGACAGCTCCAGGCCGGCAGCGTGGGAACGCGCGGCCGCCTCGACGTGGGCCTCGAAGGACGCGCCCTTGGCGATGCGGCGCAGGGTCTCGGGGTCGCCGGACTCCGGGCCGATGTACAGCAGCGAGAGGCCCGCCTCGGCGAGGGCCGCGAGCTCGGCGTCGGTCTTGTCGTGGATGTTCATCGCCGTCGCGTAGCAGCTGACCTGGCGCAGGCGCGGGAAGCCGGCGCGGCAGGCGGCGAGGATGCGCTGCCAGGTGGGGAGCTCCATCGCGAGGGCGTCGCCGTCGGCGACGAACACCTTCTCGACGATCGGCCCGAGGCGGCGGGCGGCTTCCTGCAGCTCGGCTTCGAGCTCCTCGACCGGGCGCACGCGGTACGATTTCTCGCGATACATGTCGCAGTAGGTGCACTTGTTCCACGAGCAGCCGATCGTCGCCTGCAGGATCAGCGAGCGGGCTTCCGACGGGGGGCGGAAGATGCGACCTTCGTAGCGCATGAAGTGTCCTCCGGGGGCGTACTGTAGGGCCGTGAGGCCGCTCTGTCCAGGTTCGCCGGGCCCCTCCCGCGGGTTGACGGAGGCCCCCCCCGCCAGTAGACTTCCGGGCAACCGCGACCCGTATTCCCGTCTTCGACCGGCCGGGCCCGCCCGCCGGAACCCCTCCGAAGCGAAGACGTCCACGAAGAGTCACAAACGAAGGAGCCGTCATGGCTGCGGACGATGCCGGGAACGTCTGGCGTCCCCTCGACATCGAGGACCGTTTCTACGAATCCCTCGCCGGCGGCTGCCGCGCGACGATGCTCTGCGCGATGGTCGACCTCGGCCTCGACAAGCTGCTGTACGAGCGCGGTCCGATGACCGCCGACGACATCGTGTCCAGCCTCGCCCTCGAGCCGACCCGCGGCGGGAAGTGGGTGCTGCTGCTCACCTCGATCGACCTGCTGGTCGAGGATCCCGAGTCCCCCCCCGAGGGCCCGGTGCGCTACAAGAACGGCCCGCTGCCCTGGGCCCTGGCCACCCCCGGCACCTCGAACAGCTACTTCTACCGCGAGTTCCTGCGCTACTGGCGGGTCGCGACCTCCTACGACGTCGTCAAGACCCTGCGCGGCGCGCCGATCCTGCATCCGGTGCGCTACCCGCCCGTCGCCTGGAACGACACGGTGCTGCTGCACGAGTGGATGCGCTCGGGCGCCCTGGTCACCCTCGAGGCGGTGCGCCGGCGCTTCGACTTCAGCGATGTGCAGCACATCCTCGACGTCGGCGGCGGCGACGCGACGATGGCCTGCAAGCTGGCCCACGACTACCCGCACATCAAGGTCACCGTGTTCAACGTCCCGCAGCCGGCCTACATGGCCCGTCAGAACGCGACGGTCCAGGGCGTCGCCGAGCGGGTCAAGGTGCACGAGGGGGACTTCCGCAAGGATCCCCTGCCGGTCGGTTTCGACATGGTGATGTTCTCGCGCGTGCTCGCCGACTGGCCGCCGGACATCTGCCGCATGCTGCTCGAGAAGGCCTTCGCCTCGCTGACGCCGGGCGGTCGGCTGCTGATCGCCGAGCCCCTGCGCGACTCGAACCCGAACCTCGCCATCGCCTGGGAGCACAGCTACCTGCCCTACGACGACTTCGGCGCCTGGGTCTACAAACCGATGGGCGACTACGTGAAGATGCTCGAAGAGATCGGCTACGTCGAGATCGACGGCTCGCCGCGTGACGAGTCGACCATCCACAGCGTGATCCTCGCCCGCAAGCCGGCGGAGGCGGAGGCCTGAGATGGAACAGGGCAGCTGGCAGGTGGACGGGCAGGCCGCGCAGCAGACGATCCTGTACAACCCGCTGACCCCGGAGTTCCGCCAGAACCCCTACCCGGACTACGAGCGGCTGCGCACCCAGGACCCGGTGCACTGGGCGCCCTACGCCTGCTGCTGGGTGCTGACGCGCTACGCCGACTGCAAGTTCGTGCTCGCGGACAAGCGCTTCGGCATCAAGCTCGACTGGATGATGCAGATCGAGGCGCTCAAAGAGACCTTCGCCGAGCCCTTCAACCAGATCATCCGCACCCAGCTGTTGTCCTCCGACCCGCCGGATCACAAGCGCATCCGCGGGGTGATGAAGAAGTCCTTCGGGCCGTCGGGGGTCGAGTCGATGCGGGCGCGCATCACCGCGACCGCCGAGCGCATGTTGAACGAGCTGAAGCCGCGCGGGCAGATGGACTTCATCAAGGACTTCGCCTACCCGTACCCCTTCCACGTGATCTGCGACCTGCTCAACGTCCCGGACAGCGAGCGCGCGCCCCTGGAGGGCTTCACCCACGGGCTGATGCGGACGACCGACCCGACGCCGATGACGCCGGCGGAGAACACCTGCGCGAACGACTCGGCGATCGGCTTCAAGGAGTTCTTCCTGTCGCTGGCAGAGCACCGCCGCCGGAAGCCGATCAAGGACGTGTTCACGACGATGGTGCAGGCGGTCGACGCGGGGGTCGTCGCCGAGGAGGAGTTCGTCGCGAACATGATCCTCCTGTTCTGCGCCGGCCATGACACGGTCGTCAACCTGTTCGGCAACGGCCTGCTCGCGCTGCACCGCTTCCCCGACCAGCTCGCGCTCCTGAAGTCCGACCCGTCGCTGGCCAGGAGCGCGGTCGAGGAGCTGTTGCGCTACGACACCTCGGTGCAGATCGCGCGCCGCACCGCGACCGAGGACGTCGACCTCGGCGACCGGCGCATCCTGTGCGGCCAGTACATCCTGTGCATGCTCGGGGCGGCGAACCGCGACCCCGAGGCCTTCCCCGACCCCGACCGGCTCGACATCACCCGCAAGGACGCGAAGACGATGTCCTTCGGGGGCGGCATCCACTACTGCCTCGGGGCCGGGCTGGCGCGGCTGGAAGGGGAGGTGGTGTTCTCGGCCCTGATGCGCATCCTGCCCGAGCTGCGCCTCGACACCCTCGAGCCGTCCTTCCATCAGAACGTGTTCGTCCGCGGCCTCGAGTCCCTCCCCGCCTCCTGGTAGGCGGCCTGCGAGAAAGGTAGCTCCGTGAAGGACAAAGCGATCGAGTGGCTGAAGTACGACGCACGCACGGACTTCTTCGTCAACGCGCTGCAGTTCGTCAACTGGGAAGGGGTGCCGGGCGACATCCTCGAGTTCGGCGTCTCGGTCGGGAAGAGCCTGGCGCTGCTGTCGCGGCTGCAGCGCGAGAACCTCGACCACTGGCGCTACAGCGAGCCGGTCTGCCGGGCGCGGCGCATCGTCGGCTTCGACACCTTCACCGGCCTGCCGCCGGACGACACGCCGCACCCGCGCTTCGGGCCGGGCTACTTCGCGACCAACTACCTGGTCGGGCATCCGACCCTGCGCTACCAGGAGCAGATCACGCCGGAGTCGATCCGCGGCCTGTTCCAGGTCTGCGAGCTGCCGCCGCCCGAGCTCGAGGTCGGGCTGTTCGAGGACGTGCTGCCGGGGGTGATCCCGGAGAAGTACTCGCAGGCGGCGATCGTCCACATCGACAGCGACCTGTACACCTCGGCGCGCACGGTGCTGTGGGCGGTCGAGCCGATCCTGCAGTCCGGCAGCCTGCTCCTGTTCGACGACTGGTTCATGTACCGGGGGGATCCGACCAAGGGCGAGCAGCGGGCGTTCACCGAGTTCCTCGAGGCGCACCCGCAGTGGCAGGCGATCCCGTACCAGACCTACTCGGTGTTCTGCAACTCCTTCATCATGCACAAGAGGTCCCCATGAGCCTCATCTACCGGGTGCGTCCGAGCGTGCGGCTGCGGGAGAGCGGGTTCCTGATCAACCTGCGCAACGGCGACTCGTACACGCTCAACGAGACCGGGCAGCTGATCGTGCGGGCGCTGCAGGAGGGACGCCGCTCCGACGAGATCCACCAGGAGCTGGTCGAGACCTTCGCCGTCTCCCCGATCCGCGCCCGGGACGACGTCGACCACTACCTCGCCCACCTCGCCACGCTCGAGCTGATCTACCTCGAAGGGAGCCGCTAGTGCGCATCCGTGTAGGGGAGGGGTTTACCCCCTCCTTCGAACCTGCCACCCTCGCCACTCGCGTGATCGACGCCGAAGGGAGCCGCTAGTGCCTCGCAAGAAGAAGCGGCCCCCGCGCCGCGTGGCCGTCTCGGGGCTGGGCCCGCTGCAGCCCGGGCGCCCGGTGATGCGCGCCCTGCGGGACGAGCTCGGGGACGGGGTGCGCTTCGTCGGCATCTCCTACGACCCCCTCGAGCCGACCAACTTCGAGGCCGACCTGCTCGAGCGGGTGTACGTGATGCCGTATCCCTCCCAGGGCAGCGAGCACATCTTCGACCGCTTCCGGCACGTGCACGAAGAGGCGCCGCTCGACGCGGTCTTCCCGACCCTCGACTCCGAGCTGACGGTGCTGAGCAAGCTCGCGCCGCGGCTCAAGGAGCTCGGGATCGAGACGCTGGTGCCGCCGAAGACCGGCCTCGAGCTGCGCAGCAAGGCGCGGCTGCCGCAGCTGATGGCGAGCATCGGTATCCCGACGCCGGTCACGCACATCGCCAATGACTGGGACGCGGTCTGGGCCGCCAAGGCGCAGCTGCCGTTCCCGTTCTGGGTCAAGGGCCAGTTCTACGAGGCCAAGCTCGTGCACACCGCCGCGCAGCTCGAGGCGGCGGTCCTCAACGTGACCAGCGGCTGGGGCTTCCCGGTCGTGCTGCAGGCGAACACCCCGGGCACCGAGTACGACGTGATGGCGCTCGGCGACGGCCGCGGCGGCATCGTCGGCGCCGTGCCGATGAAGAAGCTGCAGCTCGACTCCAACGGCAAGGCCTGGGGCGGGATCACCGTCGAGGAGCCGGTGCTGATCGAGCTGACCAAGCTGGTCGTGCGCACGCTGCGCTGGCGGGGGCTGCTCGAGCTCGAGATCGTGCACCACCAGGGCATGTACCTGCTGATCGAGATCAACCCGCGGGCGCCGGCCTGGGCCTACCTGTCGGTGCTCGCCGGCCAGAACCTCGCCGCGGCGGCGCTGAAGCAGGCGCTCGGGGAGGAGGTTCCGCGCTTCTCCGGCTACAAGGTCGGGACGATGCAGCTGCGCCAATGCGTCGACGTCGCCTGTTCCCTCGACACCTACGAAGCGCTGGTCACCAGCGGCGGCGCGGAGCACGCCGGGAGGCCGGAATGAAACGCGGCGAGAGCGGGGCCGGGGCGAAGACGGCCGGCGGCAAGGTGCGGAAGAGCGGCAAGGCGAAGACCTCCGCGAAAGCGAAGAAGGCGCGCGTCCCGGCGAAGGAAGCCCCCGAGACCGGCGGCGACGAGGCGGGCGCGGTGAAGGCGAAGAGGGCGAAGACGGGGAGGAGCGCGAAGGGGGGGAAGAAGGCGAAGGCGGGGAAGGTGACGACCTCCGCGCAGGCGAAGACCTCCGCGAAGGCGAAGAAGGCGAGCGGCCCGGCGAAGAAGGCCGAGGGCAGGAAGGCGCGGCGGCGGGCCTACGTGCGGCCGACCATCGTGCCCCACTTCAAGACCATCGGCAACACCTTCGGCGCCGCTCCGGGGCGCCGCGTGGTGAGGGATGTCGACGGGGTCGACGTCGAGGAGCTCGTGCGCCGGCACGGCTCGCCGCTGTTCCTCTTCAGCGAGCGGACGATGCGCGACCGGGCCGAGGAGATGCGGAAGGCCTTCGTCGGCTACCCGCGGGTCTGCTTCGCCTGGTCGTACAAGACCAACCACCTCGACGCGATCTGCTCGCTGTTCCACCAGGAGGGCTGGTACGGCGAGGTGGTGTCCGGGGCCGAGTACCAGATGGCCCGGCGGCTCGTGCCGGGCAACCGCATCATCTTCAACGGCGCCTACAAGCCCGCCGACGCCCTCAAGGTCGCCGTCGACGACGGCGCCCTGGTGCAGATCGACCACTTCGATGAGATCGACGTGCTCGAGTCGGTCGCCGGCAAGAAGAAGCCGCCGGTCGGCATCCGCATCAACATGAGCCTGTACGGGGTGTCCGCCTGGCACCGCTTCGGCTTCAACCTCGACAACGAGGAGGCGATGCGGGCGGTGCGCCGCATCGTCCGCGGCGGCAAGCTCGACCTGGTCGGCCTGCACTGTCACATCGGGACCTACGTGCTCAAGCCCGAGGCCTACCGCGAGGCGACCCGCAAGCTGCTCAGCTTCGCGACCCGGGTCGAGGCGGAGCCCCGGCGGCCGATCGCGGTCCTCAACCTCGGCGGCGGCTTCCCCTCGCACAGCTCCCTCAACTCGGTGTACGGCGCGGCCGAGGACGTCGTGCCGCCGCTCGAGGAGTTCGGCCAGGCGATCACCAGCGAGCTGGTCGGGGCCGCCCTGAAGTCGAAGCCGCCGCTGCTCGTGCTCGAGAGCGGCCGCGCGCTGGTCGACGACGCGGGCACCCTGATCGCGACCGTCGTCGGTACCCGTCGCCTGCCCGGAGGCAAGCGCGGGCTGGTGCTCGACGCCGGCGTCAACCTGCTCTACACCTCGACCTGGTACAAGCACCAGGTCTACCCGACGGTCGGCATCCCCGGCTCCCTCGAGCCGACCACGCTGCTCGGCCCGCTGTGTATGGCGATCGACATCGTGCGCTCCTCGATCGACCTGCCACACCTCGAGCGCGGCCACCGCGTCGCGATCCGCCCGGTGGGAGCGTACAACGTCACGCAGTGGATGCAGTTCAGCCAGATGCGGCCGGCGGTGCTGATGATCGGGAGCGACGGGCAGGTCGACACGATCCGCGAGGCGGAGCCGGTGGCCTATCTCAAGAGCGTCGAGCGCCTGCCCGAGAGGCTCGCGCCGCCGAAGGTCGAGGGCACACTGCTGCCGCAGCGCGCGACCACGAAGAAGTCGGGGAAGCGGCGGAAGAAGTAGCGTGCGGCGCGCCCCGGCCGCGCTGCTGTCGCTCGTGGTGCTCGGCGGTTGCCGCCTGCGCTACCGACCTCAGCGTAGGTTCTGTCGCGCGAGGGAGGTCAGTTCCCGAAGTACGACGGGGGCGTGACCCCGCCCCTGCATGGTTGTCCCGACTGCTCGAAATCCCTGTAGGGGCGGGATCTACCCCCGCCCGCCGAGCCTGGACAGATCTCACCCCGAGGTCAGTAGATCCGGGGCTCCTGGGTGCTGCGGAACACGGCGCTCTGGCTCTGAGCTGAGACGTCCTCCCTGGACCAGCGAGCGGGCTCAGCGGTGAGCCGCCTCCACCCGGACGTCATCGACGACACGCGCCACGCCGTGCAGGCCGGCGACGAGGGTGAGGGCGCGGTCCTTGACGGCGGGGTCGGGGACCGTGCCGGCGAGGGTGACGACGCTGCCGGACAGGTGCACGGCGAGGCGTTGGGCATCGACGTCCGAGGCGGCGTCGAGGTGGGCGTGGATGTGCGAGGCATCGAGGTCGTATCCGCGCAGCTCGGCGCGGCCAGAGCGGAGGAAGGCGAGGGCCAGCAGGACCGCGGACAGGACGACCCAGTGCCACGCCTTGGTCGGGGTCGGGCGGTGGGGTCTCATGAATCTCCAGTGGTTCGTTGGACAATGATTGGTGTGCTAATTATTGTAGCGTCACGCCCGTCACCGGTCAATGCCCGAGGGAAGCTCCGCTCCGCGCAAGCCGGGCGCCGCGCGACGGCGCCCGCGCCGTGGCGGCAGCCCGGGTTTCCGATCGTCTTCCGGGGCGGCGCAGCCGCCACGGAAGACCTCGCACGCGGCGTTCAGGGCTCCGGCTCGGTCATCACGACGGTCTGCGAGAAGTGGGCCTCGCAGCCGGGGCCGTCGCACCAGTCCTCATGGCAGATGCCGCGCGTGTACAGCACCAGGTCGACGTGCTGGCCGACGTGGGGGGCGTACAGCGGGGGGGCGAGGGGTTCGGGCACGCCCTCGAGGGTGCAGGCGAAGGCGGTGAACCAGTCGTCCTGGCGGCGCAGGCCGAGGACCACCGGGCTCTCCAGCGCCACCTCGTGCACGGTCTCGTCCCAGCGCAGGCCGCCCTGCAGGCGCAGCACGGCGCCGCGCGGGTGGACGGTGTTCGAGGCGGGTCCGTGGTACTCGAGCCGGCACGCGTCGAAGTACGAGCGCGCGGTCACGCAGCCGATGCCCGCGGCGTGTAGCGGGAAGCTGTCGGTCTCGACGACCGTCCACACCTCGAAGTCACCCGAGGTCCGGGCGATGCGGAAGATCGGGGAGGAACGCTCGCCGCCGACCCACTGACCCTTGATCGGCATGGTCACCCGTCTGTCGAAGAGCTCCTCGAGGGTGGCCGGAAGGTTCTCGACCTCCAGGTTCGGCGAGAGGATCGTGATCGGCCCGCCGCGATGCTCGAGAGGTCGCACCTTCTGCGGGGGGGATGGCGGCTTCTGGGGCTCCTCCAGGTACGCGACCAGGCGCACGGAGCGCAGCGTGTGCAGCCGGTCCTGGACCGCGTTGCCCGACAGGATGAGCGCGCCGAGGCCGAGGCTGGTACGCGCGATCGGGCCTCCGATGTGGATCTGCCGCTCGTCCCGCCTCGACTCGGCGCCGTGCCGGTCGTGGAAGATCTGCCGCGTGCCCGGGCGCTCGTTTCTGCGTCGGTTCCCCCACATGTGGGCGTGGGAGTCGACGAACATCTCCCAGCCGTTGAACAGGCCCACCTGCCGGAAGAACTCCGCGTCGACCCGCAGCCCGAACATCCCGTCCGCGTCGATCGTGCAGCGCAACACGTCGCTGCAGGCGAAGCGCGAGTACGCGCGCACCCGCCCCGCCAGCGAGATCCCATCATCTGCGTGGGTGTACGGAAACACCGTCCGCATGGAGAACCCACGTTCGAAGTCGGCGTGGCTGTCCCGGCCGAGCGCGAAGCTCAGGATCGAGCTCCCCGCCGGCCCGGGCAGCGGGACCACGCCGTAGCGGCTCGCGAAGTCGGCCCGTTGGCGGACCTCCGCGGCCGCGACGGGGTCGCGCAGCAGGCGCTGGATCAGGAAGGACGGCCGGTCCACGGGGCGCGCGCCGGCGGGGCCGCCCTCCTGGGTCGCGGCGAGCAGGA
>JAUIEM010000163.1 GCA_030428695.1 bacterium
TGGCGGTACTCCCCCCAACCCTGCGCGACGTTCTGGTAGACCGGTTGATTGATTCCTGTCGTCAGAAGGAGATGGCGTCCGTCCGGGTCACAGATGTCCTCGAGGAAGTCCTCCGCCAGGAAGGGCCGCTCGTCGATCGTCAGGCGGCGGTTCCGGTCCTCGTCGAGCAGGTTCACCAGATCGTCCGGCATGTAGCTGTGCAGACCGAAACCCGTGTCGAGGATCACGACGACGTTCTCGGAGCCGAGCTTGTCGATCAGGTCGATCAACCCGGGGTCGGGCGGCAGCCGGGGGTCGTTGGGATCGCCACGGCGCCTGAGCTCGAGCCCCGTGCCCTCCAGGTTGGAGGTCGACGCGTCCGACGGCAGGAAGTACTTCCGATACTGGTCGGACTCGACGCCGGCGGAATCCGGCCCGATCGGCAACAGAGCTCCGCTCGCATCGCGCGGACCGTCGATCGCGGACTGGCCCGCGAGGTAGATGACGATCAGGTCATCGTCCAGCGTCTTCGTTCCCTGCAACGCCTCGAAAGCCTTGACGATATTGGCTTTGGTCGCGTTCTCCCTCCCGATCAGCGCCTTGACCTGGCTCTTGGGGAAGTCGCAATCGAGCAGGAACTTCTGCATCTCGGCGGCATCGCCCTCGGCGAAGTTGACGAGCTCTTCGCCTTCGTAGGAGCGCTGCTTCAGAGCGTCGTCCCTGTAATCGTTGACGCCGACGACGATCGCCCATGCTTTCGGTGCCGCCGATTCGAAGGCCTCGAGAGCGCCCTCTTCGTCGATCTGGCCGAAGAAGTTCCGATCCATCAGATCGGCGAGCTCTGCGACGACCTCCGCCAGCGCGGGCGGCGTGACGACCTCGGAGACGTTCTCGTAGTTGCCCTCGGTCAGCACGCCCCAGGACTGTCCGAACATCCGCACCGTCACCGCGGACCACAGGACCGTGAGCGTCACGCCCATGTCGACATCGTCGACATCGTCTTCTATGTCGTGTTCTGCTGTGGGAGCGTACACCAACGCCCCGCTGTCGAAGAGCGCCTGCCGGATCTCCACTTCGTCCTGGACGTTCTGCTCCTGGAGCCGGCGCATGGTCGACGCCGCGAGCCGCACGTTGTAGATCTCGAGCTCGACCTCCAGGAAGGAGTGGAAGGTCTCGTCAGGCACGAAGTAGGTCGGGATCCAGGCGAAGATCCAGCCGATCAGCCCCGGGATCCACCACGCGTCGTTGCTGCCGGTGTAGGCGACGTAGTTCCGGGTCACCTTCGGGACGATCAGGTAGTCGTAGAACTCGGAGTCGGCCTCGGGCAGGAGCCAGATGCCGGCCTGACCGCGGGTGCCGATGTAGGGCCGAGGGTCGAGCTCCCGGAACATGTTCAGCCCGCTGAGGGGCGCACCCGACTCGTCCACGGCCTCTGCGCCCAGCGCGCGGATGAGGGCCGCCGTCACATCGGTCTCGGTCGTCGTGACCGGCAGCTTGTAGACGTTCTCGGGGTTGACCTGTCCGAAGGCCTGCGGGATCAGATCTTTGTCTTCCTCCAGGAAGAAGCTGCCCGCCCCCTCGAAGTCCTGGACGGTCGGGGTCACGCCGACCTTCAGCGGCAGCGGGTAGCGGAAGAGCTGGCTGTTGCCGCTCCTCTTCGCCTGGTCGAACGTCGTCCTCTTCAAGACGTCGCGTTCCTGGGGCGCCCGGCACCCCGCCAGCAGCACCAACGCGACCGCGAGGCCCGAGGTCAACCAGCGCATTTCAGTTCTCCCTGCGTAGGGCGAGGCGTCGCCACTCACTTTCCCTGGCCGTCCTTCTTCTCGTAGGCGTCGCGCACACAGCGGAAGCCGACATCGGTCCAGTAGTCGTTCGCGCTGCGCGCGTCGCGGATTGTGGTCTCAAAGGCCTGGACGTAGTAGTCGGGCAGCATGAACGAACCGCCACGCACGACGCGGAGCACCTCCGGAGCGTTGTAGCCCTTCTCGTCGTTGGTCGAGCCTTCGTAGGCGCGGTAGTAGGCCAGACCGTCTGGGCCCTCGTAGCCCTGGGTCCACTCGAACACGTTGCCGGCCATGTTGACCGCGCCGTAGCGGCTCGCGCCCTCTCGGCCGGAGCTGACGGGGAAGACCACCTCGGCGCCGTCGAAGCCGGGCTTGCAGTTGCACTTGCTCTCCTGAAAGGTGTTGCCCCAGGGGAAGATGTACTTGTCCGAGGGATTCTTGCAGAGCGGACCCCAGGCGGCGGCCTTCTCCCACTCCTGCTCGGTCGGGACCCGCTTGCCGCACCAGTTGGCGTAGGCGACGGCATCCCAGTACCGGACACCGGTCACCGGATCGGTCGGCTTCCCGCCCGGGCGGTCGATGCTCTCCCAGTTCGCCGGGAGGTGCTGGCCAGGGGTCGGATCGTTGGCGATGTCCGAGTACCGCGCGGGATCGTTGATCGTCGCCCGGAGGAAGGCCTGGTACTCGAGGATGCTGACCTCTTCCTTGTCGATGAAGTAGGCGTCGGTCTCTTGCGGGTGCTGCGGGTGGGCGTCGAGCCAGCGGTTCTGGTCGTCGGTCCCCATCGGGAAGGTGCCCGCGTTGACGAACACCATCGAGGTCGTCTCCTCGTGCAGCAGCGCGAAGGAGGCGTTCTCCTCCTGCAGGTCGACCGCGGCCTCGTACTTGGTGAAGTTCGCCGCCTCATCGGAGCCGAGCATCGCGTCGAGCACGCTCCGGCAGAGCAGGTAGTGCTGGTCGTTGAAGTGTTTGAGCGCGAGGTTGTACTGCTCTGTCGCGGCCTTGTCCGACTCGAGCTCGAGCTCGGCCAGCCGGTCTTCCAGGGCGTCGGTCGTCCCGGCCGGCCAGTCCTCGTTGTCTTCGAGCTTCAGCAGCTCCTGCTTGGCCGCGGCGGTCTGGTTCCGCTCGACCAGGCTCTCGACCTCGGCGAGGATCTCACTGATCACGGCCTCGCGCATCGCCGTGATGTCGCGCTCGACGCCCCCGCGCAAGCTGTCAGCCTTCTGCGCGAAGAGCTCGGCATCGGAGGGTACGTTGCGTGCGAACCGCTGCAGCTCGAGGGAAAAGGTGATGGCGCTGCCGAGATCGAAGTCGCCGCTCTCGGTGTCGTGGCGGTTCTTCAGGTCCCGGTAGAGGTCACGCGCGTTCCGGAAGGCAGAGGAGTTGAGGTCTTCATCTGCGATCTTCATCGCGAGCAGCTCATTCGCACGCTTGTGCGCCGGGGTGTCCTTGTACGACTCGGCGTCGACGAAGCCCTGCAGGTGCTCGATGGCCTCGTCGAGGAAGCCCTCTTTCTGCTCGGCGACCCGCGCCCGTCGGTTGATCTCGGTGTATTGGGTACTCGCGACCTCATGGAGCTGCTGCACCACGCTGTCGTAGTACTCGGAGGCCCCGAGCACCTTCTCTCCGGTGTCGACGTTCAACCCGTGGTCGCCCAGCGCGACCAGTTGCTCGGCCAACCCGATCTGTTCGCGGATCTCGTTGGCGAGCGCCTGGTTTTTGTCGTCGTACTCCGACGGTTCCTGACGCTCGGCCTTGACCTCGACAAGGAGCTGCTCCGCGTCATTGCGCATCAGGGACACGGTGTTGTTGTGGATGGAGGCCGCGAGGTTCTCGAGCGCGCGCTCGGCGGCCCGGTCGCGCTCTTCCTCCTTGCGTTTGACCTCATTGAGCGCGGCCTGAAGCTGCTCGAGGCGGCGCGTCCGCACCTTCTCGTTCTCCGACTGGGCCAGGCTCGTGTCCCCGGTCGGCCGGTATTGGACGAGCAGCTCTTCGAAGGCCGGGATCACATCGGCGAACTGGTTCGCCTCGATGTTCTCCTTGGTGGAGCTCCGGGTCGCGGCGAGCGCCTCGCCGATCTCCTTGTCGAGCGCGATCGCGGCGTCTTCGCGGCGCTGCTGCGCTTCCTGGGCGAGGCGTTTGTCCTCGATCTCCTGCTGGCGCGCCTGGTAGTCGACGTACATGTTGCCGCCGACCATGGCACCGAGGGCCAGCACCGCCACCGCGATCAGCGAGGCGACGATCCACACCTTCTTGCCGCCGGCCTCGTCGTAGACCTCGTCGACCCGGCGGCGCTTCGCGACCTTCTTGTTCTCGCGCAGGCGCTGGAGGTCCTTCTGGATCTCCTCGATCGTGTGGTAGCGGTACTTGGCCTTCTTGGCCATCATGTTCGCGACCAGGTTCGACATGCCCTCGGGCACCTCGTCGCACACCTCGTGGACCATCGGCGGCACCGTCTTGAGGTGCTGCAGCATGATCGTCATCTGGGTGTCGCCGGCGAACGGCGTCTGGCCGGTCAGCATGAAGTAGACGCTGACACCGAGCGAGTAGATGTCCGAGCGGTGGTCGACCTCGAGGCCCTTGCACTGCTCCGGCGACATGTAGTGCGGCGTACCGAGGATGAAGCCCGCCCGGGTGACCTCGGACTGGGCGTCGATCTCGCGCGCCAGACCGAAGTCGGCGATCTTGATCGCGCCGGACTCCATCGACACCATCACGTTGTCCGGCTTGATGTCGCGGTGGACGATGCCCTTGTCGTGGGCGGCCTTCAAGCCCTTGAGGGTCTCCTCGAGGATCGCGGTGACCTCGCGGGTGTCGAGCTTGCCCTCGTTGCGGATCATGTCGCGGATCGAGGTTCCCGCGACGTACTCCATCACGATGTAGTTCAGCTCGCCGCCGACGTCGTAGTCGAGCACCTTGACGACGTTGGGGTGGTCGATCGACCCGGCCGTCTCGGCCTCGCGCTTGAAGCGCCCCATCTCGTCTTCGGTGACTTCCATCGACAGGACCTTGATGGCGACGGCCTCTTTGTCCGACAGGCGCGTCGCCTTGTAGACGGCACCCATACCGCCCTGGCCCAGCTTGCTGATGATCTTGTACTGCTCGCCGATCTGCTTCTGGATCTCGGCGATCTTCTCTTTGCCCTCTTCGCGCTTGATGCGCTCGAGCGCCTTGCACACGTCCTTGGCCGACTGGAAGCGGTCTTCCGGCCGCTTCGCCATCATCTTGTAGACGACGCTGACGACGCTGCCCGGGATGTCCGGGTTGTACTCGCGCGGGTTCAGGGGATCCTGGTCGAGATGCTTCTGCATGATCTCGAGCGCAGAATCGCCGATGAACGGCATCTTCCCGGTGACCAGCGCGTAGAAGGTCGCACCGAGCGAGTAGATGTCCGAGCGGCTGTCGACCTTCTCGCCGGCGCACTGCTCCGGCGACATGTAGGCGGGCGTACCGAGGATCTGGCCGACCTTGGTCAGCTCCTGCATCTCGGAGCCGCCGCGGGCGAGACCGAAGTCCGTGATCTTCACGTCCTTGGTCTTGTCGACCAGCATCAGGTTCTCGGGCTTGATGTCGCGGTGGACGATGTTGCGCGCGTGCGCCTCGGCCAGGCCTTCGGCGGCATCGGCGATGATCGACACCGCCTTCTCGATCGGGAAGGGACCCTTCTCCTTGAGATACTCGTCGAGGCCCTTGCCCTTGACGTACTCCATCTCGATGAAGTGGTAGCCCTTCTCGTGGCCGACGTTGTGGACCGCGACGATCGCCTTGTGGTTCAGCTCGGCCGCCGAGCGCGCCTCACGGATGAAGCGCTGGATCAGCTGCTGGTTCGAGGCGAGGTGCGGCGAGATGACCTTGATCGCGACATCGCGCTTCAGGCCGAGGTGACGGGCCTTGAACACCGCGCCCATACCGCCCTGGCCGAGCAGCTTGCCGATCTGGCAGCCGCCGATGACCTCGCCGATCAGCGGGTGGTTCTTCTTCGAGCGGCTGCGCTTCCCCGACTGCGAGCCGGAGCCGGAACCCGAGCCCGCGCCCGCCTGCGAGCCGGAGCCCGAGCCGGTGCGACTGCGCCGACGCCGCACACCGCTGGCCGGGGTCTTCGCCTGGCGGTGGGCGAGGTGGTCGCCGGAGCTGACATCCCCGAAGTCCATGAAGGTCTGGCGCAGGACGCCCGAGCCGGAGCCGGACATGTTGCCGAAGCCGCTGCCGCTGTCGGAGCCCGGATGGGTCCCGCTGTCGACGAAGGTGCGCATCGAGTCGGAGGACTGCGACTCGCTGCCCGCCTCCATGTCGATGAACGTCTGGGCCGAGTCGTCGAAGTCGACGTCGGTCGGCACGTCGGGGTAGTCACCCTCGGTGGGCGGCACCGCGAGGCCGTTGTCGTCGACCTCCATGAACGTCGGCTGGGACTCGAAGTCTTCGTGCGAGAGCTCGGGAGACGGGCCGAAGGAGGGATAATCCTCGGTGCCCGCCGGCGTCTCGATGAAGGTCTGCGCCATCTGGAAGTCGCCGGAGTCGCCGAAGCCGGCGGTCTCGCTGGAGACGTTTCCGCCGCCGACCTCGGTGCGCGCGGCCTGGAACTCCTGCGCGGTCGGGTAGCGGCGCTCGAGGCCGGTCTTGTGCTTCTTCTTGCCGCTGACACCCGGGTCGGTCTTCGCCTCGCGCTCGTCGAGGTCGGGCACGACCATGTCCTTGGCCGTGCGGCGCCGCTTCGGCGGGGGCAGGGTGAAGGCCGCGGTCGCCGTCGCGTCGAGCTCTTTGACCTCGTCCTGGTTCGCGTAGCCGCGCTCGATCAGCAGGTTCGACAGCGACTGCGTCGGGTCGATGCGCTTGAGGTTCTCGACCTCTTTGAGCTGCTTGAAGCTGATCACGCCGGACTTGACCAGGCCGAGCGCCCGGGTCGTCTCCTTGACGCGGGCCTTCTTGACCTTCTGCGTCTTGTCGACGAGCGCCTGCAGGTCTTCCTCGGTGATGAAGCCCTTCTCGATCAGCACCTCGTGGACGTTCCGCTCACCGTTCGACAGCCGCGCGACCTTGTCGGCCTCGTTGAGCTGCTTGAAGGTGATCTTGCCCGCCGAGACCAGCTGGACCGGGCGGATCTTCGCGAACGGGTTCGAGGCCGTCTGCTTGCGCACGAGCAGGCACGAGTCGAGCTGCTCGGATTTCGCGTAGCCGCGCGTGACCGCCGCCGTGTAGAGGTCGTTTTCCTCTCCGGCCAGCACGGCCTTCTCGCATTCGTTCAGTTGTCGGAAGGTCAGGACGCCGTCCTTCAGAAGGCGCGCTGTCGACAGCTTCTTCTTGCGCTTCGTCCTGCTCATCGGTCGTCTCCGGTGGTGTGCGGTCAGGCCTCGGACAGTTCTTGCAGTCTCTGGATCAGTTCGCCGGCACTCTGGAGCTCTTCGCGGGTGTCCTGCAGCTCGCGACGCAGCTCGTTGTTTTCCTGGCGGAGGCGCTCGAGCTCAGCGGCGTCGGCGCCCCCTCCTCCACCCCCGGAGCTGCCCACCAGCCCCATCAGCTCACTCTCCGACAGCACCTCGATGTTGTCGAAACCGGTCTGGCCGAGCTGGGAAAGGCTGATCGTCCTGGACTTGCCCCTGATCTGGTCGAGCAACGACATGATGTTCTCCGCCACACGGTTGTAGAGCTGGCTTTGCAAAGAGTCGTCCCAGTATAGCAGACACACCAGGGGTGTTCCACAACCCCTCTCGAGGACCCGCGAACAGGCTTCCCCGGCCGACCTTGACGCCCCCACGCCGGAGCGCTAGAGTGCGGCTTTTCCCGGAGGCCCAGGCCACCATGCTACGCGCCCCCTTCTCCGCTGGTCCGTTGACCCCGTCACAACTGGAGACGCTGACCGGCCTGCGCAAGGACCTGGCCGGCGACTGCATCCGCTCGACCACCCTCGCCGGTTGCGGCCATCCGGGCGGGTCTATGTCCACCCTCGACGCCCTGTTGACCATCTACACGGGCGCCCGGCATTTTCCCGAAAAACCGCTGCATCCCGACCGCGACCGGGTGATCGTCAGCCACGGCCACATCACCCCCGGCGTGTACTCGACCCTCGCCGCCTGGGGATACTTCGAGCGCGCGGAGTTCATGCGCTCCTTCCGCTACCCCGGCACCGACTTCGGCGGCCACGTCGAGTTCGGCGTGCCCGGCGTCGAGTGGAACACCGGCAACCTCGGCCAGGGCCTCAGCGCCGGTTGTGGATCGGCCCTCGCCCTGCGCATGGCGGGCAAGGAGGCGCGGGTCTTCGTGCTGATGGGGGACGGTGAGCAGCAAAAAGGTCAAATCTCCGAGGCCCGCCGCTTCGCGGTCAAGTTCGGCCTGAGCAATCTGATCGCCTTCATCGACTACAACAAGCTGCAGATCGGCGGGGACATCGAGCGGATCATGCCCCAGGACATCGCGGCGGAATGGCGGGCCGGCGGCTGGCGGGTCGTCGAGCTCGACGGGCACGACCTGCCCGGTCTGCGCGCGGCCTTCGCGGAGGCCTACCTCGAGCCGGGCGACAGGCCGACCGTGCTGATCGGCAGGACCGTGATGGGCCGCGGCGTGCCCTTTATCGAAAACAAGGCGAAGTACCACGGCTCGGCCCTGTCCGTCGACCAGGCCCGGGAAGCCCTCGCCGCCCTCGGCGTCGAAGACGACCTCGACGGGTTGCTCGCCGACCGCGCGGCCTTCCGCCCCGAAGGCCTGCCCGAGCACCACCGCGAGATCGAGCTGCCAGAGCTCGACGCCGGCACCCCGCGCGACTACGGGGCCGACGTCAAGACCGACTGCCGCTCGGCCTACGGCAACGCCCTCGCCGACCTCGCGGAGGCGAACAACCGGGCCGGGGCGACCCGCGTCGTCGGCCTGACCTGCGACCTGCAGGGCTCGGTGAAGATGGGGGCCCTCGAGAAGGTCTGCCCCGAGGCCTTCATCGAGTGCGGGATCCAGGAACATCACGCCGCGACCCTGGCCGGGCGCCTGTCGGTCGAGGGCATCGTGCCCTTCTTCTCGACCTTCGGCGTGTTCGCGATGGCCGAGGCCTACAACCAGCAGCGCCTCAACGACCTCAACGACACCAACCTGAAGATCGCCACCACCCACTGCGGGCTCGACGTCGGCGAGGACGGCCAGACCCACCAGGCGATCGACTTCCTCGCCCTCGGCCACGGCCCCTACCACCTGCGGATCTTCGTGCCCGCCGACCCGAACCAGACCGACCGGATCATCCGCTACGCGGCCTGCCACCGCGGCAACATGCTGATCCCGATGGGTCGCAGCAAGCTGCCGGTGATCTGCGACGAACAGGGCGCCCCCTTCTTCGCCGGCGACTACCGCTTCGAGCCGGGCAAGGCCGACCTGCTGCGCGGCGGCGAGGACGTGACGGTCGTCACCTTCGGCGACGTCGCCTGGCGCGCGGTCGAGGCGGCCGACCGGCTGCGCGGCGAGGTCTCGGTGCGGGTGCTCAGCTGCGCCTCGGTGCGCCCCCTCGACACCGCCAGCCTGGTCGCGGCCGCCCGCGAGACGCGCGGGATGATCGTCTACGAGGACCACAACCGCGACTGCGGCCTCGGCGTGCAGGTCGCGACCGCCCTGGTCGAGGCCGGCGTCGCGACGAAGTTCAAGCGCATGGGCACGCACCGCTACGGCACCTCGGGCAAGCCCGACCCGCTGCTCGCCGAGCAGGGGCTCGGCGTCGATGACCTCGTCGGCGCCTGCCGCGAGCTGGCCGGATGAGCACCCTCGCCGGCAAGATCGCGCTCGTCACCGGCGGCGGCACCGGCATCGGGCGGGGCATCGCCGCGGCCTTCGCCGAGGCGGGGGCGACCGTCGTGATCACCAGCCGCCGGGCCGAGGTGCTCGCCGAGGCCTGCGCCGCGCTCGGTCCCTCCGTCCGCGCCGAGGCCGCCGATGTCTCGGAGGAGGCGGCGGTGGAAGCCCTCGCTGCGGCGGTCGTCGAGCGCCACGGCGGGCTCGACATCCTGGTCAACAACGCCGGGGTGGTGTGCGCCGCGCCGGTCTGGGAGACCAGCTGCGACGACTGGGACCGGATGTTCGCGGTCAACGTGCGCGGGCCCTTCCTCCTGTGTCGGGCCTTCGCCGGGAGCCTGAAGGCTCGGCGCGGGGCGATCCTCAACATCTCCTCGACCCTCGGCAGCGCGCCGATTCCGCAGCTCTCTGCCTACAGCGCCTCGAAGGCCGCGCTCGACAACCTGACCCGCAGCCTGGCCCTCGAGCTCGCGCCCTTTGGCGTGCGGGCGAACGCGATCAGCCCGGCCGTCGTCGACACGCCGATCCACCGCCAGCGCTTCGCCCCGGGCGAGGTCGAGTCGGCCCTCGCCGGCATGGGCGCGGCCCACCCCCTCGGCCGCGTCGGCCAGCCCGCCGACATCGCGGCGGCGGCCCTCTACCTCTGCTCGCCGCAGGCGTCCTGGGTGACCGGGGTGGTGCTGCCGGTCGACGGGGGGATGCTGATCAAGGCGGAGTAGGAAGCTACGCCCGCTCGATCCTGGGCTGGTACCTGGCGCCGACGTGTCCGCCTCCTGAGAAATCAGGAACTCCCTCCCCGTCGCTCCTCCCGCTCCGCAGTGATTCTCCGCCAGCCCGCGAAAATCCTGCGATGGGCGTATTGGCACAGGCTGTGCTCTCGTCGTCCCTCAGAACGAGACCGAACGACGCGGCGCTCCTGCTGCCGATGAGGAGGATCCCATGAAGACCCGCACCCACACCCGCTCCGGCGGCAAGAAGATGAACCGCACCGAGACGCAGGAGGCCCCGCGATGAAGATCCGCACACGCACACGCTCCGGCTCCCACAAGATGAACCGCAACGAGATCCTGGAGGACGCGCGATGAAAACCCGCACCCACACCCGCTCCGGCGGTCGCATCCTGAACCGCACCGAGACGCAGGAGCCCGCTCGATGAAGATCCGCACCCACACCCGCTCCGGCGGCAAGAAGATGAACCGCACCGAGACGCAGGAGGCCCCGCGCAGCGACCGTTAGCGGAACTCCAACGGCGGCCGCGCCGAGACCTCGAGCCTGGCCCGCAACAGCTCCGGGACCGGCAGGATCTCGAGCTTGCCGTTCGGACGGCCCCGGCACTGCGCGATGGTCATCTTCAGCCGCGCGGTCTCCTGGCCGCCGCAGGTGAACAGCGTCGAGATCTCGAGGGTGCGGCGGCTGAGCTTGCTGACCCACTGCTGGATGTCGAGCAGGTCGTGGAAGGCGGCGGGCTTGCGGAACTCGCTCTGGACCGCGAGCCGCGGGAAGCCGACGAAGGCGCCGTCCGGCTCGCGCACGAAGGGCACCTGGCCGAGCTCGACGAAGAAGGCGTGCTCGGCCTCCTCGGCGTAGCGGGCGTACATCGTGAAGTGCAGCATGCCCGCGGTGTCGGTGTCGGCGAACTCGACGCGGCGCTGGCTGAAGAACTCGCTGGGCATCCCGCCCCCTCCCGGCTGAAGCTGCGCCCATTCTGGCGCTCGGCGCCCGGTGCGCAAGGGGGGAGGCCTGCAGCCGGCGAGCCTAGTTGTTGAACGGCGGGCCGTTGTAGACCGCCTCGCCCTTCCCGTCGAGCTCGACCGGCACGAGGTTCGAGATCCAGTCGAGCGAGCTGTCCGGGCTGCCGTCGGGGTTCTGGGGCAGGGGCCCGAGGGGAACCTCGTCCGGGGCGGCCGGCGGCGCCGTGTAGTTCCAGCCCGTGCCGCCGCCATCGCTGAAGTTGTTGCTCATCGCGCCGTCGAGGCCCGCGCCCTCCTGGCCTCCGCCGCCGCCCGCGAACAGCTCGCCGAGCAGGTTGCCGTCGCTGACGTTGCCGCCGAGGCCGGCCGCATCGAGCAGGTCGTAGACGTTGACGAGCAGCGGGAAGCGGCCCTGGCTGACGTAGGGGTCGGTCACGGTGCTGCCCTCGCCGAAGCAGAGCGCCTTCAGGCCGTTGCGGTTCAGCACCGCGGCGAAACCGAACTCGTTGTAGCGGACGATGTCGATGCCGAGCTGCAGCTCTTCGAACAGCCGGGTCTGGAAGCGGCGGGTCAACAGCAGCGGTACGCCGTTGACCAGCGGGCCCTGCTTGACCGCGGCGGGCTCGGCGGCGAGCTCGGGCGCGCGGCCGAGGGCGCCGGCGTAGCGCCAGTCGATCAGCGGCACGGGGGCGGCGACCGAGTCCTGGAAGACCTTCGCGTAGATCATGTTCAGCTCGACCTGCAGCTTCTTCTGGCGGTCGATCAGCCAGGCGTCCTGGGCATCCTCGGTGGTTTGATCGAAGCTTATGAAGATCGTCACCGACAGGATCGCGACCAGGATCACGGCGAGCATCAACTCGATCAACGTCACGGCGCGCATCATGATTCCCTCCTCGCTTCTCCTTCTATGGTACGGTGCCGGGCGCCCGAACGCATCCCTGGAGGACAACGTGTTGCTCGCCGCCGCCCGCTGGGCCCTGCGCCGCCGCGCCGCGCGCAAATACGCCGCCTGCGCTCCGCACCTCCCGCCCGCCTGCCGGTTGCTCGACATCGGCGCGGCCGAGGGCTACGTCGGCGCCTGCGCCGCCGCGGACGGCCACGCGGTCAGCCTGGTCGACGTCGAGGATCGCAACCGGAGCGCGCTCCCCTTCCAGCGCTACGACGGACGCACGCTGCCCTTCCCCGACGGCGCCTTCGACGCCGGCATCCTCAGCTACGTGCTGCACCACTGCGCCGACCCCGGGCGGGTGCTCGCCGAGGCCGCGCGGGTCTGCCGGCGGCTGCTCGTGCTCGAGTCGACCTACGAGCAGCCCTGGGAGAAGGCGCTCCTGACCTTCCTCGACCACAGCGCCAACCGCCTGCGCGGCATGCCCGAGGAGCAGCTGCGCTTCGCGAGCCCGGCGACCTGGTGGCGGCGCTTCGTCGAGCAGGGGCTGACGCTCCGGGAGTTCCGCTGGCTCGGGCGCACGGTGCACAAGCACGTGCTGTTCGTGCTCGACTGCAATCCCCCCGGCGGTGTGCTATCATAGGCGACCCGAACCCCGCGAAGGAGTCCCCCGATGAAGTTCCATGTCGTTGCTCTGCCAGGAGATGGCACCGGCCCCGAGGTTTTGCGTGAGGGCCTGAAGGTGCTGCGCTGCGTCGGTGAGGCGACCGGCATCGACTTCGAGGTCGAGGAGATCCCCTGCGGCGGCCAGTTCTACCTCGAGCACGGCTCGCGCGACTGGCCCGAGGGCGCCGAAGAGCGCTGTGACGTCGCCGACGTGATCCTGCTCGGCGCGGTCGGCTGGCCGTCCGAAAAAGGCGGCCCGGTCACGATGGCGGACGGGCGCATGGCCGGCTACTCGCCGGTGATCGGGAACCGGACGCGCCTCGACCTGTACGCCAACGTGCGGCCGGTCAAGCTGTACCCCGGCGTGCGTCACCGCATCCACGGCACGATGAAGCAGGTCTGGGAGCCGGGCAAGGTCGACATGGTGATCCTGCGCGAGAACACCGAGGGGCTGTACGCCGGCTTCGGCGGAACCCTCGCGCCCGGGGGCCGCGGCGTCGTCGCCGCAGACAGCCGGGTGATCACGCGCGCCTCCTCGGAGCGGATCATCCGCCGCGCCTTCGCGATCGCCGAGAAGCGCAACGGGGCGCCCGGGGACGGCAAGAAGCGGGTCACCTGCATCGTCAAGAACAACGTCCTGAAGGGCTGCCAGTTCTTCCACGACATCTTCCAGGAAATCGGCGCCGAGTTCCCGGAGATCGAGAAGGACGTCGCGATCGTCGACGCCTTCACCCAGTGGCTGATCGGCAAGCCCGAGTGGTACGACGTCTGCGTCACGACCAACATGTTCGGCGACATCGTCACCGACCTCGCCAGCGTGCTGCAGGGCGGGATGGGCATGGCGGTCGGCTGCAACGTCGGCGACTCCCACGCGATGTTCGAGCCGATCCACGGCTCGGCGCCGCGCCACGCCGGCAAGGACAAGGTCAACCCGATCGCGATGATCATGTCGGTCAAGGAAGCCCTCGCCTGGCTCGGCGACCAGAAGCAGGTCGACGCCCTCGGCGCCGCGGCCGCGAAGATCGAGACCGCGGTCTGCAATGTGCTCGAGCGCGGCGAGCCGCTGACCTACGACCTGGTCGGCCTCGACAAGGCGGCCCCGATGAGCGCGGTCGGCGACGCGATCACGGCCGAGCTGCGCGGACTGCTCGTGGGCTGACGTGGCCTCCGCGCGCGCTCTCTGCCTGCTGTTCGCCCTCGCTCTCATCGGCTGCGGCGACACCGGCCCGGACGGCGACGGCGAAGGCGGGCCGGTCGGCGACTCCGGCGTGGTCCTGCGGCCCGGCGCGGTGCAGGTGCCCGTCCGCGGCGAGCGCTCCCCCTTCAAGCTGGTGTTCGCGGTGCCGCGGCTCGAGGACAGCCTGCACGCGGTGCTGCTCGGCCCGCCGAGCTGGCGTCACCTGGTCTACGAGCCACTGGTGCGGGCCTCGGAGACCGGCTTCGTGCCGTGCCTGGCGCGCAGCTGGGAGGTCTCCGCTGACAGCCTGCGCTGGACCTTCGTCCTGCGGCGCGGGGTGTGCTTCAGCGACGGCAGCCCGCTGACCGCGCGGGACGTCCAGTTCTCCGTGCTGCGCCTCGACGCCCCGCGCCATCCGCGGGCGCCGGCCGCGGCGCTGACCCTCGGGCTGCGCGCCCTGCCGGGGATGCGGGCGGCGGGGGACGACACGCTGCACTTCGTGCTCCCGCGCCACGACTCCGCCTTTCTCGAGCGGCTGAGCCTGCTCGGCATCGCCCCGCGCCGCAGCGCGCAGTCCGCGCGCCGGGACTACCGCGGCACCGGCCCCTTCGTGCTCGACCGCAGGGGGATCGTCTTCGACGCGGGCGGCAACCCGCAGCGCTACCAGCTCTCCCGCCACGCCGGGCGCGCGGCCCTCGGCCCGGTGACGGACGGCTACTGGAAGTTCGATCTGGCGGGGCAGCAGCTCCCCTACGCCGAAGCGGTGCACCTGCGGGCGGTGCGCGACCCCCTGCGGCGCTTCCGGGAGGGCAGCCTGCACGCCGTCGAGCTGTTTCCGCAGCGGCTCGACCGGCTCCTGTCCAGCGCGCGGCGATACACCTTCCGGCTCGCCTATCTGCACGGCCAGACGGATGATCTCGAGCTGCACTTCCACCAGGGCCCCGCCGACACCACCGAGGCGGCGGCCTGCCGGGTCGCCTGGCTGCGCGACCCGGCCTTCCGGCAGGCGCTGGCCTGCTGTGTCGAGCGGCGCGAGCTGCTCGACCGCGCCCTCGGCGGCCGCGACCGGCCTCCTCCCGCCGGCGCCTTCGCCTACGACCCGCGCACCGCCGACAGCCTGCTGACGACCCTCGGGCTCGTCGACCGTGACGGCGACGGCATCCGTGAGGATGTCCACGGCCACAAGGTCGAGCTGGTCGCCGAGCAGAGCCCGAGCCTGCTGCTCGACACCGTCTTCGGCCAGCTGCTCGGCCGGCGCGGCATCGCGATCAGCTTCCGACCGCTCGCCGTCGGGCCGCTCGAGGACGCCCCCGTCGGCTACGACATCGGCCTGCGCCTGGCGCGGCGGCAGGCGCCAGGCAGCCTGCGCCGGGCCATCCGGGTGCGCCAGGCGGCGCCGCCGACGATGCGCGCGGGGCTCGACGTGGCCTTCGCCGAGGCCTTCGCCGAGCCGGACGCCCGACGGCGGCTCGAGCGCTTCCGCGCGATCGAGCAGAGGGTCGCCGCCCGCCTGCGGGTGATCCCCCTGCTCGTGCTTCCGGTCTACGTCGCCGGGCACGATCAGCTGCGGGGCTGGAGCCCGTCGGCCCGGGTGCCGCACAACTGGCACAACATCGAAGAGCTCTACGTGCTGCCGTGAAGATCCGGAGGGCAGCCCAGCCGTGAGCGCCGTCACCCCGTTCGAGGAAGAGCTACGCCGCGGGCTGTTCCCCTCGCTGCCGGTCGCCTTCGCCGCGCTGACGGAGCCCGCGGAGGCGGAGGAGGTCTTTCCCCTCGAGCGCGCCGCCGTGCTCACCGCCTGCACGAAGCGCCAGGAGGAGTTCTTCGCCGGCCGTGTCTGCGCCCGCCGGGCGCTCGGCCGGCTGGGAGCTCCCGATCGCGCGATCGCGATCGGAGAGCGACGGGCGCCGGTCTGGCCGGAGGGCTTCCTCGGCAGCATCGCCCACGCCCGGGGGCTCGCCTGCGCGGTCGCGGCCCGGACCGAGGAGCTGGCCGGCCTCGGCGTCGACGTCGAGCACCGCGGCCGCGGCATGAAGCCCGCCCTCGAGCGCCTGATCTGCCTGCCCGACGAGCTCGCGCGGCTCGAGAACGGGCCGGAGGACCGGGGGCTGGCGCGCTACCTGGTGTTCTGCGCGAAGGAGGCGCTGTACAAGTGCCTCGCGCCTCGCGTCGGTCGCTTCTTCGGCTTCTCGGCAGCGCGTCTCTGCGAGGCGGGCGAGGGGCGCCTCTTGTTGCGCCTGACCGAGCCGCTCGGGCCGTTTCCGGACGGGCAGTCCTTCGAGGGACGCTGGCTGCTCGACGGTGATCATTTGCTGACCGGCGTCTGGTGGAAATCTTCCCCCGCGGCCGGCGAGGCGATAGAATCGCGCGCCGGAGGTGCCGACGATGTCCAGCCCACACGCTGAGAAGCCCGCCGAGAAGAAAAAGCCCGTCGCGGTCTCGCTGATGTCCGGCGGTCTCGACAGCCAGCTCGCCGCCCGCATGGTCGCCGAGCAGGGCGTCGACGTACGCGCCGTGACCTTCATGACCAGCTTCGGCTGCGGGCCCGGCGAGGGCGGCGCCTGCGGGCACGACCCGGCGAAGATTCCCCTGCATCCGAAGATCAAGATCAAGCTGGCCCACCTCGGCCAGGAATACATCGACATGGTGATGAACCCGAAGCACGGCTACGGGAAGAACGCCAACCCCTGCATCGACTGCCGGGCGATGATGCTGCGTTGGGCGGACGAGTACCGCGAGGCGATCGGCGCCGACTTCCTGATCACCGGCGAGGTGGTCGGGCAGCGGCCGATGTCCCAGCGGCGCAAGGTGATGGGGGTGGTCGACTCCGACGCGGGGGTCGAGGATCGGGTGCTCCGGCCGCTGTCCGCCAAGCTGCTGCCGGCGACAAAGGCCGAGCGCGAGGGGCTGGTCGACCGCGAGCGGCTCGAGGACATCAGCGGCCGCTCGCGCAAGCGGCAGATGCGCATGGCGAAAGAGCTCGGCATCGAGAAGTACCCGACGCCCGCCGGCGGCTGCCTGCTGACCGATCCGAGCTTCGGGCGCCGCTTCCACGACCTGCGCAAGCACCAGGAGCGGGCGACCGTCAGCGACATCGACTTCCTCAAGGTCGGCCGCCACTTCCGCTTCACCCCGCAGGTCAAGGTGGTCGTCGGGCGCAACGAGCGCGAGAACGCGATCCTCGAGGAGCTGCGCGAGGCGGATGACTGGCTGTTCGTGGCCGAGAGTCACATGGGCCCGTGCGGGGTGAGCCGCGGCGCGATGGACCCCGCGCTGGCCCCGCGGATCGCGGGGCTGATCGCCGCCTACGGGCGGGCGAAGGCGGGGGAGACGGTCACTGTGCGCTGCGGGGCATCGGCCGATCCGCAGTCCTGCGTCGAGGTGGTCGCCACCGATCGGAAGGACTTCGCGCCGCTCGCCGTGCGCTGATCATGGAGGCCGCGCGATGCGGACGTTGACCCTGACCCTGCTGTGCGCCACCGCGCTCTTCGCCCAGGACCTCGGCTACGTCGAGATGCCCGAGGCCGAGGACGGCTCGTACATCCTCGCCTCTTCCCCGGGCTCGAACCGCGCCTGGGGGCTGCCGGAGACCATCCGCCATCTGCAGCTGGTCGCCCGGGAGTGGCACACGCGGCACCCGGACGGCCCGGTGCTCCGCATCGGTGACATCTCCAAGGAGGACGGCAGCGACTTCCCGCCGCACAAGACCCACAAGGACGGCTGCGCGATCGACATCACGACGCGGCCGAACATCTGCCACGTCGACTGGGAAGACCAGACGCTGACCGCCGAGCTCGCCCAGCTGATCATCGACCTCGGGGCCACGCAGATCCTGTACAACCACGCGGACGTACAGGCGCTCAACCCGTCGATCATCCGCGAGTGGCCGAAGCACGACGACCACTTCCACGTCGTCGTCGACCCCGACCGCGTCCCGCGCGAGGGCGTGCCGACACTGGTCGCCGACGCCGGCTGGCAGAACGGCGCCTGGCTGGGCTCCGACCGCTACGACGGCAGCTTCGCGCCAGCCTGGCGGCTGATCCCCGCCCAGCTCGACGTCCGCGACCGGCCGCTGGCCTTCGACGCCCGCGTCGAGGTCGCCGACGCCGACGGGACGGTCCTGTACGACAGCGGCAGCTTCTCCGACACCGAGCGCCTGCACGCGGTGTCGCTCGCCCTGCCCGAGCTCGGCGCGCTGCGCTGGCGGGTGCGGCTCGCCAGCGCCGAGGCCGAGCTGTCGACGGGCTGGCTGGAGCTCGGGGTCGACCTCCTGCCCCCGACGGTCACCCCCAGCGCCCCGGCGGAGGCGAGCGAGGTCGACGCCAACCCGCGCCTGGAGTGGGGCTACACTGATCCGGGTGAGGGGACGCAGGCCTGGTTCGAGGTCGAGATCAGCACCTCGAAGCGGCAGACCAGGGTGACGACCCTCGAGCGGCAGGCCGGCGCCGCGACCAGCTTCCGCCTGCCCGGCAAGCTGAAGAAGAACCGCACCCACTTCTGGCGGGTGCGGGTCGGGGACGGCCACGGCAACGAGGCGGTCAGCGCCTGGGCCAGCTTCAAGCCCGGCGCAGAGTATCGCTGGCGGCCGCCGGTCGGGCGCGTGACCAGCGAGACCCTCAACCTGCGCCGTGGGGCGGGCACCAACTGGGCGATCATCGCGCCCCTGCCGCGGGGCCACGAGTTCTACATCGTCGGCGAACGCGGGGACTGGCTCGAGGTGCAGACCCAGATCGGCGACCGGGCGGTCGAGGGCTTCCTGCACGGCGGGTACATCGAACGGGTCGACTGAACCCGCTCAGCGTGCCGCCTTCCTCTTCTTGCCCGCCTTCGCGACCAGGAAGAAGCACAGCAGCGCTCCGAGCAACAGCGGCACGCCGACGATCGGTCGGTGCGCGACCCAGGCCACCGCGATCGTGAACAGGCTCAGGCCGAAGGCCATCAGCCCCGCGAACAGGGCGACCCCGGCGCCGACCAGGTTGCCGATGAAGGGGATGACGTCGGCGAGGGCGACCAGCGGCGAGAACAGCATCGCGAGGCCGATCGCCATCAAGAGGAAGCCGCCGAAGCGCAGGCCCCAGGTCAGGAGCGTGTTCTCGGTGCGCAGCCGCTCGAACATCGCCGGCTTGGACAGGAGGCCGACGCGCAGCTCGTTGAACGGGTTGCCCTGGGCCGTGGTCCAATCGACCAGGCGGTCGCCCATCTGCATCGCGACGACCGTGACCTCGCTCGGCCCGACCGACTGGAAGCTGATGCGCACGTCGCCGATCTGCGGCGCGCTCGGCGTCCCCGTCCCGGCGTACCAGCCCTCGCGGGTGCTCTGCAGGTTGCCGGGCAGGGCGATGACCGGCGTGGCCGCTTCGGCCGGAGGAGGCAGCTCCTTCCAGGTGTTGATCTGCCCCACCTGGTCCCTGCTGAGGGCGAAGGCGCCGAGGGCGACCGCCTCGGCCTGCCAGGTGAAGGAGTCGATCGGCTTCCTGGGCGGGTTCGAGCCGCGGTAGGAGTGATCCTCGAAGCGGCTGGAGTCGTGGAAGTCCTCGTCCCACACCTCATCGTAGTAGTAGGTGTCGATCGTCTCGCTGCCGCCGCCGGTCTTCTTGCGCGTCTCGGACTCCTTGCGCTCCTCGTACTGGTACATCTCGACCTTGCGCTTGAGCCGCAGGGCCTGGGCGGAGACCTGGAACTCCGGGTCGAGCAGCACCTCCTTCGCGAAGCGGCCCATGTCCGACGCGAGCCAGCGGCCGAGCGGCACCGGGAAGCCCATCTTGCGGCGCTCGAGCACCGTCGTCGGCAGCAGATCGCGGACCGCATCGGCGAGATCGACGTCGGCGATCCGGACGACGCGCTCACCTGGAGCAACAGCGCCAGGACGCCCGAGCAGCTGCACGCCGACGCGGTGGCGACCGAGCCGCTCCTGCGCGACATCCTCGACGGCGCGGCGGCGGCGGCCGGCGGCGAGTCGAACTACGGCCCCGGCGGCAAGTTCGCGGTGAAGGGCAAGGACTCGCTGGCGCGCAAGATCGCGGGCGGCAAGCGCGTCGAGGTGGTGAGCGACGCGGTGCGCGGCTCGATCCTGGTGGACAGCCCCGAGCAGGTCACCGGGGCGGTCACCGCGCTACAGGAGCGGGTGGAGGCGGCCGGCGGCAAGCTCATCGTGGACAACAAGTTCGCCAAGCCGAACCCCGCGGGCTACGGCGCGGTGCACGTGGACATGCTGCTGCCCACGCCGGACGGCGGCATGATCCGCTCCGAGGGGCAGGTGCACAT
>JAUIEM010000164.1 GCA_030428695.1 bacterium
CGCCCGCCGCAACGTCGCGGGCGCCTTCCAGCGCGGGTCGGAGGCCTGGCCGGCGAGCTCGACGTTCTCGGGGTCGCGTCCGCGCAGCTCGGTCAGCAGGCCGAGAGCCTCGGTGCAGAGCTCGGAAGCCGCCTCGAAGGCGCCGAGGCTGCGCTCCGTCTCGGCGAGGGTGGTCAGGGCGCGGACCAGCTGGCGGGTGCGCTGTTGGCTGCGGGGGTCGAGCTCGCGCAGCCGGCGGGCGAGGGCGACCGCCTCTGCGCAGGCGACGCGGGCGCCGTCGGGGTCGACGTGGGTCAGCAGCTGCTCGCCGAGCTCGAGCAGGGCGATCGCGAGCCACTCGAGCCGCGGAGCGGTCTCGCCGAACAGGTCGAGCTCGACGCGCACGGCATCGACGGCGGCGGAGAAGCGGTCCCGGGCCTCGTGGTGCTGGCCGCGCTGGTGGGCGACGGTGCCGAGGGTCATCAGCAGGCGCTTGTTGAGGGTGGTGTTGCGGGCGAGCGGCAGGGCGGCTCGCAGCAGCTCGTCCGCCTTCCCCAGCTGCCCCTGGTCGCCGAGCAGGCGCGCGAAGTCGAGGACGATCTCGACCCGGAACAGGCCCGGAGCGTCCCGCCGCCAGACCTCGCCCTCGCCGACCAGCGGGGCGGCAGCATCGGGCAAACGCGCGAGCGCCGCGCCGTAGTCGGCCCCCGCGTCGGCGATGCGGCCGACGCTGTGGCGCACGCGGGCGCGCTCGTACAGCACCTCGGTCAGGAGCGTCCGGGCCTCGGGATCTTCGTCCTCGAGCGCGCGCAGGTTGCGGGCGGCGGTGTCGAGCTCGGTCAGGGCGAGCTCGCTGTCGCCGTCGACGAACATCGCGACGCGCGCGATCGCCAGCCGTACCCGCTGGGCGCCGACCGCCCCGGCGCGGGAGGCGAGGTCGGAGTCGCGCAGGGCGCGGTAGCCTTCGAGGGCGGTGCCCATGATCTGCTCGGCGAGCTGGCGGGTCGCGGCGCTGCCCTGGTCGAGCAGCTTCTCGTTGACCTGCTCCATCAGGTCGTCGAGGGCGGTCTCGGCGATGCGTCCGCGCTCGACGGCGACCTGCCGCTGCAGCTCGGTCGCCTCCTGCTCGGCCGCGATCGCCCGGTGGGCGGCCTCGATGGTGGAGAACTGGGTCGCGATGGTCTGGTGCTGCTCGGAGAGCCGGTTGTGGGCCGCCGACAGAAACAGCAGCCCGGCGCTGAGGGCGACGACCAGGACGGCGACCGCCCCGATCAGGAAGCGCCGCAGGCGCCGCGCGGCGACCTTCGCCGCGGCCCGCTCGTGCTGGGCGCGGCGGACGGTCTCGACCAGGGTGCGGTCGTTCTCGAGCCGCGCCGCCTGGGTCTCCGCCAGGCCGAGGTCCCCGCGGGCGAGGGCGGCCTCGGCGTAGGCGCGGCGGGCCATCTCCACGCCTTCCCGCGCGAGCTCGTTCTCCGCCCACAGCTCCCGGGCCTGTTCGAAGCCGGAGACGGCGCCCGCGAAGTCTTCGTACAGCTCGGTCGCGGGCGTCTCGGGCGCCGCCGCGCGCGCCCGGCAGGCCCCGAGGCGCTGGTCGGCGCGGCGGCTGATCGCGAGCGACTCCTTGTGCCGCAGGTAGTCGCGCAGCTCGCGCTGGAAGACGCGGACCTCGGCGATGCGCTCCGCCTGATCCGGACAGAGGGCGCGCTCGACGAGCGCCCGCAGCTCGGCCGGCAGGCCGGGGTCCAGGGGCGGGCGTTTGCCCTCGGCGGCCGCGGCGAGGGACTCGATGAAGCGGCCGCGCTGGTGGGGCGGGGCGCCGGTCAGCAGCTCGTGGAGGATCGCCCCGAGCAGGTACACGTCGGTCCAGGTGCCGATCTTACGCCCTTCGCCGAGGGCGAGCTCGGGGGGCATGTAGGCCGGGGTCCCCGCGGGGCTGCTGATGCTGCTCTTGTCGCGCAGCCCGGGCACGTCGTGGCCGGCGCGGTAGCCGACGGCGAGCCCCCAGTCCATCAGGAGGACCTCGCCGAAGGCGCCGAGCATCACGTTGCTCGGCTTGAGGTCGTTGTGGACGATGCCCCGGCTGTGGGCGAAGGCGACGGCGTTGCACACCTGGATCAGCGTCTCGAGGTGCAGCTCGAGGGCGTCCGGTTGCTCGCGCAGCAGCGCGCTCCAGCTGCGTCCCCCGACCAGCTTCATCGCCATGAAGGCGCAGCCCTCGGCGTCGTAGCCGAGGTCGTAGACCGGCACGATGTTCGGATGATCGAGGCCGCCGGTGATCAGCGCCTCGGTGATGAAGGCCGCCCGGGCGAGGCCCGACGAGGGCCGCTTCGACCGCTTCCGGCGCATCTTCTTCAGGGCGACGTCGCGCTCGAGGCTGTGCTGGCGCGCGCGGTAGACCACCCCCATCCCGCCCCGGCCGATCTCCTCCCTGCTCTCGAAAGCCGCCTGGCCGGGACCGCGCGGGCCGGGGATCACCTCGGCGAAGGCGCGCGGCAGGGTGCGGTCATCCTCGAGCAGGCTGTCGTCGGAGGCGGGGCGGTAGCTGGCCAGGGAGGACAGGCCATCCCAGTCCGCGTCATCGCCGACGGTCCGGGACCACAGGGTCTGGATGGCTTCGCGCGTCAGCATCCGCTCAATATCCCGCGTAGGGGTCTTCGGGCAACGGCTCGTATCCCCACCAGATCAAGCCCCCGGCCCCGAGCCCGAGGATCAGCACGACCAGCAGCGTGCGCCCCCACCAGGGCAGCCGCGGATACCAGGGCAGCCGCAGCACGAGCAGGGCGAGCAGCGGCAGGAGCCCGATGCCGAGCAGCGGGTAGATCGGCTTGTGGGCGTACAGGGCGCGGGTCAACAGCCCGCCGAGGGCGACCGCGAGCACCGGCACCAGGCCGAAGATCAGGTTGCGGCGGGCGGACCACAGGCTGAGCAGCCCGAGGCCGGCGACGCAGCCGCCGAGCATCCCCGCCAGCTGGGCCATCCTCGCCTGGGAGGCGGCGGCGAACAGCCCGAAGCCGACCAGGCCGACCAGCACCCCGCAGGCGACCATCGGGTTCGCGCCGCCCGGCAGACCCGGGGTCTCCCGCGGCCGCAGGCTCAGGGCCAGGCCGACCAGCCCGGCCCAGAGGGCGAGCCAGCCGACGGTGGCGCCCGCCAGCCAGGCGGCGGTCTCGCCCGCGCCGAGCCGGGACAGGCGGGGGCCGAGCAGCAGCCAGGCGCCGAGCAGGCAGAGCCCGAGGCGCAAGAGCCAGGTCAGGATGCTCAGCCGCCCCGGCGGCAGCTCACGGGAGCGGAAGCCTTCGGCGGTCGCCGGGACCAATGCGAGCAGCGGCAGCCACACCAGCCAGCCGCTCGAGGAGCGGGCCGGCAGGCCGGGCCAGCCGCTGATCGCGATCGCGCCGAGGGCGAAGGCGAGCGCGCTGACCCAGGCGGCGACCAGGGTGTCGCGGCGGGCGGCGACGTCCCCGCCGAAGCGCCCGGCCAGGCCCGCCAACAGCAGGCAGCCGAGGCCGGGGAGGACGGTCTGCAAGAGCAGCGTGAGCTCCACCTACTGCAGGTCCCCTTCGAGGCTGATGACCAGCATGACCTCGTCGGACAGGGCGCCGAGCATGTACTCCATGCCGTAGTCGGAGCGCTTGATCGTGAAGACCGCGTGCAGGCCGGCCTTCTTGGTTCCCCGGAACTCGCCGAAGCCGACCACCTCGACCGGCACGGTGATCTCCTTGGTCACGCCGTGCAGGGTGAAGTCGCCGGTGACCGCGTAGCCTTCCTCGGTCTTCTCGACCGCGGTGCTGACGAAGCTGATCGAGGGGAACTCGGCGGCGTTGAAGAAGTCCTCGCCGAGCAGGTGCCGCTCGCGGGCCTCGTTGTTCGTGTCGACGGTCGCCGCGTCGACCGTGACCTCGAAGCTGCAGTCGGCGGCGTCCTCGGCGAGCTCGAAGCCCCCGGAGATGCCGTTGAAGCGGCCGTAGAACCAGGCCGTGTCGAGATGCTTGACGCGGAAGTGGACGCTCGAGTGGACCTGATCGATCTGGTAGGTGTCGGCGGACGCGCTGAGGGCGAGGCCGGCGAGCAGCAGGGCGACGGAGACGGTACGCATGGGTTTCCTTCGGTTGGGGCGCGTGTCGGGCGCCGTGTGTTCAAACGTCGCGGCGCGGGGAAGCGTGCCGGGCAGGCGTATCGGAGAACCATCATAGTGCGCGCGGGGTGCGACGCAACCACTGTTCGCCGACGATGGCGGCGGCGGGTTTGTTCGACCGGGCCCGCGCGACCGGCTATGCTGGTGCCTGCCCCTGGGCGCGAGGAGGGACCCGTGGAAGGAAGCCGACGCCGGACGGTCGTGTGGATCGCGGTCGGCCTGCTGCTCGCCGCCTTCGTCGGCGCGCTCTACCTCCTGTACACCCCGCTGCGGCTCGGCTGGGCGCGGCAGAGCTATCTCGCCAGCGGTGACCGCGCATCGCTGGCCTTCCTGTTCGCGCACGGCAGGGACGCCGACCTCGCCGCGATCTTGCCGGCGCTCGCCTCCGAAGAGGAGCTCGAGGACGCCTGGCTGCGCCGGCTCGTGCCCCTCGGCCGCGAGGCCGCCCCCGTCGCTCTCGCCCGCTTCGAGGGCGCGCGGACGCGCTCCTGGAGGTCGGCGGCCCTCGAGCTCCTGCAGGCGGCCGATCCCGACGGCCTCCGCAGCCTCGAGGCCGCGCGCACGGACCCCCACGCCTTCCAGGTGCTGCTGGTCTCGAACGACTGGCTGGTGCGCGTCGCCGGGCGCGAGGCGGTGCTGCCGCTCGTGCTCGCGCTGCTCGACGACCCGACGCAGCTCGACACCACCCACTCGAGCACCGAGGGGGACACGACCTACACCTACGTGCCGACCGTCGGCGACCAGGCGCTCGCCCAGCTGGTCGAGCTGGCCGCCGGGCCGGAGGACATGCCGCGCGTCGACTTCTACCATCACCCGCCGAGCCACCCCGAGCGCTCGCGCAGCGGGCGCGCGCGCTTCCGGGCCTGGTGGGCGTCGGGGGGCTCCGACCCGGCCGCCTGGCCCGCCCTGGGCTGGGTGCTGCTGCGGGCGCCGACGGCCGAGGCGGACGTCGACGTCGACGTCGTGGTCGAGCGCCCCGGCGGCCGCTCCATCTTCGGCACGAACAGCCTGAGCGCGCGCGCGCCCTACGCGATCGGCCCGCTCCCCGCCGGTTCCCACACCCTCTCCCTGCGGGAGCGGGGCGACACCACCGCCGACGGGGCCGAGCTGCTCGCGGTCGAGGTCACCGTCGCGGCGGACTCGACGAGCGCGGTGGTGTGGGAAGATCCTCCGTGACGAGGGTCAGGGCCGGATCGGGTAGCTGCTGAAGCGCTCGGGGGAGCCGAGCATCTGCAGCAGCTTGTTGCCGACGTTGTCGCCGAAGTGGCTGCCGGCGGAGACCAGCTCTTCGTAGTAGTTCGGGTGGGCGGCGAAGTAGAGCGGCAGGTAGTCGCTGTCCGGGATCATGTAGCCGAGGTAGGAGTTCGCGAGCCCGAAGACCATCCGGTCCCGGGCCGGCATCGCGTCCTTGACCGCGGGCATCGCAGGGTAGGCCCAGCTGCCGTACAGCCCGTAGCCGACGCTGCTGTCCGGGCGTCCGAGCCAGTGGTCGGGGAAGATCTCGCCCGGGGCGGTCGCGATCAGGGCGTCGCCGATCGTGACCAGGGAGAGCGCCACCTCGGTGCCGCCGACCACCGAGCTGAAGTAGGGCCGGTGCAGGAGCTGGTCCTCGACGTCCTTGTCGTGGCGCTGGTCGAGCAGCGTCGCGAGCACCTGGAAGGCCGCGTACTCGAAGTCGATCTCGAGCATCTCCGTCTGGATGGAGAGGGGCGGATCGACGGTCGGCGGCGCCGCGGCCAGGGCGTCGAGGGCCTCGTCGGCGATCGCGTAGCCGAGGGAGCGGATCTTCGCGACCGAGCCGACGGTGTGCAGCTCCGGGAAGGGGTCGCCGGCGGCGTCGAGGATGCCCGGCTGGAAGAGGGGCGCGCCGGCGGCGTCGCGGGCGGGGACCGGGGTCGCCTCGAGGGCGCCGATCTGGCCGCCGACGGTGCCGGAGAAATAGACGCAGGTGCCGCCGCGGGCCGCCTCGACGCGCTCCCGCAGGAAGTGGGGGAAGTCGGACGAGACCAGCACGTTCGCCTCGGTCAGCACCTCCGGATGGTTGTGCCAGTTGACCAGGGTCGCGACCGTCGTGCCGTCCGGGCGGCTGAAGGCGAGGGCGGCGAGCTCGGTGTTGCGCAGGAAGGGATCGCGCAGGTCGGTCTGCAGGAGGAAGCGGGAGGGCGCGTTCTTCGCGTCCGCCAGGGCCGGGGCGAAGTTCGGCGCGCTTCCCCCGAAGTCGGTCTGCGGCCCCGTCTGCGGCAGCAGGCTGGCGGCGTCGTAGGCGCTGACCGGCTCGCGGCTCGCGCTCCGGACCTCGACCGGCTCGAGGGCGGCGTAGGCGAGCTCGACGGACTGGATCATGCGCTCGCGCAGGAAGGCGAGGTAGTCGTACTCGATCTTCCCCGACCACAGGCTGACGACGTCGGGGCCGCTGTGCACGTGGGTGCTCGCGATCACGATGTGGTCGAAGGGGATGCCGAGCCGGCGCCCGAGCTCGCGCTTGACCTTGTTGCTGTCGATGTGCAAGAGGCCGACCAGGTCGAGGGACTGCAGCACGACGACCGTCCCGTTCTTCTCCAGCACCAGGCTGCGCGCCCAGAGCGGGTCGAGCACGCCGTTGGCGTAGCGGGTGTCGCCGCTGATGAAGGAGCCGGTGACGAAGCCGCCGAAGCCGGCGAGCACGGTGCAGTCCCACTCCCCGTTCAGCTCGTCCCCGTCCGGGTTGCGCGTCGGGTGGAAGTCGTCGCCGGCCGGGTCGGGGTTCAGGGTCGGGTCGTAGCCGGGCTCGGCGGCGCTGTACAGGCCGTCGCGGCCGGTGTCGTGGAAGTCCTCGAACAGGCCCTTGCGGCCGTCGAGGTCGGCGTCGTCGAAGCCCTCGAAGCCGGGCGTAATCGCGACCGCCGCCGCCCCCACCCGCAGGCTCGGCGGCGGCGGCGTCCCGCCCGCGTTGCCGGTCGCCGCGGCGGAGGAGCTTCCGCCGCCGCCGCTTCCCCCGCTCCCGCAGCCGAGCGCGCAGACCAGCAGCAGCCAGCCCGCGCGGCGGCGGAGGAGCAGGAGGAGGATGAGGATGAGCGGGAGCAGGGCGGGCGCGGCGCCGGTCGACGGGGTGACCCCGCAACCCGAACCCGCGCCCGTGCCCGAAGTTCCTCCGCTTCCGGAAGATCCTCCCGCTCCGGAAGATCCCGCTCCGGAAGTTCCACCGCTTCCGGAAGTTCCACCGCTTCCGGAAGTTCCTCCGCCTCCGGAAGTTCCTCCGCCTCCGGAAGTTCCACCGCCTCCGGAAGCTCCTCCGGAAGCTCCTCCACCCGCCGGGTACGCCTCGCCGCCGACGCGGACCAGCGCCGGGATCAGCGAGAAGTCGCTGCTGCTCGCGCGCACGTTCAGCCCGGCGATGGCGAGCACGTTGGTGCCGGTCACGGCCGCCGACAGCGGCAGGGAGAAGCGCTGCACCGCGCCGGCCTCGTGATTGGCGTGGGCGTAGTCGTCGTAGGCGACCGGCGGCGCGGCGTTCTCGAAGGCGACCGGCACCCCGTTGAGGTAGGCGACGACGCCGTCGTCGAAGTCGACGTCGAGGAAGAGGCCGCGCAGGGTCGAGGCATCGGCCAGCGTGAACTCCTGGCGCAGGAAGACGGTCGTGTAGCTGTAGCGCATGCCCTGCAGCAGCGTCGCGTCGTCCCCGTCGCCGTAGCCGAAGCCGCTCGGGCCGACCGCCCAGGCGCCGTCGTTGTAGGCCGGCTGGAACCAGTCCACGCCGGGATCGCTCGCCCCGGGGAAGTAGCGCCACTGGTCGCCGGCCGCGATCACCGTGACCGGGGCCGGGTCGCCGCGGTAGACCCGGCGCTGGCTCCCGGCCAGGTTGCCCGCGAGGTCTTCGAGGCCGGTCGCGGTCACCGTCCAGTCCGGGCCGAGCAGGTGCGGCGTCGTCGTCAGGACCACCTCGCCGGCCGCTCCCCCCGGCGCCGCCGCCAGCACCTGCGCCCCGGACAGGCCGTACCGCCCCGGCGCGAAGGCGCTGGCCGCGAGCGGCTCGCTGCACTCGAGGCGCAGACTGGTCGCGCTGAGCTGGCGGGCCGTCAGCACGGCCGGCGGCTGCTGGTCGGGCCCCTTGCGGATCGCGAACAGGTCGCTGACCTGCCCGTTGGCGCGGATGTGGCGCAGCGCCAGCTGGTCCCCGACCACGTCGATCACGCAGGAGCCGAGCTCGACCTCGCTGTGCGCCATCAGCACGTGCGGATAGTCGCTCTGCACGCTGCCGAGCTTGCCCCCGTTGCCCGCGGTGACGTAGACCGCGCCCGCCCGGGGGCTGAGGCCGGCGGGCTTGGTGTACGGGCTGCTCCAGGCGCCGCTGCCCGGATCGACGAGGTAGGCGCCGTTGCCCGTCGTGGTCGGGGTGTCGTAAGCCCCGTCGAGCAGCCAGCTGCGCTCGTACAGGTGGGAGTGCCCGCTCAGCACCAGGTCGACCCCGTAGGCCTCGAGGATCGGCACGATGTCCTCGCGCATGTCGATGTGCTGGTACTCGCTGTCGCTGTCGTGGCTGCCCTTGGTGTACGGCCCGTGGTGGAAGCAGGCGATCAGCCAGTCCGCGTTGCTCGCCGCGAGGTCGGCCGCCAGCCAGCTCGCCATCGCCCCGTTCGGGGAGGTGCTGCTGAGCTGCGAGTCGAGGACGACGACGTGCACGTTCCCATGGTCGACGCTGTAGTAGCGCTCGGTGCCGGAGCTCTGCGTCGGGAGCACGAAGTAGTTGAAGTAGGCGAGCTGCAGCCCCTGCCCCCAGTCGGTCAGCGAGCCGTAGACCTCGTGGTTGCCGACGCAGGGGAAGGTCGCGACCGTCGCGAGCAGGTCGCGGTAGGGCACGAAGAAGTGGGACTGGAACTCGCCGACCGTGCCGTAGGTGTAGGCGAGGTCCCCGAGCCCGAGGAACAGATCCGGGAGCCGCCCGGCGCACGCCTCCACCAGGGCGTCGCGCACCGCCGCCTGGGCCGCATCCCCGGTGCCGACGTCGCCGGCCGCCCAGATGCGCACGTGGCCGCGGTCGCCGACCGGCGGCGCGGTGCGGAAGGAGGCGGCGTACAGCTCGACCGGCCCGTCGTAGACCGCGTAGTGGTACTCCGTCGCCGGCTGCAGCCCGTGCAGCCGCACGGTGTGGAAGGCGCCGTTCGGGTTCCCCGGCAGGCTGTGCACCAGCGCCCCGGGGCTGCTGCCCCAGACCAGCGTGCCGGTGCTGTGGCGGTCGGTCAGCCAGCAGATGGTCACCCCGTCCGGACCGAGCTCCTGCAGGTAGGGCCCGGCCGCCAGCCCGGCGGCGCAGGGCAGGGTCAAGAGGAGCAGGAGCAGCGCGCGCCTCACGGCGCCACCTGCAGCGCCGTCAGCGCACAGGCGTCGACGACCTTCTGCCCGGTCGTGTCGCCGAACAGCGAGGCGAGGGCCTCGTAGCCGCCGACGTTGTACTCCCGCTGGTTGGTGATGTAGGCCATGTGCCCGTTGGCCAGGCCGCACACGAAGGTGTGCTCGAAGCCGAGCAGGGCGCCCATCGCCTTGACCTCGAGCCCGATCTCGTGGATCGCCTCGCCGGGGATCGAGCTGAGCAGCGTGTTCTGCAGCCGGATCGCCTGGTAGCGGAAGGAGCGGTCGATGTCGAGGCTGCTCAGGGGGATCGTGACGCCCCAGCTCGGCAGGGGTCCCGTGAAGTTCGCGATCAGCGGCGGCAGCCCGCCCGCGTTGACCCCGAGGAACATGTTCGGGTCGCCCATGTCGACCTGGTTCCAGGCCGAGGCGAGGTCGACGTCGTGCGCCGGCACCAGCCCCGCGTGGATCGCCTGGACCTCGGCCGCGATCGCGCTGCCGAGCAGGTCGGCGATCTGCGCGTCGCTGCTCGCGACGCCGCGGTCGGGGTTGATGTCGCCCTCGGCGCCGTTGATGAACAGCGCGACCCCGCCGAGGGCGGCCTCGATCTTCGCCGACGCGTCGCCCATCAGGTCGGCGGAATACTCCATGTTGTCCGACCAGTAGGCCAGCCCGTGGACCGCGTAGTTGTACAGCGTCGCGAGCGGCGCCCCGCCGACGTGCTCGATGCGGATCACGCCGAGCTCGGGGTCGATATCGTCCGGGTCGAGGTACGGCGAGGTCGGCGCCCGCCGATTGACCGCGACGCCGGTCAGCTGCCCGCTGCCGATCGCGATCGTCGCCGGCGCGAGGTTCAGCACGGCCTGCTCGATCGCGTCCGCGATGCCGCTGGTCAGATCGTCGAACACCCCGGGCAGGTACAGGTCCATCGCCGCGAGCTCCCAGAAGTGCTGCTCGGTGATGCCGCCCGGCCCGCTGTGGGTGTGCGAGGCGCAGGTCATCACGTGGTCGAAGTCGATCGCGACCCCGCGCTGCTGGAGCTTGAGCGCGATCGCCTCGCTCGCCCTGTTGTCCGAGGCGATCAGGTCGAGGCTGACCAGCGCGACCCGGTCGACCCCGTCGTCGAGCACGATCGCCTTGCACAGGATCGGGTCGAGGATGCCGGTCGAGGGCGCGAAGAAGGTGTGGAAGTTGGTCGGGTCGAGGTCGGGGAAGCCCATCCGCCGCGCCCCCTCGCCGAAGCCCCCGAGAGGCACGCCGATCGGCGGCGTGATGTCGACCACCGCCACCCCCGCGTGGAAGACCAGCCCGCGGCTGCCGTTGGCGGGGTCGCTGGAGAAGGCGATCGTCAGCGGTCCGGCGAGGAGGTTCCCCGTCGCGTCCGCGAGGTTCTGCACGGTCAGCGTGTAGGCCTGCCCCGGCGCGAGCACGACCTGCGGCTCGACCTCGAGCCGGTCGCCGAGCACCCGGAGCGTCACCGCGACCGCGCGGCCGACGACCTCGAGCTTCACCGAGGAGGACGTGACGCTGGCGGCGTCGAGGGGGGCGGAGAAGTCGAGCCGGAGGATGACGTCGTGCGGGACGTCCTGGGCCCCGTCGGCCGGGTTGGCCGCGAGCAGGGTGAAGGCGCCGCGGTTCGGCCCGCTCGCCGGGGCGTTGCCGGTCGCCCCGGCGGTCGTCGACGAGCTCCCGCTCGACGACGACTTCTCGCAGCCGACGGGGAGCAGGAAGATGATGAGGAGGGGGAGGAGGTGCCGCATGCCCGGTGTCCTTGTCGCTGGCCGCGGCACCCGGGGGCGCCGTCGGACCGTGAGGGGAGGTTTGCCCTCCCTGTGCCGGCGGACGCGGCTGGCTCGATGTTTCTGGGGGAAAAGTCGCGCGGGATGCGAAACGCGACGGCCGGGGTGGCCGTCGCGGGGTGGACAAGGGGGGTGCGTTCAGCTCAGGACGCGTAGCGGCGGATCGGGACGTACTTCCACTCGCTGTCGGGTCCGGCGCGCAGTTGTGTGCGGGTCTTCATGATCGTCTCCTCCCTATCCCTGGAACTTGAAGGTGCGGTAGGGATCGAAGCGGTGGGTGCCCGCGGTCTGGGCGGTTCGGGTCTTCATGGCAGTTCTCCTCGGTGGGGGCCGGTTCGGTGACGCGTCTCCGGCGGCGCCGGGGACACCCTGTCTGTCCGGGAGGGGGAGGGTTCTTACAGTTTTTCTGGCCGACGTGGTCGGCGCCGGACGCCGCCGCTTCGGAGGCGGAATCGGAGTCGGCAGCGGAAATCGGAAGGCCGATGACCCTCCAGCCGCGATCAGCTCCGCAGGGGTCGGAGCGGGCGGTTCCCCTCAGCAGAACACCCCCGCGAAGTGGTCGGAAGCGCGCAGCGGCGCGAGGTCGGGGTCCTCGTGCGGGGCGCGCAGCAGCCGGCGCAACTGGGCGTCCAGCCGGGCCGCGTCCTCGACGCCCGGTGCGTCGGCGGCGGCGCGCAGGAGCCGTGCGGAGTGGGCGGCGGTCAGAGCCGTGAGGTGCGCGCGCAGGAGGGAGGCGGCGCGAGCGAGCCGGTCGTCTTCGTCGTCATCCTCGACCAGGCACAGCGCGCACGCGGCGTTGTAGGCGTGGCAGCCGTCGACGTCGAGCACCGGGCTGGAGGCTTCGAACAAGGCTTCGAGCCGCGCGGCTCCCGCGGCGTACGCGCCACGGGCGAGCTCGTCGCAGGCGCGCAGCAGGCATCCGCCGTCGCCTCCCTCCGGCGGTTCGGGCTCGGGCCCGCCGCGGACGAGCTCGACGACGTTCGACACGAGAAAGCCGGCGCTCGCGTGCAGGTGCACGTCGTCCCGTCCGAGGGGATGGCGCAACCGGCCGTCGAGCTCGACGCTGCACGAGGTCAGGCGGTGGGGCTCGCCCTCGATCTCGAGCTCGGTCCACGCGACCGGCTCGAGCAGGACGCGCCGCCCGGTCAGCTTGAAGACCTGCGGCCACTGGTTCGCCTTGCTGATGCAGGTCACGAACACCTTGTCCAGCCAGTCCTCGCAGCGTCCGGCACCACGCGCGGGCAGGGTCAGCCACAGGTGCAGCCAGGCGCTGCGCGCATCCCAGCGGTAGGGGGCCGCGATCACCAGGCCGGGGCGCGGCTCCTCCGGCGGAGGGGTGGCGCGCAGCAGCGGGAGCTCGAGGATCATCGGGCAGCCTCCTCTTCGGCCGCGTCCTCCCGGGGTCGCGGTGGCGCGCGCAGCGGCAGCGCCACGACCCGGGACAGCCGTCCGTGCAGGGCGAGGTGCAGGTAGACGCCGGGGTGCGCCGCGTCGAGCTCGCCCTCCCAGGTGATCTCGAGCGGCACCCCGAAGTGGTTGCGGGCGAACACGACCGAGGGGGTCGCGCTCGCGGGCGGCGTGTAGTTTCCGTCCTCTTGCGTCGGCAGCGGCTGGCGGTCGGGGTCACGCAGCTTCAGGGCCGCGTGCAGGCCGCGCGTGGGATCCTCGGCGAGCAACACCACCGCGTCCTCGATGTCCCGGAAGGCTCCGTGTTCGTTGGCGGGCAGCCCGACGGTGACCAGCGCCAGGCAGCACACCCGGTCCGGGGCGTGCTCGACCTCGGCGAGAGCGAGCCCGAGGCCCGGCTCCCGCGCGCTGACCGTCGGCCAATCCGGGCGCTCCCCGCGGATGAAGCAGCGGGGGAGGCGGAGGCTCATGCATGCGGGCATCGCGTTCTCCTCAGGCGGGTTTGACTTCATTGCGCAGCAGGTGCTCGATGCACCGGTCACAGAACTTCCCGTTCATCTTGTCGACGTATTTGACCGTGTGGAACATGATGCAGAGCGGCCCGGTGTCCCACACGTAGACCTGGCCGGAGCTCGTCTCGTCGTTTCTTTCGAGCTTCCCGTTCATGTGGCAGTGGTCGCCGCGGCCGCCGTACTCGTCGGTGTACCAGCGGTCGTTGTCCACCACGTTGGCGTCGCCCTTGGTCTCGTTCCTGCGGACGAGCCCGAGCGCGTGGCCGATCTCGTGCATCAGCACGCACATCAGGCGCTTGGCGCGTTTCTCCTCGGTGTCGTCCTCGAGCTTGATGCAGGTCAGGATGCAGGTCGGCGTGCCGGAGACGTTGTATCCCCCGAGCGACGCCGTGTAGGTCATCTTCGCCTCGACATCGACCTTGCGATCCGCGCCGAGGGCGACCTTGGCGTCCTGTAGCCCGTCGTAGTCGAAGTCGATGACGAAGCTCTTCGCGTCCTCGCTGAACTGGACGATCTGGTCGTGGTCGTCCTTCAGGGCGTTGTCCAGCTTGACGTGGTCGAGATCCGGGACGATCTTGACCTCCGTCAGCGGCGTGTTCCCGACCGGGATGAAGCCGTCGAGCACGAACTCCAGCCGGTAGCCGGCCTTGTTCGCGTAGGTCAGGCCGCCAACCGACACCCTGCCGGTCGACAGCTTGAGCTCGAGGTTGTGGTCCGCGGCCGGCTGCGGGGGACTCTTGGGCCGCTCGAGCAGGAGCTCGAGCTCGACCGTGACCGTGCCGTTCACCTTGTCGAGCTCCCCGGTGAGCGTCTGCTTGCCGGAGATGTCGAAGCTCAGCCGGGTGTCGCTCGCCCGCACCGCGTCGACCCATTCCGAGTCTTGCGCGAAGCGCGCCTTCGCGAAGCGCGCCCCCTTTTGGGTCAGCACCCAGTCTCCGTCGTCGACCTCGAGGTGGATGGTGTCGCCGGCGAGCCACAGGCTGAGCACGCCGGATGTCTTCTTCGCCTCCGCGGTGTGGGCGCGGGTGACGGCCTCCGAGACGTTGTCGGTGCGGGTGTCGAAACCCTGGTCGACCTTCTTCCCCCGTAGCTTGGCCTTGAACAACAGCTCCTTCTGGTAGCTGGGGCGATCCCTGAGAGACCGCACGTCGTCGTGAGCGTTGAGGTCGATCTCGAACTTGCGCTCGGGATTGTTGACCCGGATGCACTCGCTCGGCACGTCGATCGTGACGCCCTGGGGGATCACCGTCAGCTCCGTCAGCTTGTGCTCGCGGACGAGCTGGGTGGTCTCGGAGTGCGTCTTGACCGTGACCTTGCCGTCGCCGTACTTGACGTCATCGGTGTCGATGGTCTTGTCCATCTGCCACGTGAACGTCTTGTCCTTGTGGCTGGCGACGTCGTTGACGAGCACGAGTCGCAGGTGGAAGGGCGAGCGGTCGAGGGTCATCGGGGCGAGCCGCTTTTGCACGGCATCGTTGTATTCCTGGATGGTGACCTGCTCGTCGAGATGGGTGCTCTTCATGCCGCGCCGCTTGAGCTCGATGCAGGCTTCCGCGAACGCGTCCTTCAGGTTGTTCTCGATCCTGCCGAACAGCGCCTTCGTCGAGCTGTTCATCGAGTAGACCGTGTAGTACAGGCGGCGCCAGGCCAGGATCTGCGAGCTGAAGGCGACGTTGTTCGCCCCCTCCCCGCCCTTCTTGCTCGCGGTGACGGTGTACGTGCGGCCGCCGATCGGAGGCACGTCGAGCTTGTTCTCGAACTTCCCGTTCTGCTCGAGCGTCTCGGCGTGGCGCATCTTCGGGGCGTCCCCGGGAGCCGTCCACTCGTCGTGCTCCTTCTTGTCCCAGTCGACGTTCCAGACGACCGTACGGTTGCCTTTCTTGCGCAGCGTGTGGCCGAACTTGCGCTTGGCGGTGAAGGGGATTGCGGGCCCGCGGTTCTTCGCGGAGCCGGTCGCCATCTGGTTGTTGTCCCGGTTGTCCCCCACGAACAGGTTGATGTACCACTTCTTCGGCCCTGCCATGTGCGTCCCTCTGGCTCGCGGATGTTGGAAGCGTGGCCGGAGTCCTCGTGGGCGAGGCTCGCGGCGGCGGGCTTCTAGAAATCTTCGTCGTCCTGGTCGCCGTCCGCCTCGTGCGCGAGCGTTTCGAGCTCCCACGGATCGTCCGGCTCCTCCTCCGGCTGTTCGCGGTCGCCGTCTCCCTGTGCCGCCTGCGGGTCTGCGTCGGTCCCGCCCGGCCGCGACCCGCTGCTCGTGCGCGGCGCGGTTACGCCGCCGGGCTCTTCGGGATCGTCATCCTGCTCGTCGCCCGTCTCTTCTTCGACCAGCGCGATGTCCCAGGGGGCGAAGAGGAAGCGATGGCGCTGGCAAGGAGCGCAGGACACGGGCGCGCTCGCCGGATCGTAGAGCTGGCCCTCGCGGGCCGGCGGTGCATCGGGGTGGGGCGGCAGGGCCTCGTCGTCGAAGTCCGGGAAGCGCACGGCGCTCGGCTCACTCTTGCCGACCCCGAGGACGCGCGCGATCCCCTCGGCGTTCGTCGTCGCCTGCAGGCGTCTGGCCCCGCTGACGACCTCAGCGACCGCCCCCTCGATCTTCTCGCCGTCCAGCCAGACCAGCTCGAGCTCGAGCCACGGCCGCTCGACGACCAGCGCGTACTTCTTGCCGGCCTGGAGGTTCTGGTTCCGCGGTTGGAACTCCTGGCGGATGGTGTTGCCGGTCACCTCATCCGCGGGCGAAACGTACTTTTCTGCCATCAACGCCCCCTCCGCGATTCCCTCTATTTTCGTGAGCGCCTCAGGGGAACGCAAGCGCGAGATCGTCGGCCAGCGCCATCCGATCAGGGCGCGGCGCATCAGCCCCCGAACCAGCGCTCCACCACCTCTGTGTGTGCCGGAAACGCGAGCGGGCGCGGCCCGTCGAGCAGCTCTCGTGCGCTGCACTCCTCGCAGCGCACGAAGGGGGGCAGCTCGCTCTGGGGCGGGGCCAGGCCGAAGATCAGGAGGAAGCGCTCCGTGCTGCGCGCATCGAACAGGCGTACCGAGGCGGCCGCCACGCGCACGCCGGTCTCCTCGAAGAGCTCCCGGGCGGCGGCTTCCTGCCAGGTCTCGCCGCACTCGATGAAGCCGCCGGGCAGGGCGAGCTGCCCGCGTCCCGTACCCTTCGCCCGGCGCACGACGAGCAGCCGGCCGTCGACCGGCACCAGCAACAGGGCGACCGGCAGGGGGTTCTGGTAGGTCTTGCGTCCGCAGGCGGCGCACAGGCGCGGCCAGGCCGCCTCCGGTCGGAAGGGGCAGCCGCACCAGCCGCAGTGGGAGTCGCGAGCGCTCATCGGTGCCTCCCGGCTCCGGGGAGCTCCAGCATCGCATACGGGAGGGCGCGGGCACAAGGCCGGCGCGCGAAGTCCCGACGACGCGGACGGCGGCCTTCCGTCGCGGACACGGCTCGGCGTTCCTGCGGGCAGCGCGGCGCTTGACACCTGGAAGGCGCGCTGCGATGCTCCGGCCCGGGTGGGGGAGGAGCTTCCGGAGGAGGTCGGGTGCGCGCAGGCAGCAGGCTCGGGGTCGCGGCGTTGTGCGTCATCCTCTTCACGGCCGTCGTGCTCCTCGACCGGCTCGGCAGCGGGGACGCGCTCGGCCCGCTTCCCCCCGTCCCCCTGCCAGCCCTCGGGCCGGGCCTCGCCCCCGCGGCACCGGACAGCGCCGCGGTCAGCGCCTTCCGCTGGGAGGGCGTGCTCGGCACCTCGGGGGACCTGCTCGTGCTCGCCGACGACAAGCGCACCGCCGCGCTCGCCGAGTCGTGCGCGCTGGCGGAGATCGAGCGCCTGCGCGGGATCTTCAGCGGCTGGGGGGACAGCGAGCTGCGGCGGCTCGAGGAAGCGCCCCTCGACGCGGAGGTCGAGGTCTCCTGGGAGCTGTTCGCCCTGCTGCGGGACGCCGACGAGCTGTGCGAGCGCACCGCCGGCGCCTTCGACCCGTACTGCGGGGAGCTCGTGCGGGCCTGGAGACAGGCGGCGGAAGCGGGCGTCGCGCCGGACTCGGCGACGCTGGCCGCTGCATTGCCGCGCCACCCGGCCTACACGCTGCGCCGGTCGATGACGAGCCAGTTCGTCACCCGGCGCGAAGCGGGCCGCTTCGCCCTCGACGCGGTCGCCAAGGGCCGCGTCCTCGACCTGGTCGTCGACCGGGTGCGGCGGCAGGTCAGCGGGGTGCGGGCGCTGCTCCTCGACATCGGCGGCGACATCGCGACCTGGGGGGATGCGGACTTCCCGGTCGCGGTGCTCGACCCGCGGCGCACCGCCGACAACGCCCCGCCCCTGACGCGCCTCTCGCTGCGCGGGCTGGCCGCGGCGACCAGCGGGGCCTACGCCCGGCCCCTGGAGATCGGCGGGCGGCGCGTCTCGCCGCTGCTCGACCCGCGCACGGGGCAGCCGGCGGAGGGGGTGCTCAGTGCGACGGTGGTCGCGGCGGACGCGACCGAGGCGGACGCCCTGGCGACGGCGCTGTGCGTGCTCGCGCCGGAGGAGGGGATCGCCCTGGTCGAGGGCCGCAGCGGGGCGGTCTGCCTGTTGGTCCTCGCGGACGGGCGGATCCTGCGCAGCCGCGGCTTCGCGGTCCTCGAGCGGGAAGATCTTGCGCCGGCCCCGGCCGGGGCCTGGCCGGAGGGCTGGGGGGTGATCGTCGAGTTCGAGCTGCGCAACTCCTGGGAGGACGGCGCGGCGAACCCGACCGGCGAGGCCTTCCACCGCCACTACCTCGGCGCCTGGATCGAGGACGAGGCCGGGCGCCGGGTGCGGCTGCTCGCCCTGTGGGCGGAAGGGGCGGAGCTGGCCTACGTCGAGCGGCTGTACGCCTTCTGGAAGTTCGCCTGGGTGCTGCAGGGGGAGGGGGAGAGCACGGACGACTTCTGGACCATCGCCCGGGCGACCCGCGAGCCCGGGGCCTACCGCCTGCTCTGGGACGGCCTCGACGACGCCGGGCAGCCGGTGCCGCCGGGGCGCTACCGGGTGTGCCTCGACATCAACCGCGAGCTCGGGCCGCCGGACGGCGCGGAGGGGAACACGACCGCCAGCCTGGAGCTCTTCTGCGGCGGGGAAGTGTCGGAGGCGACGGTGCCCGATCAACCCGAGCTGGCGGAGGTGGCGGCGCGCTATGGACCGATCGAGTAGGCGGGGGCTGCTGCGGGCGGTCCGCACGGTGCACATCCATCTCTCCATCTTCGCGAGCCTGTTCTTCCTGTTCTTCGCGCTGACCGGCTTCGTGCTGCACCACGGGGGCTTCTTCGGCCTCGACTCCGAGCGCAGCCGACGGCTCGAGGGAGCGCTTCCGGTGGAGCTGTGCGCCGGGCCCGACCGGCTCGGCATCGTCGAGGCCCTGCGCGCCGCCCTCGGCGAGGTCGGCCCGGTCACCGAGCTGAGCGTCAGCCCCCTCGACGTCAGCGTCCAGTTCCGCCGCCCCGGCCGCGCCGCCAGCGTCGTCGTCGACCGCGCCGACGGGCGCTGGCAGGGCACGCTCCGGGAGGCCGGGCTGCTCGCCGTGCTGACGCGCCTGCACACCGGCGAGGATGCGGGGCCGGTCGGTTCGTTGCTGATCCAGCTCGCCGCCGTCCTCGCGCTCTTGTCGACGCTGTCCGGGCTGTGGCTGTGGACCAGCCTGACCAAGCGGCGTTCGGTCGGCCTGGCGATGCTCGCCCTGGCCGGCTCCCTGGCGGCGGGGGTGGTCTGGGTGCTGGTGCTCTGAGGGTCAGGCCCGGGCGAGCAGGCGGGCGAAGGCTGCGGCGGCCTGGTCCGGAGGAAACTCCAGCGCGCCTCCGCCGACGTACACCTCGCTGCGGCAGAAGCCCGGCACGTCCGCGGGATGCAGCCCGCCGAACAGCCAGATGCGCTCTTCCCGGGCGAGCGCGTCGCGGGCCTCCTTCAGCGTGTCGAGGGGGCCGTCGAGGTAGAGGTGGAACATGTTGACCTGCGGCGGCGTGGGCCGGATGCGCAGCCGCGGCAGCGCGTCGAGGGCGGCGGCGAGCTCCCGCGCGCGCTCGACCAGCCGCGGCATCAGCGCGAGGCGGGCGTCGAGCTGGCGGAGCGCGGAGACCGCGAAGGGGTCGGAGCGCACCAGGTTGCCGCCGGAGCGGCGGATCCACAGCCGCAGCGCGGCGACGAAGTCCTCCGGCCCGGCCAGGGCCGCGCCGGTGATGCCTCCGATGCCTTTGTACAGCGAGACGTAGACCGAGTCGAAGCCCGCCGCCACCTCGGCCGGCGAACGGCCGAAGCCCGCGGCCGCTTCCCACAGCCGGGCCCCGTCGCAGTGCAGGCGCACGTCGCGCTCCCGGGCCGCGGCCTGCAGCTCTTCGAGCTCCTCCCAGGCGGGCAGCTGGCCGCCGATCTCGCGCAGCGGGAGCTCGATGAGCAGCGCCGCCGGAACCTCCGCCAGGCCCTCGAGGTCGGCGCGCAGGGTCGGCCGCCGGGCGTCGCCGAGCAGCGTCGCCTCGAGGCCGTGCAGGCGGCTGTAGGCGCGGTGCTCGTGGAGCTCGAGGTGGGAGGTGGGGTGGAAGGCGACCTGCGGCCGCCCGGCGCGCTCGGCCCACAGGCGCAGGGCCGCGGGCTGCAGCAGCGTGCCGCTCGGGGCGAAGACCGCGGCCGGCTTGCCGAGCAGCGCGGCGATGCGCTCTTCGAGCACGGCGACCGCCCCGCCCTGGCCGTAGACGTCGCGCACCGGCCCGTGCTCCTTCACCCAGGCGAGCAGGGCGGCGTACTCCTCGGCTTCGCTGCGCGGCGGGTAGCCGGGCAGGAAGCGCTCGCAGGCCTCGAACATCTGGCGGGCTTCTTCGCGGGTCGGCATCGGGGGGTCTCCGTGACGGGAGCCCCCGGAGTACCACACCAGGCCGGGCCGCATCCACGGTAGGGACAAGGGAATACTGACCTCAGCGTAGGTTCTGTCCCGCGGAGGAGGTCAGTTCCCGAAGTACGACGGGAGGGGGTGAACCCCTCCCCTACATGTTGTCCTCCCGCTGCTCGAATCCCTTGTAGGGGCGG
>JAUIEM010000165.1 GCA_030428695.1 bacterium
GCTGCGAGCCCGGCGCGCAGCTCCGCCGGATACTGGCGCAGGGCGGCGACCTCGGCCGCCCGGACGCGCTCGGCCCGGCGCTCACGGACGAGCCACAGGGAGCCGGCGAAGAGCAGCGCCGCGACGGCGACGATGGCGAGCTGCCACAGGACGCCGAAGCTGCGCCGCCGCGGGCGGCCGCGGACCGGCTTGCCGGCCAGCCAGCGGCGCAGGTCGCGGGCGAGGGTCCGGGCGTCGTCGTAGCGCGCCTCAGGGCGCTTGGCCAGGCACTGGGCGATGATGGTGCGCAGGCTGGCGTCCTGCGGAAGCTCCCGGTAGCGGGGCTCGTCCTTCAGCACCCGGAAGTACACCTCGACCAGCCGCTGGCCGCGGAACGGCAGCTTCCCGGAGGCGACCCGGTACAGGATCACGCCGAGCGCCCAGATGTCGACCCCCGGCCCGAGGGCCTTGGCGCGCACCTGCTCGGGCGCCATGAAGGCGGGGGTGCCGCCGGGCTCGTCGCATTGCCCGGAGTGGACGTCCAGCGACAGGCCGAAGTCGACCAGCCGCGGCCGGTCGAGCGCGTCGAGCAGGATGTTCGCCGGCTTGAGGTCGCGGTGCACGATGCCCTCGCGGTGGGCGCTGTGCATCGCCTCGCACACCTGCACGAGGTAGCCGACCACCCGGCGCAGGGTCTGCGGGTCGCCGGGCGGCGCCTCGCGGATCACCTGGGCCAGGCTCGGCCCCGGGATGCACTCCATCACCAGGTAGTCCCAGCCATCGATGCGCCCGTGCTCGCGGATCGTCACCAGCAGCGGGTGGGCGAGGCGACGCACCGAGGAGACCTCGCGGTCGAGGCGCTCGGTGTCGGCGTCGCGACGCAGGATCTTGACCGCGACCTCCCCGCCGTCGCGGCTGTCGCGCGCGCGGTAGACCATGCCGTAGGCGCCGTGGCCGAGGCGCTCCTCGAGCGCGAAGGGCCCGAAGGCGGCGCCGACATCGGGCAGCCCCCCGGCCGGCCGCTCGGCCGACTCATCCGCCTCGCCGAAGGAGAAGCGCTCGCCGCAGCGGCACACGAAGGCGCGCCGCCGCGACAGGATCACGTTGGCCTCGCCGCAGCGCTGGCAAGTCAGGGTCGCCCGCTCGAGGGCCTCGGCGATCGCCGCCTGCAGCTCGTCGGCGAGCTCGTCTTCAGCGGCGAGCGCCTGCACCAGGCCGGGCACGTGCGCCCCCCGGCGCAACAGCCGGGTCTGCGCCTCGATGCCGCGCGTCACCTGTTCGCGGGTCAGGAGCTCCTCGCGGATGAGGAACTCGCCCAGGGCCATGTCGTCGAAAACCACTGACACTCTCGCAGGTATGCTGCTCCGGCCAACGCCTGTGGGCAGCCACGGGAGAGAATGCAACTCGCTGCGTGTGAGGACCACAGCGCGCCCGGCGCTGCTCGCCGAAGCACGTCGCGTATCCCCCGGAATGGGCGGGCTCCCCCGGGGGCGGTGAACCTCACTGACCGACGGATCCGCTCACGCTCATCGCATTCTCCCAACGCGCCGGAGCTTCCGGCGCGTCCCTGAGGATACGCGAGAAGCGCGCCCCGTGAAGGCCGTCGGTCAGTTTGGGGCCGGAAAGGAACAAGTCGAGCACCGAGGGTGCGGATGCGGCAGGAAATGTGGTGCTTGGCGAGTGACGCATACCCGTGCTATTCGGAGTGAGGCAAGTGCCACATATACGCCGCAGGCGCGCCCGAATGCCTGACTTGTTCCTTTCCGGGCCCTTCGTGCGGGAGGGAAGGAACCAGGCGGGGGGCGGGCGATCAACCCGCCATGCTGAGCTCGAGCTCTGGCTGCGGCAGCGGCCGGTACGCGGTCTCGCGACCCATGCGGTAGAGGAAGCGCGCGTGCGAGCGCAGGGCCGCGAAGAGGGTCGGGTTGACGTTGTAGGCGATGCCGTGCTCCTCGCAGGTCGCCTGCACCAACGGCGCGAGGGCCGGGTAGTGGACGTGGCTGATGCGCGGGAACAGGTGGTGCTCGATCTGGAAGTTCAGGCCGCCGACGTACCAGTTGATCAGCCGGTTCTTCGGGCAGAAGTCGACGGTCGTCGCGAGCTGGTGCTCGGTCCAGCCGAGGGGCATCCGCTCGCCCGCTTCGGCCTTCTCGACGATGCGGGCCTCCTCGACGCAGTGGGCGAGCTGGAAGACGACGCTGAGCGTGACGCCGTGCACGATCGAGTAGACGACGAACAGCCCGGCGATCGCGGCGAAGGAGTGTCCGAGCAGCAGGGGAATGGCGAAGAGCAGGCCGTACAGCCAGAGCTTGCCGCCGATCAGCAGCGCGAGCTCGCGGCCTTTGGGGCGCGGGATGGGCTTGTCGCCGAGCTTGCCGCGCAGGAGGCTCATGTAGTCGTCCCAGAACAGCCACTTCGGCGGCAGCCAGCTGTACAGCGGCCAGGCGTACAGCCACTGCCAGCGCTGCCAGGGCCGCATCGGCTGGCTCGGCGCGAGCCGCACCCAGGGGTCGAGGACGATGTCGTCGTCGGTGCCGTCGATGTTGGTGTAGTGGTGGTGGATCTTGTTGTGCTGCTGGTTCCAGATGAACGAGCTGCCGCCGATCATGTCGAGGGCGCTCGCCGTCAACCGGTTCAGCCAGCGATGCCTGGAGAAGGACTGGTGCCCGCCGTCGTGCATGATGTTGAAGCCGACCGCGCTCGCCGCGAGCCCGAGGCTGGTCACCGCCAGGAGCGCCTGCCACCAGGTCGCCGCGAAGCCGACCAGGAGGACGTACGAAGTGGCGAGCCAGGCGAGGATCACGACGGCCTTGACGATCAGCCGCGCGCCGCCGTCGCGGGACCTTCCGGTCTCCTCGAACCAGGCGTCGACGCGCTTCTTCAAGGTGCGATGGAAGGCGGAGTGGCGGGGGACCTTCGGCGTTGCGGACGAGGTGTCGGCGACCACGGCGTCTCCAGGGGTGGGGACCGACCTCGTCGTCCGCTCGCCAGCGAACGTTCGCAGGCGGAGCCTCGGAGCGCGGGTCGATCGATCCTGCTCCCACCGTACGCGAGCTGCGTCACCGACACTGTAATCGTTTGGTAATAGTTGCTTAGGGCTGATCTGGCAGGTCGATGGAGAGGTCGCGGGGCGTCCGCTCCGCGAGCTCGGCGCGCAGGGTCTCGATCGCTCGCTCATAGAGTTGGAGCAGGGCGAGGCTGCGCGCGATCCCGCGGCTGTCGGCCAGAGGATCGAGCGAGGCCTCGAGCTCGCCGAGCAGGCCGAGCAGCTCCTCGACCTCGGCGCGCAGGGCCTCCCACTCCGGGTCGGGCGGGACTTCCCTGGCTGCGGGCTCGCGGTCGGGGCTCACCGGGTCTCCATCGCCGCCGCGGACGGGCGGCCGACGGTCCGGCGGGGAGGCGGGGCCGGACCGCCGCGGCACCTGTCCTACAGTGTAGCGCGGAGCGGGATCGCCTGCCAGGCGGGGCCGACCCGTGGGCGGACAGGCGCGTCCGCTGATTCCACCGCCGCCCGGCCCGCCGCGCGGAGGGACGGCCCGCAGAAGCGACGGCTCTGGACCTGCTCTGGAGGGGCTGATACAGTCCTCGGCTATGAACCGCCCCGAGCCCCTCATCGCCGCCCAGGGCCTGACGAAGTCCTTCGGCGACATCCATCTCTTCCGCGACCTGCGCTTCACCCTGAACGCCGACGAGCGGGTCGCGCTGATCGGCCCGAACGGCAGCGGGAAGTCGACGCTCCTCGCCGTGCTCGCCGGCGCCCAGCAGCCCGACGAGGGCGAGGTGGTGTGCCGCCGCGGCCTCTCCCTCGGGCTGCTGCAGCAGGAGCCCGCGTTCCCGCCCGGCGCGACGGTGCGCTCCGAGCTCGAGCGCGGCATGGCCGGGGTGTTCGCCGCCCACGCCCGGCTCGACGCGCTCGGCAAGGAGCTCGAGACCGCCGGGGATGAGGAGCTCGCGCGCCTGCTCGCCGAGCAGGAGGAGCTCCACGCAAAGCTCGATCGCTGCGACGGCTGGGAACCGGAACGCGAGCTCGCGCGCGCCGCCGAGGACTTCGTGCTGCCGCCGCAGGAACAGCCCTGCGCCCAGCTCTCCGGCGGCGAGGCGCGGCGCCTGGCCCTCGCCCGGTACTTCCTCGAGAGCCCGGAGCTGTTGATCCTCGACGAGCCGACCAACCATCTCGACCCGGAGACCATCGAGCGGCTGGAGGACAAGCTGCGCGCCTACCCGGGCAGCCTCCTGTTCGTCACCCACGACCGCTACTTCCTCGACCGCGTGGCGACGCGCCTGCTCGAGCTCGATCCGGGCCGCACGCACAGCGGCGCCGGCCAGCTCTACGTCCACGACGGGAACTACAGCTCCTTCCTCGCCGCCCGGGCCGAGCGCGACGCGATGGAGCAGCGGACCGCCGACAACCGGCGCAACCTGATGCGCCAGGAGCTCGCCTGGATGCGGCGCGGCATCAAGGCCCGGCGCACCCGCCAGAAGGCCCGCGTCGAGCGCTTCGAGACGCTCTCCGACGCGCTGGCCGACGAGCGCGAGGCCGGCGAGCTGCGGCTGCTGATCCCGCCCGGCCCGCGGCTCGGCAAGCGGGTGCTCGAGGTGCGCGGGCTGGCCAAGGGCTTCGCCGGCCAGAGCCTGTTCGCGGGCCTCGACTTCCGCCTCGAGCCGGGGGCGCGCGTCGGCATCCTCGGCCAGAACGGGACCGGCAAGACCACCTTCCTCAAGCTGCTGCTCGGCGAGCTCGAGCCGGACGCGGGCGAGGTCGACATCGGCCCGAACAGCGTGCTCGCCTACATCGAGCAGAGCCGCGCCACCCTCGACCCGACGAAGACCGTGCTCGAGGAGGTCAGCGGCCCGGGCACCACCGTCCGCGTCGGCAACCGTGACCTGCACGTGATCACCTACCTGAAGAGCTTCCTGTTCGGCGAGGAGCGCATGAAGACGCGCGTCGCCAAGCTCTCCGGCGGCGAGCGCAACCGGGTGCTGCTCGCGAAGCTGCTGCGCGACGGCGGCAACGTGCTCCTGCTCGACGAGCCGACCAACGACCTCGACCTCGCCTCGCTGCGGGCCCTCGAGGACGCGCTGCTGCACTTCCCGGGCTGCGTCTTGATCGTCAGCCACGACCGCTTCTTCCTCAACCGCGTCGCGACCTCGATCCTCGCCTTCGAGGGAGACGGCCGCGTGCACCACTTCGACGGCGACTACGAGGTCTACGCGGCCTGGCGCAAGGAGCGGCAGGAGGCCCGGGCGGCGGCGGAGCGCAAGGCCGAGAAGAAGCGCGCCCCCGTCGCTTCCCACGACCACAAAGCGGCGCGCAAGGCGGCCAACGCCCTCGCCTCCGTCGAGCGCGACATCGCGACGGGCGAGGAGGCGATCGCCCGGCTGCAGAAGAAGCTGGAAGATCCGGAGCTGTACGCCCCGGGCCAGGAAGACACCGCCGCGGCCGTCCAGGCCGAGCTGGCGGAGACACAGGCCGCGCTCGAGAGGCTCTACGCCCGCTGGGAAGAGCTCGCCGAGGCGGCGGAAGGCTGAAACGAACAGCGGGAGCCCGGCTCCCGGAGGAGCGAACCATGCGATTCTCGCGCTACTTCAACAAGGTCAAGTACGACTTCGCCGCTGACGCCGAGGTCGTGTCCCACCGCTGGCTCGACCGCGCCGGCTTCATCGACAAGCGCGCGGCGGGCGTCTACGGCTTCACGCCGATGATGACCCGGGTGCTCAAGAAGGTGATGGCGATCGTCACCGAGGAGATCGAGGCCGAGGGCGGGCTCGAGGTGATCTGCCCGATCATCCAGCCCCGCGAGGCCTGGGAGAGCTCGCAGCGCTGGCAGGCCTACCAGGCCGGCGGCAACAGTTTCTTCTGCACCGACCGGAAGGGCGGGGAGTTCATCCTCGCGCCGACCGCCGAGGAGATGGTCGGGCTGATGGGCCACGCGGGCGTGTCGAGCTACAAGGATCTGCCGTTCATCCTGTTCCAGCAGCAGCAGAAGTTCCGCGACGAGTTCCGGCCGCGCTTCGGGCTGATCCGCTGCCGCGAGTTCATGATGATGGACGCCTACTCCTTCGACGCCGACGCCGCCGGGCTCGACGCCGCCTACGAGGCGATGGACCGCGCCTACCGCAAGATCTTCGAGCGCATCGGGCTCAACTTCGTCGTCGTCGACGCCGACTCCGGCGCGATCGGCGGCTCGGCCTCCCAGGAGTTCATGGTCACCGCCGAGACCGGCGAGGACGAGCTGATCTTCTGCCCGGCCTGCAACTACGGCGCGAACGTCGAGAAGGCGGTCGGCAAGATCGAGGTCTTCCGCGACGAGGGCGAGCTCCTGCCGATGGAGGTCAAGAGCACGCCGGGGGCCGTCACCGTCGACCTGTTGTCCGCCTGCCTGGACATCCCCGTCGCGCGCCTGGTCAAGACCATCCTCTACATCGCCGTGCTGCCCGGCGAAGAGGGGCCGACCGAGCAGATGGTCGCGGTGATGATGCGCGGCGACCAGGCGATCAACGAGGTCAAGGTGCAGAACCACCTCGGCGCGATCGCCCTGCAGCTGGCGAGCGAGGAGCAGGTCAAGGCGCGCACCGGCTGCGTGCTCGGCTACGCCGGGCCGGTCGGCCTGGCCGAGGACATCCCGCTGCTCGCCGACGTCACCCTGCGCGAGATGAAGAACATCGAGGTCGGCCACAACCAGGCCGACGAGCACGTGATCCACGCGAACTTCGGGCGCGACTTCAAGAAGCCCGCCTTCGGCGACTTCCGCAAGGTGCAGGTCGGCGACGGCTGCCCGCGCTGCGACGGCACCCTGACCAGCGTGCGCGGTATCGAGGTCGGGCACATCTTCAAGCTCGGCACGAAGTACTCCGAGGCGATGGAGCTGCAATTCCAGGACAAGGACCAGAAGCTCAAGCCGATCTGGATGGGCTGCTACGGCATCGGCAGCAGCCGCGTCGTCGCCTCCTGCGTCGAGCAGACCGCCGACGAGAAGGGCATGCGCTGGCCGGTCGCCATCGCCCCCTTCCACTGCGTCGTCATCGTGACCAACCCGAAGAAGGACGACCTGCTCCAGGGCGGCGAGGAGGTCTACGGGAAGCTGAAGGCCGCCGGCGTCGACGTCCTGCTCGACGACCGCAAGGGGCGGCCCGGCGGGAAGTTCAAGGAGGCGGAGATCATCGGCTTCCCGTACCGCCTGACGGTCGGCCGCGACTACGCCTCCGGCCAGCTCGAGTACACCGAGCGCGCGAGCCTCGAGACGGTCAAGCTGCCGATCGAGGAAGCGATCGCGAAGGTCGTCGACGGGGTGAAGGCGGCGCTCGCCGGCTGACCGCCCGCGCTCAGCCCGAGATCGCGGCGATCGCGGCCCACAGCTGCGCGCCGGTGAAGGGCTTGGCGAGCAGCGTGGCGCGGGGGTCGTCCCGGAGGTCGATCGGGCGGTTCGCATAGCCGGTGCAGAGCACGACCGGGAGCGTCGGCGAGCGCTCGCGGACCTTCGCCAGCAGCTCGACGCCGCCGAGCCGCGGCATCACCACGTCCGTGACGATCAACGTCAGCCCGTCGAGCCCCCCCGCGTCGAGCCAGGCGAGCGCCTCCTCGCCGTCTGCGCAGGCGTGCACGGTGTAGCCACGCCCTTCCAGCCGCAGGACCAGCGACTCCCGGACGGGGGCCTGGTCCTCGACCAGCAGGGCCCGCGGCTCCGTGGGCGGCGCGGGGGGCGCCGCCGGCGGCGCATCCTCGACCGCGGCGGGCGCCGACGCCGTCGCGACCCCGGGGAACCAGATCGAGAAGACGGTCCCGACGCCCTTCTCGCTGCGCACGTCGATGGTCCCGCCCCGTGACTGCACGACGCCGAAGACCGTGGCCAGACCCACCCCGCTGCCCTGGCCTTTGGGCTTGGTGGTGAAGAAGGGCTCGAAGATCCGCTGCCGGGTCGCGTGGGTCATCCCCTCACCGTCGTCTTCGACCTCGAGCAGGACACCGCCATCCCGTTGCAGCGTCCGCAGGGTGATCCGTCCGCCGCGCGGCATCGCGTCGACCGCGTTGACCACCAGGTTGACGACGATCTGGCCGAAGTGGGCGGAGCTGCACGAGATCCTCGGGAGGCCCTCCGCCAGCTCGGAGGTCAGCGTGATGTTCGCCTCGATCAGCCGCTCGAGCAGCGCCCGCAGCGAGCGGAGCTGGCGGTTGACGTCGAGGTCCTCGACCACGGAGGGCGCCTGCCGCGAGAAGCTCAGCAGCTGCTCCGTCAGCTCGCTCGCGCGGTCTGCGGCGTCGAGGATGTTGCGGGCGCTGACCTCCAGGCGGACCCCCCGCGTGATCAGCTCGGCGTTGCCGACGATGGCGGAGAGGATGTTGTTGAAGTCGTGGGCGACGCCTCCCGCGAGCCGTCCCAGCGCCTCCATGCGGGCCGCGCGCTGCAGCCGGAGCTCGAGCTCGCGCCGCTCGCGCTCGGCCTCGGTGTGCAGGAGCTGGCGCATCAAGGAGACGTGGACCAGCCACGAGATGATGCAGCCGAGCAGGATGACGAGGACGAAGATCGCGTCCGGCTGGCCCGAGCGCATGTCGCTCCAGAGCCCGTCGCGCGGCCACACGGTCAGGGTCCAGGTGCGGTCGAGCAGCGCGACCGTCGCCGACGCCTGGGGCCGCCCGTCGCGTGCGGCCGGGTCGAGCTGCGGCTCGCGCAGCACGGTGTCGGCGTCGTCGACGATGTGCAGCGCGTACCCCTCGAGCAGGTCGCCGCGCAGCGCCGTGTGGACGAGGGTGTCGAGGCGGAAGACTCCGTTGATGTAGCCGGCGCGGAGCCCTTCCCGGTCGACCGGGAAGTAGGTCGCGAAGCCACGCCCTCCCTGGAACAGCTCGAGACCGGTCGTCAGCTCGGGGCTGCCCTCGGCGCGCGCGCGCTCGAAGGCGCGGCGGGCGACCGGGTGATCGAGGACGTTGCGACCGACCGCGCCCCGGTTGGGCTCGAGCGGGGTGACGACGCGGATCGTCCCGTCCACTCCGACCCAGTTGACAGCCTGGAAGCCCTGGAACTCGTCGTGCAGGATGCGCGCCCGGACCCGGAAGGTCTCGTCCTCCGTGAGCCGCAGCGCCTCGGACGCCCGGGCCAGCGACTGGAGCACGAGCAGGCGGGCGCGGATGTAGTCCGCGAGGCGGTGCGAGGTCTGGTCGGCGGCGATGGCGACCTGGCGCTGGTTGCTCTGGCGCCAGCGGTCGGAGACCAGCCACCAGGTGCCGAGCAGCGCGGAGAGCAGGACCACCAGGACCGTGGCGGAGACCCTGCGGACGGAGGCCCTGCGCTGTCGAGGAGTCGCGCTCCCTGCGTCCATCGACTCCTCCGTTTGTGCCCGGTCTGTCGGCTCCGTCGCTACCCCATCGTCGCGCTGTATTGTAGTGAGTCCCACCCGGTCGCTTCACCTGGATTTCGTCGCGAGGGCCTGGAGGCCGCCGGCGATCGTGCACTTCGGACATCGAGCAGCGGCGGCGCCGCGCAGCGAAGCTTGATCGCGACCACCATGTCGCCCGGCGATGACGGGGCGCAGACACGCACGATTTCTCCTCCAGCCGATGAACAACCGCCCCCCCTCGGGCATCCAACAGGATGTTCCCCAGCCCCCGAGGAGATCCGATGCGACTTCCCGTCTGTCTGATGCTGGCCGCCGTGCTCGGCTGCCAGGTCACCACCCCCCGCAACGCGCCGCCGGAGGACCTGCACCTCGCCCTCGGCACCGCCGAGCTCGAGCCCGTCGACGAGGAGGCGCCCGGCGAGCTCCTCGTGCACGACCTGCATCCGTTCGTCAACGCCGGCGTCGACGCACCCGTGCCGACCGTCATCAACCTGGTCGCGGCGCTCGCGGCGCCGGACTCCTTCGCCGAGCCGTACTTCCTGCGCGCGGTCCACGGCAGCCTGCTGCAGCTGCGCCACGAGCGACGGGTGGTCGGCAAGGCCCGGGGTCTGCTCGCCTGGCTCGAAGAGAGCGCCCTGGCCCCGCTCGCGATCGACGTGCAGCTGCTCGAGGTGCCGGCGGCGCTCGCCGCTCCGCTGGCCGAGCGGGACGGGAACGACAGCCGGCTGCCGACGGGGGTGTACGACGCGCTCCTCGACGGGCTCGGCGACGGCAGCATCAGGAGTCTCGCCCGCAGCCAGCTGCGCGCCCGCAACGGGCAGGCGGTCAAGGCGGTCGACGAGCGCTCCCGGCGGCCGGTGGTCGCCGTCGAGCTGGTCGACGGGAGGCCGGTCGAGCGCCAGCAGACCGTCAGCGACGGGCTGGTGCTCGAGGCGAAGGTCTGGCGCGCGGCCGGCGACGCCGCGATCCTCAGCCTCGAAGCCGCGTTGCAGGACGAGCTCGCGGCCTCCGAGCGGGTCGAGGCGGAGTACCGGGTCGGCGAGGAAGAGCGGGTGCGGGCGGGCGTCGAGCTCGCGACCCTGCGCACCACGGCCCTGCGCGGAGTGCTGCGGGTCGAGCGCGGGGCCTGGCACGTGCTCGGCCAGGTGCCGGCCGGGGAGCGGGTCGTGCTCGCCCTCGCGCGGGTCTCCTGGCAGCCTCTGCCGGAGCTCGCCCTCGCGCCTCTGCCCGACGGCCGCACCCTGCGCGCGCTGCCGATCGGCCTGCCGGAGAGCCAGGCGGCGGCCGCGGTCGCCGACGGCTATGTGTGGGAGCTGAAGACCGGGCGCAAGCTCGAGGATGCGAGCGGCTGGTTCCAGCGGGAGTCCGCCCGGCAGGCGAGCTCGAACAGGGCGTACATCAACGAGGTCGCCATCGACAACACCGGGAGCCTGCCGGTGATGTCTCCCCAGGGGCTGGGATTCTCGTCGCCGGATCTGTCGAGCCCGGTGCTCGGCCAGGGCGCGGGGGGCGGCTTCTCCGCCTTCGCCGGCGACGCGCTTCCCGGCGGCTGGCGGCCGCCCCTGCCGCAGGAGCTAGAGGCGTTGCGTCAGCGGCTCGGGGAGGCCGACTGGGACGAGGCGAGCGCCCTCGCCTTCCAGCTCAACACCCTGTTCGTGCTGCAGACCCCCCGGGTCGTCGAAGAGACCGAGGAGCTGTTCGCCGCCGTCCACGACTGGAAGAACCGGCCGGTGCGGGTGCGGGCCGAGTGGGTCGAGGTCGACGCCCGGCTCGCCGCCGCGCTCGCTTCCCCTGCAGGCCTGCGGGACAACCTCGCCGCCGTCCGCGCCGCGCGCACCCTCGCGCCGGTGGTGTGCAGCGCCCGCAGCGGCAGCTGGACCGAGCTGGCCGCCGCCGTCAGCCACGCGGTGCTCTGGGGAAGCTTCGGCGATCAGCGCTCGAGCCCCGAGCTGCGCGCCCTCGACGACGGGGCGAAGCTGTCGGTGCTGCCGCGCCGCTACGACAGCGGCCGGGTCGAGCTCGACGTGCGCTTCGCCCTGACCCGGGTCGAGCCGACCAGCCTGGCGCCGGTGGACACCAGCGGCCAGCGGCTCAGCCAGCCGCGCTTCGCCCAGCTCGGCATCGAGGAGACGGTCGAGGTCGGCGACGGCGAGCCGGTCTTTCTCAGCGCCGGAGCCTCGGAGAGCGGCGGCCTGCGGGGTCTTCTGCTGACCGTCTGGCATTGATCCTGGCCGGCGCGCCCGACCCTGGACCGAGCTGCCGACCGGGCGTCGGGAAAGCGCCCGGCGCGGTGACTCCGGCCGTTGCGCGGCATCCGCCGACGGCGTATACTGCGGGCTATGGCTGCAAGCCCCTTGAATGCCTGGCGTTACATTCCCGGCCGCGGCGGTGATCCCCACTGGAACCTCGCGGCCGATGAGGTGTTGCTGCGCCTGGCCGGGGAGCGGCCCTGCCTGCGCCTCTACCGCTGGCAGCGGCCCTGCTTGTCGATCGGCTACTTCCAGGCCCGCGAGGGCTGCCCGGAAGGTTCCGCCATCGTCCGGCGGATGACCGGGGGCGGCGCGATCCGCCACGGCACCGACGTCACCTACGCGGTTGCCGGCCCGATCGCCGCCTTCGGGCAGGGACCGCGGGCCGCCTACCGGAAGATCCACGCGGCGCTGCAGCGCGGCCTCGCCCGGCTCGGCGTCGTCGCCCGGGAGCGCGGGAAGGGGCGCGACGAGGGGCCGAGCGGTCCGACGATGTGCTTCGCCCGCAAGGGCTGCTACGATCTGGTGGTCGGGGAGAAGAAGCTGGTCGGCAGCGCCCAGCGGCGCACCGGTCCGGTCTTCCTGCAGCACGGCTCGCTGCCCCTGGTGCCGACCGAGGCCGCGCCGCTGTGTCTCGAAGAGGCGCTCGGCCGCGCGATCTCGGAGGAAGAGGTCTTCACCGCCCTCGAGGCGGGTTTCGAGGAGGAGTTCGGCCGCTTCGACGTGCGCGACCTCGACGACGCCGAGCGCGCCTCGGTCGAGGCCCTGGTCGCCGACAAGTACGCCACCCGCGGCTGGAACTGGCGCCGATGAGCGAAGACACCGAGGCGTTGGACAGCTCCTCCGACGTGCAGCTGCACTCCGACTCCGAGACCGAGGTCCAGCAGCGGCCCGTCGCGCAGCACGGCGTGCTGTTCGGCGAGCTCGCCGTCAGCGAGCGCTACGTCACCCCCGAGCAGCTGAACGACGCCGTCCGCGCGCAGCGCCGGGCGAGCCGGAAGACCGCCAAGCGGCTCGGCAACATCATGATCCGCAAGGGCTACCTGTCGATCGAGCAGGCGAAGTACCTGCTGCGACTACAGCGGCTCAAGGACCCGATCGAGGGCTACAAGCTGCTCGCGAAGATCGGCAAGGGCGGCATGGGGGTGGTGTACAAGGCCTGGCAGAAGAGCATGAAGCGCGAGGTTGCGCTGAAGATCCTCTCGCCGCGCTTCGCCAAGTCGCGCACCTTCAAGGAGCGCTTCTTTCGCGAGGCACGCCTCGCCGGCCGGCTGAACCACCCGAACCTGATCGCCGGCTTCGACGTCGGCGAGAGCAACGGCCACTACTTCTTCGCGATGGAGCTGGTCGACGGCAAGACGCTGAAAGAGATCGTCGCCGACGACGGCGTGTTCGAGCCCGAGCGCGCGGCCGAGCTGATCATGCAGGTCGCCAAGGCGATGGAGCACTACGATCAGTTCGCGATCATCCACCGCGACATCAAGCCGGACAACGTGATCGTCACCACCGAGGGCATCGCCAAGCTCGGCGACCTCGGGCTGTCGAAGCAGCTGACGTCGAACTGCCACATCACCCGCTACGGCAAGACCCTCGGCACGCCCTTCTACATCTCCCCGGAGCTCGCGGTCGGGCAGACGATGACCGACATCCGCAGCGACATCTACTCCCTCGGGGCGACCTTCTACTGCATCCTGGTCGGCGAGCCGCCCTTCACCGGCAAGTCCCCGACGGAGATCATGGCCAAGCACGTGCGCGAGTCGCCGGTCCCCGTGTCCGAGCGGAGGCCCGAGGTGCCCGAGGAGCTGTCGCACATCGTCGAGGGCATGATGGCCAAGCCGATCGGCCGCCGCACGGCGACGCCCGGCGAGCTGGTCAAGCAGCTCGAGGAGTTCCTCGGCCTGCGCGAGTCCTCGCTCGCGATCTCGGCGGTCGGTCCGGGCGCGTCCTCGCCGCCGGCGCCGCCGCCCGTTCCCGAGGCGCCGAAGCGCCGCCCGCGGCGCAGCAAGGAGCGCAACTTTACCCGGCCCCCGGCGCGGGCGAAGCAGCCGGTCGCGATGCTGCTCGGCATCGGGCTGGTGTTCGTCGTGGTCGTGCTCTTCCTCCTCGTCCAGGCCTTCAGCGGGAACAGCGAGGCCGAGGCGACCTGGGAGCGGGTCGACACGATGCTGAGCGAGCGTCCCGACGCGCTGCGCGAGGCGATCGCAGAGCTCGAGACGATCGCGGACGACTCCGACTACGGCGAGCGCGCCCGCAAGCGCGTGGAAACCCTGCGCGCCGACTGGAACAAGCGGGCCGAGACCGAGTTCGCCGAGCTGCGCTCCGCGATCTGGAAGCACGTCGACAACTACCAGTTCCCCCAGGCCCGCCACGCCCTCCTGCGTTTCGTGCACAGCTACCGCGGCACCGAGGTGTGCGGCGAGAAGCTGCCCGACCTGCAGGCCCTGATCGAGGATGCGAGCGAGACCCGCTTCTACGAGATGCACCGCACCATCAAGCGGCTGTTCAAGGACGGCGAGTTCGACGAGGCCCGCGCCCAGCTCGAGCTGACCCGCGACCTGGTCACCAACCGCATCAACCTCGAGCGGCAGGTCCTGCTGATGGAGGCCCGCCGGCTGGGGCGCTAGCTGCCTTCCGCGGCCACACGAGCCCGCTGAGCAAGCCGAGCAGCAGCGTCAGCAGCAGCGACGCCGGGGCGTACCACAGCCGGTGCAGGCCGCCTTCGAGGGCGAGCCGGGCGGGCAGGTCCCAGCCGACGCAGGCGGCCTGGGCGGCGAAGGCGGCGAGCACCGCGCCGCAGGCCCCGGCTTGCGAGACCCGGCGGGTCGTCATCGCGAGCAGGAAGAGGCCGACGAAGGGCCCCGCGAAGTAGCCGAGCCAGACGATCATGTCCTCGAGCAGGCCCCTGGCGTCGGGGGCGCGGGCCGTGTAGATCGCGACGCCGAGGGCGACCAGCCCGAAGACCACGGTGGCGAAGCGGGCCCGCACCAGCTCGCGGCGCCGGTCCTGGTTCCTCCCGAAGCGCCGCAGGAAGTCGACGGTCAGCGCGGTCGAGAGCGAGTGGATCGCGCTGTCCAGGCTCGACATCGAGGCGGCGAAGATCGCCGCGATCAGCAGTCCCGCCAGGCCCGGAGGCAGGCGCCGCTCGATGAAGGCGGCGATGACCTGGTCGCCCTTGAGGTCGCCGGGCAGGGCCTCGGGCAGCACGGCGTGCCAGGCCTGGATCGCGACCCCGAGCACCAGCGTCAGCACGACGACGACGGCGCCGACCGCCCAGCCGGTCATCGCCGCCTTGCGGGCGGCGCGGAGGTCGGCGCAGGCGAGGTAGCGCTGGACGGCCTGTTGGTTGGTGCCCGCGACCTGCAGGGAGAGCACGCCGTAGGCGACCAGGATCCAGGGCAGGCTGAAGCCGGTATTCCAGGGCTTGTCCCGGAAGACGTCCAGGCGGCCGGTCTCCGCGGCGTGGGTGACGGCCTCCTCGACGGAGGGCAGGTCGGAGGCGACCAGGGCGAGGCTGGCGACGACCGCGACGATGATCACGATGACCTGGATGAGGTCGGTCCACACCACCGCCGCGATGCCCCCGAAGCTGCTGTAGGCGATCGCGGCGACGGCGGTGACGGCGATGGCGGCCTCGATCGGCCAGCCGAGCAGGGTGGCGAGGACCAGGGCCGGGGCGTAGACCAGCAGCCCGGTGCGGACCAGGGTCTGGAGGATGAACAACAGGCTGGCGAGGCTGCGCGCCCAGGGGCCGAGGCGCTCCTCGAGGAACTCGTACGCGGTCGTGTAGGAGCGGCCGTGGAACCAGCGCATGAACACCAGGCACACGATCCCGAAGCCGAGCAGGTCGCCGAGCTGCAGGCCGGCGTAGAACAGACCGTGCTCGTAGCCGAAGCCGACCCCGCCGACCAGGGCGGTGCTCGAGAAGGAGGTCGCGAGGATGCTGATCCCGACCGCCCACCAGGCCATGCGCCCGCCGCCGAGGAAGTAGTCCGCGCTGGTCTTCTGCTTCTTCTGCGCGGCGAAGCCGATCGCGACGACGGCCCCGCCGTAGAGCGCGACGATCAGGAGGTCGACGGGGTGCATGCGGGAGCCCTCGAGGTCTCCCCTGGTTATCGGCCGGAGCGGCCGACAGCGCCACGACGATCCGGGCCTACCACTTCGTGACGGCGGCGCCCTTCCCCGCACGGACGCGCTGGCTCGCGGTCTTCGGCAGGTGCATCCGCCACCAGCGCTCGGCGTCCTTGCGCGACCAGGCGGGCTCGACCTTGCAGCGCAGCAGCTGGCGCAACAGCACCGCGCAGGACCGCGGCCGCTCGTCGGCATCCTTGCTCAGGCAGCGCATCACGAGGTACTCGAGGTCCGGGGGCAGGTCGCGCCCGAGCAGCTCCGAAGGCTTGGCCGGCTCCTTCGCGAGGTGGGCGCGCATCAGCGCGGAGATGTCCTCTTCCTCGAACACCTGGTGACCGGTCAGCAGCCAGTAGGCGACGCAGCCGAGGGCGTAGATGTCCGCCCGCGCGTCGAGGCTCTGCGCCTCGGTCTGCTCCGGGGCCATGAAGGCCGGGGTGCCGACGACGAAGCCGCGCTGGGTCAGCTTCTGCGAGCCGCTGACCGGGTCGCTGTGCAGCGAGACCAGCCCGAAGTCGAGGACCTTGACGAAGTCGAACACCGTGCCGCGCCGGCAGACGAAGATGTTGGCCGGCTTGATGTCGCGGTGCACCATGCCCGCCCGGTGCGCCTCCTCCAGCGCCTCGCAGGCCTGGCTGAGCAGGTGGATCACGCGCGGCGGAGAGAGCGGCCCGAAGCGCCGGACCAGGGTCCACAGGTCGACCCCGTCGAGCAGCTCCATCACGTAGTAGAAGGTCTCGTCGTCCCCGATCCCGTAGTCGTACACGACGATGGAGTGGGGGGACTCGAGCGCGGCGGCCGCGCGCGCCTCCCGCTCGAAGCGCTGGAGCAGCTCGTCCCGCGCCCCGGCGTGACCGGCGGCCTCCTCGAGCACGTCGGCCTTGATCAGCTTGATCGCCGCCGGGCGCGCGAGCAGCCGGTGCTCGGCCCGCCACACCTCGCCCATCCCGCCGACCCCGAGGCGTGAGATCAAGCGGTAGCTGCCGAGCTCGCGCATCGCCTGCTCGAACTGGACGACCTTCGCGGTCAGGCGGTGGATCACCATCGCCGGCACCACCGCCAGGCCGACCGACACGTAGACCGGCAGGAAGGTCTGGAGCAGCACCGGGAGCTTGGGCACCGGCCGACCCTCGACGTACAGCCAGAGGAACTGCGTCACCGGCCCCGTCGTCGCGCACAGCAGGCTGACCCAGGTGACGGTCAAGGGCGGCGCGGGGACGATCAGCGGGAACAGGATGATCCACACGGCCAGCGGAGTGAAGCCCGCGTAGATCGGCACCTGGAGCATCGCGTCGCCCCAGTAGATGCGGGTGCAGAACAACAGGGCCGATGCGACCTGGTAGGCGAGGGCGAGCCGCATCAGGTGGCGGTCGTCGACGACGCGCTGGGCGGCGAAGTACAGGCCCGCGGACAGCAGGGTCACGCCGACCTGCATCACGTGCAGGTTGGCGTCGGCCTCGGGACGCTCGAGCACGCCGAGAAGGTCGAAGGCGGTGACGGTGACCAGGAGCTCGCCGAGCGCGAGGGCTCCCGCGATCAGCGCGAGCAGCTGGAGGCGCCAGCGCCCCTGCTCGGCGAACAGCACCGTCGCATGTTGCGTCGCGCTTCCGCCCTTCGAGGCGGTGTCGCGCGTCAGTTGCATCGTGTGCACGATGGGGCTCCGCAGTGTGTGCGGTCAGGATAGCGGGGCGGGGCCGTGGGTCAAGGGGGGGCGGAACGGTGCCGACGGCAGAGGTCCGTCGTCTGTCAGCGGCAGCGCGACCTCGGGTGCTTCCCCAGCGAGGACCTGGTCCGGTCAATTCCAACGGGCTCAGCGAGGCCAGGATGTGAAGTGGACGCGGGCCGTTCCGTGAGAAACCATCCGCGTCCGCTGTGTGTCGATCTGTCCGGGCTCAGGCGAAGGATGGATGCGTCCCACGGTCGTGATCGCGCTCGACGCGTGCGAGGTGGTCGCGCTCGACGCGTGCGAGGTGGTCACGCTCGACGCGTGCGAGGTGGTCACGCTCGACGCGTGCGAGGTGGTCACGCTCGACGCGTGCGAGGTGGTCACGCTCGACGCGTGCGAGGCTCTCGACGCCATCGAGCGCGCGGCTCGAATCGTTCTCCGGGACGACCTGCTCGGTCCCCTGCGCCGCCCCCTGCAGCACGGAGGCGACCGCGTGGACGACGCCGAACAGCGCCGAGACGCCGATGACGAGGGCCGCGACGAGCTGCAGCCAGGCGGGGGCACGTCTCCTGCGCGGCGAGGGGAGGTGCGCTCCGGGCGCCTCCGCCAGCGTCGCGGCGCGGTGCAGGTCGCGCTGGAGCTCGTTCCAGAAGCGCGGCTGGTACGCGAAATCTCCCGCGCGCTCGTGGGCTTCGATGTCGGCGATGATGCGGGAGATGTAGTGCCCGGCTTCGGCCCGGTCGTCGAAGGCGATCGCGACCGTGATCCGCGCAGCCGCTTCTGCCTTCTTGCGGAAGTGGCCCTTCTTGCCGCGCACCTTACGGGCAGCGAGCAGATAGGCGTCCGTCAGATTCCACGCGACCAGGAGGTCCTTCGGTGCCTCGCTGCGCGCGAGCTCGAGCAGCGAGATCGCCTCCTCCAGTCGCGCGGTATCACCCGCCGACTCCCAGCAGTCGAACGCGACGCCGGCGGCCTCGTCCAGAAGCACGGCGCGCAGCGCGGGCTCCTGGGCCAGCGTAAGCGCGGCCCCGAGCTGCAGAGCGGCAAGCATCGGTTTGCCGACGGCGCGGAGCTCCTTCGCTGCGCTGCGGCGGAGCTTCACGTCCGTGGGGCTGGTCTCTACCGCACGGATGAAGCAGCGCGCGGCCTCCTCGTGGTTTCCGGCGCGGCTCTCCTGGATACCCCGGTCGCGCAGGCGCCGCGCGGCGCTGGCGCTGCCGGAGCGGCTCGTCTTGAGGAGCTCCGTCACCGCCGGCGCTCCGAGCTTCAGCGCGGCGACGGCGTGACGAAGAATCGACGTGCTCATGGTGTCTCCTCCAGAGGTCTCCCACACCTTAGAAGCCTGGAGGGTTGTGTTTGTTCCACGATTTTTCCGTCAGCGCCAACAGAGATCGATGGATTCCTGCACCGAACGATCGAACGTCGGCCCGTGGAGCTACGTGGCGAAACTCGGTTGATGGTTCGGGGTGTCAGAATCCCGGCGGATCGGTGTCGACCAGCGTGTCGCCGAGGGCCTCGTAGAGGTCGGCGGTGTGCACCAGGCACAGGTGGAAGCCGGTGGCCGCGCCGAACATCACGGCGCTGTACACCGGCTCGTTGCAGCCGGGAGCCCTGCAGCGTGCGCCGTTGCGGACGCGCCGCGCATCGCATGTCTCCGCCACGCCAACCTCCGAATTGCTACGCTCGCCACAATTGGCATGATCGCCGCTTCCGGCGCAGCCTGCAACGTGGTTTTCCGACGATTTTCCGTCGGCTCCCTCAGTCCGTCTCGAGCCCGAGGTGCTCGAGGAAGGCGTCCGAGCTCGGCGCGCGGCCGAGGAAGTCGCGCACCATCGCGAGCTCGTCGACGGTCCCCCCGCGGCTGAGCACCTTCTCGCGATACTCGAGGCCGATGGCGGGGTCGAGCGGAGCGTCCGCGAAGCGGGTGTACATGTCCTGGGCGAAGACCAGCGACCACAGGTAGCCGTAGTACCCGGCCGCGTAGCCGGTCAGGTGGCCGAAGGAGGCCTGGAAGTGCGTGCCGGTCTGGGGCGGGAAGAGCCGCGTCTGCGCGTAGATCTCCGCGCGGACGGCGTCGGTGTCGACGGCGCCGTCCGGGTCGCCGTGGTAGGCGAGGTCGAGCATGCCGAGGAAGACCTGGCCCTCGGTGCGCAGCCCCGAGCCGAGGTGGCGGGCGGCGCGCATGCCGTCGAGCAGGGCGTCGGGGAAGGGCGCGCCGGTCTCGTAGTGGCCGGCGAAGCGCGCGAGCACCTCGCGGTCCCAGACCCAGTTCTCGAACATCTGCGAGGGCGCCTCGACGAAGTCGCGGGCGACCTGGGTCCCGGCGAACTGGGCGTACTGCGCCTCGGAGAGGATGCTGTGCAGGCAGTGGCCGAACTCGTGGAAGTAGGTCTCGACCTCGCCGTGGCTGAGCAGGGCCGGCTTCGTCGCGGTCGGCTTGCTGAAGTTGCAGACCAGCGCGACCAGCGGCTTGTAGCGGGGCCCGTCAGGAGCCTGCCGACGGAGCACCAGGGGGAACTGGGCGGCGTGGCTGTACTTGTTCGGGCGCGGATGCAGATCGATATAGAAGCCCCCGAGCACCTCCCCACTCGCCTTGTCGCTGACCTCGTACAGCCGCACGTCGGGGTGCCAGAGCGGGAGCCCGCGTGCTTCCGCCTGATCGGTCACATCCTCGTAGACCAGGCCGTAGATCTGCTGGGTGATCGCGAACAGCCCCTCGGTGACCCGGGCGAGGGGGAAGTACTCGCGCACCTTCTCGGTGTCGACGGCGTAGCGGTCCTGCTTG
>JAUIEM010000619.1 GCA_030428695.1 bacterium
TCCATCGGATCCCAGCCCGCCCGCTCGAGGGCCTGCCCGAGCGCCTGGCTGGAGGTCGTGACCAGGTCCTCCTCGGGCGCCCAGCGGCGGCGCTCGTGGATGCCGACGCGACGCACGATCCACTCCGGGGTCAGGAAGTCGGCCTGGTCGGTGCTCGCCTGGATCTTCTGGATGATCTGTTCGTTGTCGATGGTGGCTTCGGGGACGACCATCCCCATCGCCGCGATCTTCACGGAGAAGCGCTTCTCAGCGAGCATCGGCCTGCTTCCTGTGCCGGGGGTGGGAAGAGTCTACCGGCCGAGGGGGGCGCGTGCAAATGGGGGGTTGTGAGAGGGGCTTGGAGAGCGAAGAATTCCGGCTCAAGACAACGGGCAAGCACGCGTGGGTCGAGAAGACCGTCGAGGGCCACCGGCGATCACCGGTAGCTGTGATCTCGTGCGGTCGGGCGGCGGTGCTCCTCGTTCGCACGCTCTCGCTGCGACCTCTCCGGCTGATCCGCCCCCCGCTGCCGCGGGCCTGATGTTGTCGCAGGCCTCGTCGATCAGTTCCGCGCCCCCGTCTTCCCCCCATCACCCCCCGCCCGCTATGATGCCCCCAGCCCCCGCCTCCGGAGCACGCCGATGGACCCCACCGAGCTGAAGACCTCCCTGCGCCGCGCGACCCTCGAGCAGGACACCCCCCAGCGCTGCAGCCTGCTGCGCCAGCTGGTCGCGGCGGAGCCGGACAACGCGACCTTCCGGGACCAGCTGTCGGTGGTCGAGCACATGCGCTGCCAGGAGATCCAGCGCGCGCTCGACTCGCGCGAAGGCTGCTCGTTCGGCTTCCTCAAACAGATCCACGGCGAGGTCCACAGCGACGCCTGGCACACCCGGCCGGAGCCGGACCTCGTCGTCGCGGTCGACCAGGCCTACCGCGACGCGCGCGCCGCGACGGTCAGACGCGCCGCCGGCGAGCTGCTCGCCAAGCTCGGGCACGCGCGCGCCGCCGAGGACCGCGCGCAGCTGCGCGCGCTGCTCGCCACCTGGGCGCGGCTCGAGCGGGAGGGGCCGTACACACCGAGCGCGCTCGAGCGCGAGAAGGTCGTCGACCTCGAGCGCTGGCTGGCCTGATCAGCGGGGCGAGAGGGCGCGCGGGCGGCGCAGGCGGTAGGAGTCGGCAAGCTCGGGGCGGACCTCATCGCTGCCGGGCAGGCACAGCCACCGCATGCGCTTGGCGGGCGGGACCTCGATGATGTCCGGGCGGACATAGGTGCCGAAGACCAGGTCCCACAACGGCGAGGTCACGCCGTGGTTGACCCGCGGGTCGTGGAAGTGGTGGTAGAAGTGGTGGCGCCGCGCCCAGCGGGCGTACGGGCCGACCCCTTGCCAGGTGTGCTCGAGCCGGTGCATCACCTCGTAGAAGGCGTAGAAGCCGACGAAGCCGCCGGTGAAGGCCAGGCCGATGCTCCAGCCCGCGACGAGCACGGCCGGCGCGCCGAGCGCGAGGCTGAGGACGACGGCGAAGGGGAGCTTCTTCCAGGCCGGGGCGAAGTAGTCGCCGGCCCGGTGGTGGGCGCCGTGCTCGGCGCCGAAGAAGTTCGGCCGGAAGCGGCGGTCGTGGCCAAGCCAGCGGTGGATCACGTACTCGAGGAAGGACCAGGACGCGACGCCGAGCAGCGTGGCGACGAGGACGGCGGTGTTCATTCCAGACCTCCGGCGGCGGAGACGAGGTCGCCGCGCGCGGCGACCTCATCGAGGGCGGCGTCGACCGCGGCGGCGGGCGCGCCCCAGCCGAGCAGCCGCGTGCGCGTGGTCGAGCGCGCGAGCAGGGGGATGTCGAGGATCTCGGGCAGCCAGCGCGCCTGTTTGTGCAGCTGCAGCACCCCGTGGGTGCTCGCGAAGCCGACGACCGCCGCCTGCTCGGGGCGCAGGGGAGCGAAGTCGAGCAGGCCCTGGGCGGCCGCCCGACCGAGGGCCTGGGCCAGCGGCGCCATCGCCTTGAACATCGCCCCCGAGGCCTGGGCCGCCTGGTCTTCGGAGGAGATCAGGTGGCGCGGCTCGGCGAGCACGAGGGCGAGCAGCCCCACCCGGTTGGGGTGGCTGGCGAAGAGCTGGCGGTAGGCCTGGTGCAGCGCACAGATGCGCTCGAGGAGAGCGTCCTCGGGGAACAGCGCGGCGACGCGGCCGAGGACGTCGGCGAAGCCGTCGACCATCTCGGCGAGCACGGCGGCGATCAGGGCGTCCTTGCCAGGGAAGTAGCGGTACAGGGCGCCGGGCGTGAAGTCGACGGCGTTGGCCAGCTTGCTCATCGACAGCGCGTGGAACCCCCCCTCGACGATCATGTCCGACGCGGCGCGCACGATCTGGCGCAGCTTGGCGGCGTGACGTCGTTGGCGGGGAGTCGGCGGTTTCGCGTTCATATTCACGTTGTAAACGATATTTACTGTTGTGCAAGAAAAAAAATCCGGCCGTCGCGGAGTGAACCCTTCGCTGTCACCGGAGGCGCGGGGCGGAACCGGCGCTCGCCGGGGGCAGGCAGCGGTTCGAGAACCAGCATGCAGTGCAAGCGGCTGGCCAGAGCGGAGGGCTTAGCAGCGAAAGGGCGTTGCGTGGAACGGTGGAGGCTTGCCGCTTGGAACCGAACGGCTTGCGTCGGCCGGGATCGTCGGGCGCGCGGACCGACGCAGCTCTGGACCCGCGGTTGCGACAATCGAGAGCACGACGCCGATGAGGACCACGACGTCGGGCGAGCACAAGAGCAAGCGCGGGGCCGGAGCGGCCATGACCCCTTCGGCCAGAGGCGCCCGGCCATCGCTGCTGTGCACGCAGTCTTGGACCCCCAATATTCGGCTTGGAGGAACCGCCAGGAGCAGAGCCACGGAGGGAAAGAGCGAAGGGAAGCGGCGTCTGGAGGCTTGCGGCAACAGGGCTCGGCGTCTGGAGGCGTGCGGCAACAGGGCTCGGCGTCTGGAGGCGTGCGGCAACAGAGCCCGGCGTCTGAAGGCGCGCGGCAACGGAGCCCGGCCGGTGCGGATGCCCTCCCGAAGTAGAGGCTCAGAAGCACAAGAACCGCGGTGGAGGGCCCTGCTGCCCTCCTGAAGTCGGGCAGCTTGGCGGCCAGCGACGAACAGCGACCAGGGAAGAGCTCTCCCCGCCAAGGTGCACGACTTCAGGACCTTCCGTGGCCTTCGGGCAGCAGGGCCCACCTCGTCCTCC
>JAUIEM010000620.1 GCA_030428695.1 bacterium
CGCCTCGCAGCCCCGCAGGAGGGCGCGCGCGGAGTCGGCGACCGCGTGACTCTCGCGGTGCAGCAGGTAGTCCTTCAGCGCGGCCTGCATCTCCTGCACGCTGGCGTAGCGCCGCTCCGGCTCGCGGGCGAGGGCGCGCAGACAGATCGCGGCGAGCTCGGCCGGCACCTCTTCGGGCAGCTCGACCGCCGGGCCGAGCAGCGCCCGGCGCAGGCAGGCGAGCATGTTCCCCCGGTGCGGGGGCTTCCCGCACAGCACCTCGTACAGCGCTGCGCCGAGCAGGTAGACGTCCGAGTGTACCCCGATCGAGCGGCCGTCCCCCAGGGCGAGCTCCGGAGGGATGTAGGCCGGCGTGCCGCAGGGCTCGTCGATGTCCGCGACGTGGGGCAGCCCGGGCGGTCGGACCTCGCCGAACGCGGCGGCCAGTCCCCAATCGAGGACCAGCACCTCGCCGAAGGCCCCGAGCATCACGTTCTCGGGTTTGAGGTCGAGGTGCAGGATCCCCCGGCTGTGCGCGAAGGCGAGGGCGTTCCCGACCTGGCGCAGCACCTCGAGGTGGTGCTCGAGCCGCTCGCCGCGGATCGGACCCTGCGCCCGCTCTTCCCGCAGGGCCTGCTTCCAGCTCTGCCCGCCGATCAGCTTGAGGGCGAGCGAGATCTCGCCCCCGGGCTCCGCCTGCAGGGCGTAGACAGGGATGATGTTCGGATGCTCGAGCTGGCCGGTGATCACGGCCTCGGCGACGAAGTGCCGGCGGGCCTGCTCGGAGCGCTCCCGATCGGAGCGCAGGACCTTGAGCGCGACCTCGCGCCGCAGGCCGCTCTGCAGCGCGCGGTGGACCTCTCCCATGCCGCCTTTGCCGAGCAGCCCGAGCCGGGTGAAGTGCAGCGCCTGCACCGCCGCAGCCGGGGGCGTGGGCCGACGGGAGCGGTAGCTCTTGTCCGAGGGCAGGGTCTCGAGCTCATCCCCGACCTGCTCCCGCCAGCGCGCGCTGACCAGGCGGAAGTCGACCGGACGCGTCGTCGGCAGCTCGGAGGATTCCACGTCTACCTCTTCCAGGCGCCGGGCACCAGCAGCACGAGCACGGTGACGACCTCGAGGCGGCCGAGCAGCATGCAGAAGCACAGCCAGGCCTTGGCCGCCGCGGGCATCCACAGGTAGTTTGCGGTCGGCCCGACCCCACCGAGACCCGGACCGACGCAGCCCAGGGTGGCGGCGACGGCCGAGCTGGCCGTGTCGAGGGGGGTCGCATCGTCGGGGATCAGCCAGGCGATGAACAGGGTCGAGACGACGAAGGCGAGGAAGTACAGGACGGTGACGCAGATCATGCCGTTGATGATGCCCTCGTCGACCACCTTGCCGTCCATCTTGACCGCGATCACCTGGCGCGGGCGCACCAGCTTGCGCAGTTCGCGGATCGCGAGGCGGATCAGCAGGATGTAGCGAAAGACCTTCAGCCCCCCCGCGGTCGAGCCCGCCGAGCCGCCGACGAACATCAGCACCAGCAACAGGAAGCGCACGCTGTCCGGCCAGGTGTCGAAGTCCGCGGTCGCGTACCCGGTCGTCGACACGATGGTCAGCACCTGGAAGCAGGCCGTGCGGATCACGTCGTGCACCGAGCCCGCGAAGTCCGCGCCCCACAGCGCGACGGCGATGAAGACCGTCGCGGCGACGACCAGCCCGACGCACCAGCGCGTCTCCTCACTGCGCCAGTAGGCGAGCGGCCGTCCGCGCAGGACGTTGTAGTGCTGCACGAAGTTCAGCGAGCCGGCCATCATGAAGACGATGATCACCCACTCGAAGTAGGCGCTCTGGTAGTCGCCGATGCTGCCCGCCTCGGTCGAGAAGCCGCCGGTCGCGATCGTGCCGAAGGTGTGGCAGAAGGACTCGAACAGGTTCATGCCGCCGAACCAGAGGAAGGCGACCTGCAACAGCGTCAGGGCGAGGTAGACCCCGTACAGCAGCTTGGCCGTCGCCGCGATGCGCGGCTTGAGCCGGTCGGTCTGCGGCCCGGGCACCTCGGCCCGCATCAGCTGGAAGCCCGCCGCCCCCATCGAGGGCAGGATCGCGACCGCGAACACGACCACCCCCATGCCGCCGAGCCAGTGGGTCAGGCTGCGCCAGAAGAGGATCCCGTGGGGCTGGTCGAAGTCGGTGAGCACCGAGGCGCCGGTGGTCGTGAAGCCGCTGATGGTCTCGAAGTAGCAGTCGAGGTAGGTCGGGAAGATGCCGCTGAGCCAGAAGGGCAGCGCGCCGCAGGCCGAGCCGGCCACCCAGCACAGGGTGACGATCGCGAAGCCCTCGCGGCCGCTGACCTTGTTCAGGTCGGCGGGCAGCACGCCCATCAGCCCGCCGACGGCGGCGGTGATCACGATCGACCAGACGAAGGCCGCGATCTCGCCCTGCGCGGCGCCGTCGCCGTAGCCGATGGCGATCAGGAGCGGCAGAATCATCGTCCCGGCCAGCACGAGCAGCAGGCGGCCGGTGATCTTGATGACGACCCGTCCCTGCATCTCAGCCCCCGAAGATGCGCAGCCAGCCGCTGCGCTTCTTGACCGAGAACAAGGTGCACACCGCGCCGACCGCCTCGGGCAGCGCGAAGACCAGCACCCGGTCGCCCGCCTCGATCGCCGTCGAGCCGTCCGGGATGATCACCTGGCCGCCGCGCCCGATCGCTCCGATCAGGCTGCCGTCGGGCAGGCGCACCTCGCGCAGCGGCTTCTTGAGCGGGGCGATGCCCTCGGTCGCCTCGAACTCGATCGCCTCGGCGCGGCCGCGCCCGATCTTCGCCATCGACAGCACCCGGCCGTGGCGGACGGTGTGCAGGATGGCCGCGACGGTCAGCAGCCGCGGATCGACGGTCGCGTCGAGGCCGAGGCTGTGGAGGATGTGGGCCATCTCCGCGGTGTTGGTCTGCAGGGCGACGCGCCGCGCCCCCGACTTCTTCGCGAGCAGCACCGCCATCACGTTCTCCTCGTCGTTGTCGGACAGCGCGACGAAGTAGTCGGCGAGGTCGATCGCGGCGTCCCGCAGCACCGCGAGGTCGGTCGGCGCGCCGTTGAGCACCGCGGTCCCGTCGAGCTGCGCGCTCGCGGCCTCGCAGCGGGAGCGCTCGGGCTCGATCAGGACCACCTCGTGGCCCCGCTGCTCGAGCCGCTCGGCGAGCTGCAGGGCGACGTGGCTGGCGTGGGCGA
>JAUIEM010000166.1 GCA_030428695.1 bacterium
CGCGGTGCAGGGCATTTCCGAACTGATCACCCGGCCGGGCCTGATCAACGTCGACTTTGCCGACGTGCGCACGGTGATGTCGGAGATGGGCAAGGCGATGATGGGTTCCGCCACCGTGAGCGGGGAAAACCGCGCGGTGGAGGCGGCGCGCCAGGCGATTTCGAGCCCGCTGCTGGAGGACATCAACCTGCACGGCGCCAAGGGCCTGCTGGTGAACATCACCGCGGGGCCGGACATGGCGATCGGCGAATTCGAGGCGGTGGGCAACGCGATTCACGAATACGCCGCCGCGGATGCCAACGTGGTGATCGGCACCGCGTTCGACCCGGAGATGCAGGGCGACCTGCGGGTGACCATGGTGGCCACCGGCCTCAGCGATCCGAAAGCGGCGAAGCCGGAAGTGGAGAAGGCGCAGCCTCTCAAGGCAGCGCCTCCGCCACGGGAAGAAAAGGCGGAAAAGCTGCCCAAGGGCGCGGTGGCGCCGCCACGACGGTTCGCCCGCGGCAGCGGTGGAGCGGCGGCGACGGCCACCGCCGAGGCGCGCCAGCTCGACCTGGATCATCTCGACATCCCGGCGTTCCTCCGACGCCAGGCTGACTGATCCCGGCCGGGAAACCGGGGCCATGTCGGGCCAGAACCGGCAAATCGTGCAAGTCCGGCGGGCGGGTACTGACAACCGAAAATGGTTCTCATCTGAACCGAATTGGTGTAGTATCCGCCCGTTTCCCGCCTACAATATAAAATTTTCTTATACACGCTCGGTTGTCCGGGATGATCAGACAGCGCACGCTTAAAAACATCATACGCGCCACGGGGGTTGGCCTGCATACCGGGCAGAAGGTATACCTCACGCTGCGTCCTGCGGTGGAGGATTCCGGCATCGTCTTCGTGCGCACCGACCTCGATCCCGCGGTATCCGTTCCCGCGCGTCCGGAAAACGTCAGCGACACCCGCCTCTCCACGACGCTGGAACGGGACGGGGTAAAAATCTCCACCGTCGAGCACCTGATGTCCGCCTTCGCCGGCCTCGGCAGGCGCCAGCGCGGTGCTCGCGAGCAGCTCGCGCAGGTTCCGGCCCTGGACGAGCTCGAGGAAGAGGAAGGGCGTGCTCCCGATCAAGCGCGTGCCGAACGCGCGCACGACGTTGCTCTGCGGCCGCAGCTCGGTCCAGATCTCGGTCTCGTTCAGGAAGGACAACAGCACATCGGGCCGGTCGACGAAGGCGTCCTTGCGGAAGGTCTTGATCGCGAAGGCGAAGTCGAGCTCGTGGTCGTAGCAGATGTAGACCACCCCCATGCCCCCGTGCAGGGCGTGCATCACCTCGTAGCGCTCGCTCGGTGCGGGCGCGGGCTGCACCGGCGCGGCGACGGCCGGCGGGGCCGCGAGGGCCCCGGCCGAGACCAGCGAGGCGGCGAGGGAGCGATCCTTTGGCGCGGCGACCGGCGCCTCCGGCGGAGCCTGTGGAGGAGCAGCCTCCGGCGCAGCCTCTGCCGGCGCGGCGACATCCTCTGGCGCTTCGGCCTGGACCAGGCTGTGCCGGAGGGAACCGTGCCGGGCGAGCTCCTCCTCGACCTCGGTAAAGGTCATGCTCAGGGACAACGCGTCCAGGCCGGAGAAGTGGACGCTCAGGCTGCGTCCGCCCGACTTCTGTTCGTCACACCACCGCCGCACCTGCTGGTGCTGTTCGCTCATCGCTTTCCCTCCGGGGTCTACCGACGATGGCAGCCTCCGCGCGGCCCTGCAAGCCCGCCCCTCACACAGCCTCCCGACCGGGGATGCGCTCGAGCCCGCGGAGCAGGTCGACGCGAGGTGCGCGTCGACGCCCGCGACGTTGGTGTGCAGGGAGAGGTTGCGCGTTCAGAACCGCAGGGTGAAACCGACCGTCGCGGTGGTCGAGGAGGGCTTGTTGAGCTGGCGCTCGAAGCCGGCGGTCAGGCTGGCGTTCGGGTTGATCTTGACCGCCATCTTCCCGAACACCTTGCCCTCGTCGAGCTTGTTCAGGGTGCCGGTGTAGCCGAGGTTCAGGGTCGTGCGCTGGCCGAGCTTCTGCGTCAGGTGGGCGTAGGCGTTGGCCTCGCCGAACTTCGTCACGTCGCCCTTGACCCCCATCTTGAAGTCGGTGCCGGTGCGCGAAGAGCGCATGTTGAGGTAGGGATGGACGGTCAGCTTCGGGTCGGTGAGCGGCGTGGTCAGGGTCATGGCGGTGCCGAGCTTGATCTCGAACTCCGAGCCCTTGATCGACAGGCCGAGGTCGCTGTCGACCTTCTTGACGAACAGCACGGCCGGCTTCAGGTCGAAGTGCGGCTTCAGCTTGAAGTAGAGCTTGAAGCGCACCGCCGTCTTCTCGATCTCGTTCTTGATCGCGTTGTCGAGAGCGACCGCGGCCTGCGCCCGCGGCGCGACGGCCTTCTTGACCGCGTCGACCTGGGCCGGGGGCAGCTTCTTGCCCTCGACCGACTTCTTGACCTGGCCGAGCTCCTTGCTGATCGTCAGCCGCCGGTCGAGGTAGCCGGCCAGGTTGACGATCACCGACTCGGCCCAGAAGGTCGCCTCGCGGGTGAACGGAGACTTCATCACCTCCGCCGCGAGGGCGGCGCCCATCTGGCTGCGCACGTTGGAGGGGATCTTGTCGCCGACGTGCTTCTGCAGCAGCGACTCGATGCCCTTCTTGATGCCCTTCTCGGCCTCCTTGTCGAGGTCGACGTTGGCGAGGCCCTTGAACGCGCCCTGCGCGATCTTGTTGTAGGTCCCGGCCAGACCGCTGGTGTCGCGGGGCGTGCGGCTGGCGGCGGTCCGCTTCGCCTCCTCGCCGAGGGCGCGGAAGCCGCTGTTCAGGCGCTCGACCATGCGCACGTACAGGGACGGCCCCTGGCGCAGCTTGGCGACGGGGTCGCGCCGGGCTTCCTGCTTGATGTGGGCCTCGAGGGCCTTGCGCTTCGGCTCCCACCGCTTGATCGCCGCGTCGACCTGGTTGCCGCCGACCAGCGCGCGTTTGAGGTCCTGGTGGAATTCCTTGAGCAGGCGCTCGACCTTGTCGAGCAGCTCCATCATGCCGGCCATCGCGATCCCTCGGGTGTGTTGCATCCCTTATTGTAGTGAGCGGTCGGCGCCGTCCGGCGCGGATTCTTCGGGAAGCGGCTCCGCGGGCCTCCCGGCGGGCGCGGACCGCTCGAGGGAGAGCAGCGCGCGGTCCTGGCGCTCCGTGATCCCGACCCGCGCCTCGCCGAGCGTCTGCCACAGGCGGGCCGCGGCCCACAGCTGGGAGCCGAGCACCAGGAGCACGGCCCAGCCGACGATCGCCACGAACACGGCCTCGACCGCGTTTGTCCTTGGCGGCGGGTTGGCGGTCAGGACGGCTCCTCGCGGCTGCGTCCGGCCCGGACGCACGGATGCTCCCAATGTACCTGCGGCGACCGCCCGCTCGCCATTGTGCCGGGCCGGGACTTCGGCTAGGCTGCTCGACCTCTCCGAAGAGGCGAACGACGTGGCAGAGGAAGGCAAGGCCAAGACGCTCTGGTCGCTGTCCTGGCCGTTGATGATCAGCTTCACCGCGCGGGCGCTCCTGTCGTCGATCGACCTGCCCTACGCGAGCCGGCTCGACAACCCGGACGCCGCGATCGCCGGCATCGGCCTGTCCTTCCCGCTCGAGTTCAGCTTCATCGCCTGCTGGGTCGGCACCTCGGCGGCGCTGACCTCGCACCTCAGCAAGGCCTTCGGCGAGCAGAACGAGGCGCGCATCGCGCAGCTGTTGCGGACGACGAAGGCGATCGTCATCGCCCTCGGCGCCCTGTTCCTCGCGATGGCCGGCGCGATCTACGGCTTCGCGGAGCACCTGCTGCCCGCCCAGCTCGGCCCGGACGTGATCGAGAACTTCCGCCTCTACGCCCCGGTGCTGCTCGCCGGCGTCGCCATCCTCGGCTTCTGGTCGACGATCCCCGACTCGATCGTCAAGGCCCACCACGACACCCGCTCGACGATGGTCGCCGGCCTGATCTCGGGCATCGGCAACCTGGTCTTCAACACCATCTTCCTGTTCGGCTTCGGCTGGGGCATCGCCGGCATCGCCCTCGCCACCGGCCTCGCCCGCGGTGGCAGCCTGGTCTACGCCCTGGTCCGCGCCGCGAAGCTCGAGGCGGCGCGCCGGGCGCAGTGGGCCGAAGAGGAGGCGACGCCGCGCACCAAGCCCGCGCCGCAGCTGACCTCCGAGGGCTTGTTCCGGCGGCCGCTGTGGGCGATGCTGGTGCTCGCGGTGCCGTCGGCGCTGACCTTCGTGCTGATGGGCACCGAGAACTTCGCGATCAACTTCGTGCTCGGCATGTTCCCGAACCCCGACCCGGCGATCGCCGCCTACGCGATCTACCACAAGGTCGTCGCCCTCGGGCTGATGCCGATCATCGCGACCGGCGTCGCGATCCTGCCCTTCGTCGCGCGCCACGTCGGCTCCGGCAACCTCGTCGAGGTCAGCCGCGGGTTGCGCCAGGCCTTCGTGTTGTCCCTCGCCTGGCTGGCGCTGCTCGTCGCGCCGCTGTGCTTCCTCGGCGGAAACCTGCTCGCCGGCTTCCTCAGCGAAGGGGAGACGACGACCGCGCTCGCCTCCTTCGTCGTGCGCTACCTCGTGCCCCTGGCCGGGCTGGTCGCGACCCCCTTCATGCTGTGCCGGCCCGTGTTCGAGGCGGTGCAGCGCGGCGGGCCCGGGCTGCTGATGGCGACCCTGCGCTACGTCGTGCTCGGGCTGCCCTGCGCGATCGTCGGCGCCACCCTGGCCGAGGGCTGGGGCTACCCGCCGCTGTACGGCCTCGCCTTCGGCCTGGTGACCGGCTCCTCGCTGGTGTCGCTGACCTTCGTGTTGTGGCTGTGGCGGCTGCTCGGACAGCTCGGGCGCGGCGAGGGGACGGCCAGTCAGCTCCGCAACCGCGCCGTCGGCTCCCCGCCGGAGGCGGCGGAGGAAGCGGACGAGACGCGCGTCTACGGCTTCGAGGCGGCCTCGATCGAAGAGCTCGCGGCGGCCCTGGAGCGGGAGCTCGGCGTCCGGATGTTCCCGAACCAGAGCCCGCTGATCGGACCCTGGTTCGCCAGCCAGGATCCCGCCGCCCTGGTCGCGGCGCGCCGGGAAGGGACGCCGTACCAGCCCGAGCCCCCGCACCTGCAGCTCGTCCTCAACGACCCCGAGCCCGGCTACACCGCTCCGGAGCACCCCGACGGCGGCACGTACATCCTGCGGGTCAGCGCCCCGGCCCCGCTGCTACGGGAGCTCGTTGAGAAGCTGGAAGGGTTGGGGGGTCGGCGCCTGGTTCCGTAGGAGGCCTTCTACACTACTCGACGACCTCGGCGAGATGCTGATGCAGCAGCGCATCGAGGGCTGCGAAGTCGAGGGGCTTGCCGAGGTGGCTGTCGAAGCCGGCGCGACGCAGGCCCTCCTCCTCTCCCTGCAGGGTCTGCGCGGTCAGAGCGACGATCGGCAGCTCGTACGACAGGGCCCGCAGCCGGCGCGCCGCTTCCAGCCCGTCCATCTCCGGCATGCGCAGGTCCATCAGCACGAGGTCGGCGCTGGAGGTCTGGTAGCTCTCCAGGGCCGTCCGCCCGTTGTCCGCTTCCCGCACCTCGAGCCCGCGCTCCTCGAGCGCCATGCGCACGACCATGCGGTTGAGGGGCTCATCGTCGACGACCAGCACCGTCGCCGCACGCAGCTTCGGCCGCGCGGGGACCACCTCCACCCGGGCCGAAGGCGAGGCCTTGATCGCGCGCCGCAGGGTCTCGTGCAGCTGCTGCCGACGCAGCGGGCGCTCGAGCCACAGCCCGTCCGGCCGGGCGTCCCCGAGCAGCGGCGGCTCGAGGAGCAGCAGCCGGGCCCGCGACCCAGCGACCGCGCGGCCGATCGCCATCCGCAGCGGCTCGGGCAGGCTGGCGTCGAGCAGCACCACCCCCTCGCCGAAGCGCGTCTCCGCCTCCTGCGGTTCTTCCGGCGCCGCGACCTCCATCCCCCAATCCCGCAGCAGCGCGGCGAGCTGCGCGCGGCGCGCAGGGTGGGACTCGAGCAGCCAGGCCCGGGCGCCCTGCAGGCAAGGGTCGGGCTGCCAGGGGTCGAGCTCGGTGTGGGGTAGCCGCACATCGAAGGAGAAGGTCGAGCCGCGGCCCTCCTCGCTCTCGCAGGTCAGCCGGCCGCCCATCGCCTGGACCAACCGCGAGGCGATCGCCAGGCCGAGCCCCGTGCCGCCGTAGCGCCGGGTGGTCGAGCTGTCGACCTGGGTGAAGGCCTCGGTGATCGTGCGCAGCTTCGCACGGGGGATGCCGATACCGGTGTCCGCGACCTCGACCGCGAAGCGGGTGTGGTGGCGGCCGCCTTTGCGCCCCCGCACCCGGAGCACGATTTCGCCCTTGGCGGTGAACTTGACCGCGTTGCCGAGCAGGTTGACGACGACCTGGCGCAGACGCACCGGGTCCCCGACCAGCCGCTGCGGCAGCTCGCCGAGCAGCTCGAGGCGCAGCAAGACGCCCTTGGCGTGGGCCTGGCCGGCGAAGTTGCACGCGCAGTCCTCGAACAGCGTCCAGACGTCGAAGGGGATCTCCTCGAGCTGGAGCTTGCCCGCCTCGATCTTCGAGAAGTCGAGGATGCCGTTGACCGTCGACAGCAGCAGGCGAGCGGCGCCGCGGATGCGCTCGAGCAGCGGGTCGCCGCCGCGCTTCAGCGCCATCTCCGTCAGCCCGATCACCCCGTTGAGGGGGGTGCGGATCTCGTGGCTGACGTTGGCGAGAAAGATGCTCTTCGCGCGGCTCGCCGCTTCCGCCTGATCCCGTGCCTCCTCGAGGCTGGCGGTGCGTTCCTTGACCTTGCTCTCGAGCTCGGCGTTGAGCGCCGCGACCTCGAGGCTCATGCGCTGGACCCGGTCGGCGAGGGCGATCGACAGGACGAACAGCTCGAGCAGTCCGCCGATCAGATAGGCGTGCTGGGACCAGAAGCCGCTGGGGACGAGGTCGAAGGACCACAGCACGCGCAGGAATCCCGCCCCGAGAAACAGGGCGAAGGCGAGGAACAGGATCCGCGCGTCGCGGTTCCTGCGGACGAAGGCGGTCACCGGCAGGACCCAGGCCAACAGGACGACGACGTTCAGCCCGGCGACCGTCGCCACGCACGAGACCCCGAGCCGGGTCTCCGCGATCAGCCCGAAGGCGGCGGCGGCGATGTTGACACCGACCAGGATCCGCACCACCAGCCCGGCGGCCCGATCGACCTCCTCGAGACGGATGAAGCGGTGCGCGAAGGCGAGCAGGAAGGCGGAGAACAAGCCGACGCAGACCGGCTGCGCGACGTGGGCGAGGGCGACCTGCTCCGGCCACAGGTAGCGACCGGCGACGCCGCTCTGGCCGAGGGCGAAGAGGGTCAGGAACAGGCTGTGCATCGCGAGCAGGATGTAGAGCTTCTCGCGCAGCCGCTGCGCGAGGATCAGGCACGCGGTGATCAGGCAGACGAGGAAGCCGTAGAGGCCCCACAGGAAGGGCACCGTGCTCTCATCCTCGGCGCGCAGCCCCTCCGGGCTCCAGAGCCGCGGGCGGACCGGGATCGTGCTGGTCGAGCGGATACACACGTAGACCGTCTCGGTGGAGCGCCCCCTGAGCTCGAGCGGCAGCACGTGGGTGCGGTGGGCGAAGGGCCTCTGTGAGAAGGGGAGCCGGTCGCCGCCCAGCGTCCGCTCCCAGGCACGCGCCCCCCTCCGGAACAGGGTGATCTCGTCGAGCAGCGGGTAGGCCAGCTGCAGGAGCAGCTCGCGCGGAGTCTCGCGGGTGTTCACCAGGCGGAGACGCAGCCAGCAGCTCGCCTTCGAGTAGCCGAGATTGATGCCGCGCTCCGGGAAGTCCTCCCAGGCCGGAGCGCTCGCGAGCAGGGCGTCGACGTCGACGATGCTGGCCTGGACCGAGAAGTCGAGCTTCGCACACAGCCCGTCGAGCGCCGGATCGACTTCCGGGACGGCGGCGAGCACCGGGCCGAGACAGAAGCAAAACGCGAGCAGGCGCATCGAGAATCCCAATCGTGCAACCCATCCGTGATAGCGCAGGTGCGGCCGCCGCGCCAGCCGTCGGCCGCCTTCCTCTGCGTCGGGGCAGGCCTGGCCCGGGGAGGTCCGACCGGCCTGCACGACCCGTACGGGGGAGCTTCCACAGCCAGGAGTCGTGCACAGGACCGGCCCATCTGGTAAGGTCTGCGGCTGCTCCGAGCCACCCCTGAACAGCGAGGCCCGCCATGTTCCGCGAAGTCCAGCCGCACCGCGACATCCCTGCGAGCGAAGCGGAGATCCGCTCGTTCTGGAAGCGCGAGAAGATCTTCGAGAAGAGCGCGGAACAGAACGCCGACGGGCCGACCTACCTGTTCTACGAGGGCCCCCCGACCGCCAACGGCATGCCCCACAACGGGCACGTGCTGACGCGGACGGTCAAGGACCTGTTCCCGCGCTACAAGTCGATGCGCGGCCATCACGTCCTGCGCAAGGCGGGCTGGGACACCCACGGCCTGCCGGTCGAGGTCGAGGTCGAGAAGTCCCTCGGCATCCACGGCAAGGACGCGATCCGCGCGTACGGGCTCGAGGCCTTCACCGAGAAGTGCATCGAGTCGGTCTTCCGCTACACCGCCGAGTGGGAGGAGCTGACCGAGAAGATCGGCTTCTGGGTCGACCTCGACGACGCCTACGTCACCTTCCACACCAGCTACGTCGAGTCGGTGTGGTGGGCGCTGAAGACACTGTTCGACCGCGGCCTCCTGTACCGCGGGCACAAGGTCGTGTGGTGGTGGGCCCAGGGCGGCACGGCCCTGTCCGCCGGCGAGGTCGGCCTCGGCTACCGCGACGTCGACGACCCCTCGATCACCGTGCGCTTCAAGGTGGTCGGCGAGGAGAACACCTACCTGCTCGGCTGGACGACCACGCCCTGGACGCTGCCGAGCAACGTCGGCCTCGCCGTCAAGCCCGACGCCGCGTACGGCACCTTCGAGCTGCTCGACGAGGACGGCGCCGTCAAGGAGCGCGTGATCTGCGCCGCAGAGCTCGCCGAGGGGATGTTCGGGGAGGCGCCGCGCCGCCTCGTCGAGACGCGCACCGGCAGCGAGCTGGTCGGGCTGCGCTACGAGCAGCTGTTGCCGTACGCGACGCCGGAGGACGGCGACCCCTTCCGGGTCGTCGCGGCCGACTTCGTCGAGCTCGGCAAGGGCTCTGCGATCGTCCACATGGCGCCGGCCTTCGGGGAGGATGACTACCGCGTCGCCTCCGCCGAGAACCTCGGCTTCCTGCAGCTCGTCCAGCCCGACGGCACCTTCGACGAGCGGGTCAGCGACTTCGCCGGCCTGTTCTGCAAGGCCGCCGACCCGAAGATCATGCGGCTCCTGCGCGAGCGCGGGCTGATGTTCCGGGAGGAGGTGTACCGGCACCCCTACCCGTTCTGCTGGCGCGCGAAGCAGGATCCGCTGATCCAGTACGCCCGCGACAGCTGGTTCATCAAGACGACCGCCTTCCAGCAGCAGGCGATGGCGAACAACCAGACCATCTCGTGGTACCCCGGGCACATCAAGGACGGGCGCTTCGGCGACTTCCTCGCCAACAATGTCGACTGGGCCCTGTCCCGCGAACGCTTCTGGGGCACGCCGCTGCCGATCTGGGTCAACGATGTGTCCGGCGCGATGCGCGCGATCGGTTCCTGCGCCGAGCTCGAGGCCCTCAATCCCCAGGCCTTCGCGGCCTTCGAGGAGGCGCGGGCGAAGAACCCCGAGCTCAACGAGCATCTCAAGGTGCACAAGCCCTGGATCGACCAGGTGACCTTCACCGTCCCCGGCGAGGAGGGCGTGTACCGGCGCGTCGGCGAGGTGATCGACTGCTGGTTCGACTCCGGCTGCATGCCCTTCGCCCAGTGGGGCTACCCGCATCAGAACCGGGAGCGCTTCGCGGCGAGCTTCCCCGCCGACTTCATCTCCGAGGCGATCGACCAGACCCGGGGCTGGTTCTACAGCCTGGTGATGATCTCGAGCCTGCTGTTCAGTGAGGTCGAGGAGGAAGATCGGCGCGAGGGCATGGCGGCGACCTCCTACCCGCACCCCTTCAAGAACTGCATCGTGCTCGGCCACATCTGCGACACGACCGGCAAGAAGGAGAGCAAGTCGAGCGGGAACTACACGCCGCCCGACCTGATCCTCGACGGGCGCATGAAGCTGACCGTGGTCGACGGCAAGGCGCCGGAGCAGAAGGCGAGCGTCTCGAACGGCCTGCACAAGTGCCTCGACCTCGGCAAGCGCTCGACCGTGCGCCTGATCGGCCCCGGGGGAGAGCTCGACCGCAGCCTGGTCGCCAAGCACAAGGTCAAGGACACGAAGAAGTCGCTGACCGAGATCGTGCTGCACGAGGCCGACCGGGAGGCGCTCGGCGTCGCCGTCGGCGACCGGGTCGAGCTCGCCGTCGCCGGGCCGGGGGCGGACGCCTTCCGCTGGTTCTTCTGCGCGACCAACCCGCCCTGGAACAACACCCGCCACAGCCTGCGCAACGTGCGCGAGGGGCTGCGGGAGTTCCTGATCAAGCTGTACAACGTCTACAGCTTCTTCACGATCTACGCCCGCATCGACGGCTTCGATCCGGCCGCCGGCAACCCCGCGGCGAGCTCCGCCACCGCCGAGGCCTTCGCTGCCGGCGCGGGCTACCGGCCGGTCGCCGAGCGCGCGCTGCTCGATCGCTGGATGCTCGGCGAGCTGGCCCTGGCGACGCGGACGATGACCGCGCGCCTCGACGCCTACGACCTGTACGAGGCGGCGCGGACGCTGCAGCAGCTGGTCGAGAGCCTGTCGAACTGGTACGTGCGCCGCAGCCGCAAGCGCTTCTGGAGCGGCGGCAGCAGCGAGGAGAGCGCGGACAAGCGCGACGCCTACTGGACGCTGTACGAGGCGCTGGTCGGGATCTGCAAGCTCGCCGCGCCCTTCGTGCCCTTCGTCAGCGAGGAGATCTACCAGAACCTCGTGCGCGGGCCCTGGGCGGAGAGCCAGCCCGCCTCGATCCACCTCAACCCCTGGCCGGAGGCCGACACCGGGCTGATCGACGAGGGCCTCTCCGGGGCGATGGAGGCGGTGCGCGAGATCGTCCGCCTCGGCCTCGCGGCGCGCGCCGGCGAGAAGATCAAGGTGCGCCAGCCCCTGCGCGAGGCGTTGGTGATCCTCGCCGACCCGGCGCGCGAGCCGCGGGAGCTCGTGCACCTGGTCGAGGACGAGCTCAACATCAAGAGCCTGCGCTTCGTGCGCGACGCCGACGCCTACGTGAAGTACGAGGTGAAGCTGAACTTCCGGGCGGTCGGCCAGAAGTTCCGCGAGTTGGTGCCCGGGCTGAAGAAGGCCCTCGCCGGCGCCGACGCGGCCGCCCTCAAGACCCAGCTGGACGCCCGGGACAGCCTCGAGGTCGAGGTCGACGGCCAGACCCTGACCCTGACCCGCGACGAGGTCGAGATCGCAGTCTCGGCGCGCGCCGGCTACGTCGCGGCGAGCAGCGGGCTCGGGGTGGTCGTGCTCGACACCGAGCTCGACGAGGCCCTGATCGGGGAAGGCCGGGCGCGCGAGGTCGTCAACCGCGTCCAGACCCTGCGCAAGAAGCGGGGCCTCGAGTACACCGACCGCATCCGCCTCGGGCTGACGGGCAGCGAGGCGCTGCTCGGCGTCGTCCGCGCCCACGCGGAGTACTTGTGCGGCGAGACGCTGTGTGACGAGATCGCGTATGAGGCCCTCTCCGGGGCCGAGGCAGCGGCCGTGGAGATCGACGGCGAGGCGCTGGAGATCACCCTGCTGCGGGTGTGATCGGGGGACCTTCTGGAGGTGCCGCGCCGGGTCTTCCGAGCGCCTGCCTGGACCTACTCGTAGTGCGGCACCCAGCCGGCCTCGTCGCGGAAGATGCGGACGCAACGCAGCGCCTTGGTGTAGGTCGGCTCGAAGCGGTGCACGCGGCCGGCCGGGATCACGATCATGTCGCCCTTCTCGAGCAGGAAGCGGTACCAGCTCCCCCCGTCGTCCCGCAGGTCGAAGATGCCCTCGCCGTCGAGGAAGAGCCGCACCTCGTCCTCGCTGTGGGTGTGCGGCCGGTCGAACCTGGCGAGGGCCTCGTCCGGGGTCGCGCTGCTCAGCTCGACGACGTCGTGGGTGGTGTAGCCGTTCTCGGCCATGAACCTGTCGATCGCGCCCTCGAGCGCCGCCGGATCGTCGATCGGCAGACCGGACTCGATCGTCAGGAGGCCTTCGGGCCAGCCGGACTGGACTTCCTGGAAAACGCGCATCACGGGTCTCCTATGCGGTCAGGTTCGTGTAGCGGCACAACCACTCGTAGACTTCGGCGTGGCGCTTGGCGGCCATCACGTCCGGCCCCCAGATGTACGCGCCGTGGCCGCGCACGCAGACCGCGTGCGCGTGCGCAGGCAGCTCCTCGAGCGCGGCGATCAGCGAGCCGGTCAGCTGCGCCTCGCGCGGCGTGTTCGGGATGACCGGGAGCTCGTGCCGGTCGGGATAGCGGGCGCCGCGGATGCCCTTGACCATTTCGAGGCCTTCCCAGCCGATGCGAGGCCTGTCCCCGTTGCGGGCCAGGGCCGCGACCAACTCGACGCTGTGGGTGTGGATCACGCAGCCGGCGTCGGTGCGCTCGTAGATCGCGCGGAACAGCGGCTGGCACTCGGAGATCTTCTTGTTCCGCAGCCGCTCGAGGTTGGTGACCTCGAAGGCCGCGTCGAGCTCGAACAGCTCGTCCGGTCGGACGCGCTCCTTCGCGACCCCGCTCGGGGCCATCAGGTAGCCGTCTCCGACCTTGCTGCTCAGGCCACCGCCTGTGCCGGTGCACCAGCCGAGCTGGTAGAACAGCCGCAGGAGCTCGCACAACAGTTCCTTCTCCGCGGCGAGATCGAGAGGGGGCGTCGCGATCATGGGAGGCCTCCGGCAGAAACTCCCGTCCATTGTCGAGGGCTTCCGGCGTGCTGGACCTCGCCGTCTGCAAAGAAACCGTAAAGTTGTGCTTTCGCGCCGCTGCCGATGGGCGACGGGCGAAGCGGTCCCGGGCGGGTCGCGGCCTCTCGAGGCTGGGTCAGTCGAGCAGCTCGTCGAAGCTGCGGAACTCGCGCGCGGAGGAGTTGCGGCGCTTGGCGTGGCGCGCGCGGGGCCGCGGCGGCTCGATCTCGGGGACGAGGAAGTCGTAGCCGGTCTCGCGCTCGTCGTCGGGAAGGGGTTGGATCTTCGGCACCGCGAGCTCGGCGCCCGTCTCCTTCTCATCGTCCGGGATGTCGTCGATGTCGGGAACGGCGAAGTCGACACCGGTCGCCCGCATGTCGTCGTCGATGTCGTCGAGCCGCGGAGCGGCGAAGTCGGCGCCCGTCTCGCGGTAGTCGTCGGGGAGCCCGCCGTCGAGCGAGGGGATCTGGATCTCCATCGCGGTCTCGGCGTCGGAGCGGGAGACGTCGAAACGGGGCACCGGCATGCCGACCGCCGTGTCGGCGTCGTGCACCGAGCGGCCGCCGGAGCCGAGGGGACGGGGGCTCCTGAACTCGAGCTCGGTCTCCTTCTCGGCGGCGGCGCGCTGCGCCGGCGTCGGTGGACGCCCACCGAGGATCGGCACGGGCATCGAGAAGGCGGTGTCGCTGTCGTGTCCCACCGGGCTGAGGTCGTGGGGCGTCACTGCCTCGCGGTAGCGCGCGTCCTGCGACCGGTCGCGCCGGCCCCCCGACGGCACGGCGAACTCGATCGGCACCGCGCGGACGGGCTGCGCCCAGCCGCCGTAGGCGACCGGCAGGCGGCTGTCCTGGCCGTCGAGGAAGTCGTCCTCTTCGAAGAAGCCGCCCTCTTCGCCTCGCACGACCAGCGGAGCGGTCGCGCGTGCGATCGGCGCGGGCAGGCCCGTCGGGGTCGGGGGCGACGCCGCTGCAGGCATCTCCCGGGTCTTCGCACAGCGGGGGCAGGGTCCGCCAGGGCGGAGCGCCGTGCCACAGCGAGGGCAGTCCCGGTATTCCATCGTCTCGATCACCCACTCTCGACGGTCATGCGACCGCCGCACATGCATTCCTTGAAGGCGGCGGCAGATTAAGTGTAACACTTTTGAACGAAAGTGCCCGCGACGGTCGCTTCAGGAGAAGCCGATGACCCTTTTGATCGCCGTCGGCCTCGGCGGATTTTTCGGCGCCGTCGGACGCCATCTGCTGGGCGAGAGCATGGTCCACCTCACCGGCAACGCGCACCTCGGAACCCTCGCCGCCAACCTGCTCGGCTGTCTGCTGATCGGCGTGCTGATGGTGCTCGCCGAGAACGGACGTCTAGCCCCGCACACCCACAAGGCCGTCATCACGGGTCTGCTCGGATCGCTGACGACCTTCAGCACCTTCGGGCACGAGACGTTCAAACTGATCGAGCGCGGGCGGTACCTCGTCGCCGGCGGCTACGTCGCCCTGAGCCTCATCGCCGGGCTCGCGCTCGTCCTGCTCGGCCGCTGGGGGATCGGGCTCTGGCTGCGGCGCTGACACCGCTCAGGGCTGCTTCTGGCCCCGATAGGCGGCAGAGTCGAGCCCGAGGGTGCCGACGCCCCAGTGCAGCTTCCTCCGCAACAGCGTGAAGTGCGACAGGCCGACGGGCGAGACCAGCGGCAGCGGCGCCTCGGCCCGGCGTACCCGGACGCTGCAGCCGCTTTTCAGCGGGATCACCTCCTGGCCGTCGAGCACCGTCGCGATCTCGACCGGCTCGGACAGGAGCTTGATGTCGATCGCGACCGAGCCGTCGACGATGATCGGACGGTTGGTCAGGTCGTGGGGCGCGTGGGGCGTCACGCACATCGCGTCGATGCCCGGGATCAGGATCGGCCCGCCGAGCGACACCGAGTACCCCGTCGAGCCCGTCGGCGTCGAGATCACGAGCCCGTCCGCCCGGTAGTGGGTCGCGAGCAGCCCGTCGACCTCGACCTGCAGATTGGCGAGCTTGGCCGGGACCCCCTGGGCGATGGTCACGTCGTTGAGCGCGTAGCCGGAGCTGATCCTGCCGTCGTGGGCGACCTCGCAGAACAGCCGCATGCGCGGCACGATCTTGACCGCGGTCGGTGGGTTCTTCCCCCGCACCAGGCTCTTGAAGCTCTCCTCGCTGAAGTGCGCGAGGAAGCCGACCTTGCCGAGGTTGATGCCGAGGGTGGGGATCGGGCGTGTGCCCATGCGGCGCGCGGCGGAGAGCAGCGTGCCGTCGCCTCCACACAACACCGCGAGCTCTACACCTTCGAGCTCGCGTTCGAGGTCGGCCGTCCCGTCGAGGTCGACAAGCGGCACCGCCACGCCGTGGCTCTCCAACTCGCGCTTGACTTCGAGGGCGATCGGGTGGGCCTGCGACTTGTACTGGGAGCTGAGGATCGCCGCCGTCTTCAGGTTCTCGAACACGGCTCCTGCCATCCCCCGGCCCGCTCCTGCTGCGCTACTTGTTGCTGCTGGACCGGCGCTTGCGCCGCAGCCGCGCGAGGATGCGCAGGTGCTTGGTCTTGTGCAGCTTCTTGATGTAGCTCTTCGGCTTCGCGCGGTACCCGTGCTTGCGGACCCGCTTGAGGGACGAATTCCGGATTCGGATCTTCATGGCTCTGGCTTCCAGATCGGTACGTGGAGTTTTCGGACCCGCAAGTCTAGCGACGCACCGCGTCGGCTTCAAGAAAAAAGCCCGCCACGGCGGGGTTCAGTCTTCCGAGCTCTCCAGACGGATCACGCAGCGGAAGCCGATCGTCGGTGCGCGGGTCTCCGGCGGGTGGGGAACGACCGCGTCGAGAGCGCAGTTCAGCGGATCGGAACAGAAGGCGCCGCCCGCGACCGCGGCGGCCCCCTGCCAGCGGATCCACTCCGCCACGTTGCCCGCCAGGTGCACGAGCCCGTGCGGACTCTCCGAGCCGGGCAAGACCTGGTCGACCGGCAGCGGCTGGTTGTCGTAGGTGCCGCGCGCGTTGACGCTCTTCAGGTCGAGCAGCCGCTCGCCCCAGGGGAAGGCCTGATCGCCGAATACGGTCGCCCACTCCTGCAGGCGGGGCAGATCCCCGCCGAGGTGATGGGCGTAGGCGAGAGCGTCGTCGAAGGAGACCCCGGCCTGCGGCAGCCGCAGGTTCTCTTTCAACGGCACGCTCCAGCCCGGCGGCGCGACCTCGAGCCCGCGCGCCCCGACGTACGCGGCGAACGCCTCGCGGCTGACCTCGGTGCGCTGGATGAGGAAAGGCTCGCCTTCCTCGCTCTCCACCCAGCACCAGCCGTCGTCGAGCAGCTTGCCGCGGACCTGGCTCCGCAGCTCGGCAAAGATCTGCTCGGTGGTGTCGCCCCAGCCCGACAGCGCCGCCGCCGCGGTGATGTAGTCGCCCTCACCGATCGCGACCCGCGCCTTGCTGATCGCCGACTGGCGGCGTTGGCTCTCCTGCTGGGCGAACCTGTTGCGCAGCTCGGCGGACAGGCTGTGGGCACGGGCCGGCCAGGGATCCCAGGGGTACCGGGCGGCGAAGCCCTGGGCCCAGAGGTCGAGCGACTCTGCCGGGATCGGGCTGCTCTGGAAGCGGGTGCGCCAGAGGTTCAGCTCGTCCTGCGGGGTGCGGTCGAAGTGGGTCATCGGGACCTGGTCCTCGCCCTTGACGTAGACCCGGATCGCCTCGTCGAGCGGGAACAGGGCGTAGGAGGTGACGAGCACGATCACGATCACCGCGATGCGCTGCAGCCAGGCCGGGAGCAGGTCGCTCTCGCGGCGCGGCGCGGCGAGCACCTTGCGGACCGGGCTGCCCTTGGCCTTCTTGGCCTCGCGCAGCGGCTGGTTGATCGAGTGGGCCTTGTCGACCTTCTCGCGCATGAAGCGCTTGCTGCGCAGGGCCTCGATCAGCTGATCGGCCGACTGGGGGCGGAACTCGGGGTTCTTCGCCATCAGGCCGAGGATCAGCTCTTCGAGGTACTCGGGAACCTCTGGCACCTCGTCCCGGATGCGCGGCGGGGCCTCGCGCATCTGCTTGACCAGCACCTGCACCGCGCTCTTGCCCTTGAAGGGCGGGTGCCCGGCGAGCATATGGAAGGCGGTCACGCCGAGGGCGTACAGGTCGGTGCGGTGGTCGAGGGGCCGGCAGTCCGCCTGTTCGGGGGACATGTAGGCCGGAGAGCCGACGATCTTGCCCGCGAAGTAGCTCTTGTTCGGGTCGAGATGCTCGTCCCGCACCAGCCCGAAGTCGGTCAGCTTGACCGCGTCCTTGGTGCCGAGCAGGATGTTCGCCGGCTTGATGTCGCGGTGGACCAGCCCTTCGGCGTGGACCTTGGCCAGGGCGCGGGCGCACTCGAGCAGGATCCGGGCCGCCTCCTGGTGGCGCAGCCGCTTGTCCTTGCCGATCTTGTCGAGCACGCTGCCGTTGGCGGCGAGCTCCATCGCGATGAAGGCGTAGTCGCCGTCGATGCCGACATCGTAGATGCCGATGATGTTCGCGTGGTCGAGGCGCGCGAGGACCTGCGCCTCCTTCTTGAACGCGTCGAGCTTACGCCGGCTGCCCTCGGCCTTCACGGGCAGCACCTTGATCGCGGCTTCGCGCCGCATCTCTTTGTGCACGCCGAGATAGACCACGCCCATCCCGCCCTGGCCGAGCTTGTTGGTGATCTCGTACGAGCCGATCGTCGAGCCGATCTTGATCGTCCGCGCCGGCTCGTCGTCCTCCTGCCGCAGGTTGGCCGCGATGTTCCGGCCCTTCAGCTGACGCCAGGCCTTCCCGACCGCATCCCCGGAGCGCGGCTCGGTGCGCGAGGGCTCGGGCCGCGGCGAGGGCGGGTCGGGCTGCGCGGGCGGCGCGGCGGGCAGGGGCCGGCTCGCGTCGCTGTGGAAATCGAACGAGTCCTCGGAGTCCTCTTCGCTGGAGTCACGCCCACCGACCTGGCGCACGAGCGGCGCGTCCCGCGACTCGCGCCGGGTACGGCGCTGGGTGCGACGGCCGGCCGGGGCCGCGTTGCAGTGGGGGCACGGGCCCTTGAGGGAGCCGTTGGGACGGGAGAGGAAGCGGGGCTTGTTGCACTTCGGGCAGGCCACCGCCAGGCGCTGGACCTCGTCCTCGACCTTCCGCAGGTCGGCGGAGGAGAGCTTCTTGCTGGCCGCCAGGTACTCGCGCAGCGGCTGGGGTTTGCGCTCGCTCGCGCCGACCCAGGCCTCGAGGCAGCGCTTGATCTCGCTCTTGCTCAGCATGCCGAGGGCGACCGTCACGCGCGCGTACGCCCGATCGTATTCGCTGACTCGTGGCAAGGCCTTCTCCCGCGCCCTGGGGTCAGGTCGGAGCCCCCGGACCGCCCGTGGACCGTCGTGTCTCTCCCGCGCCCCGATGATAGCCGAAGTCCTCGGGGTCTGCCACTGCGCGCGCCCGTCCGGAAGACCCGTCGGCGATCGGGGCTCGACGCTCAGGCGCTCCCCTCCCAGCCGCGCTCGAAGCGCCGGTGACGGGCGGGTCCGAAGCGGGAGCGCACACTCTCCTCGAGCGCCGCCAGCCCCTCCTCGAAGCTCGCGAGGCTGCGGCCGAGGCGTCGGGCCTGCTCGCGGTAGGCCGTGACCTCGGCGAAGCCGGCGATGTAGTAGTGGCCGTAGCGGATCGCGAAGCGCAGCCCCTTCTTCGGCCCGAGCACCTCGACCAGCTCGCGCGCGTGCCGGCGGGCCTGGGCGAACACCGCCTCCGGGGCGGGGGCGCCCGGATCGGGGCGACCCGCGAGCACCTCCCGGCAGCGCCGCAGCAGCCACGGGTTGCCGACCATGCCGCGGCCGATGACGACGCCGTCGCAGCCGGTCTCGGCGACCATGCGCAGGGCGTCCCCGGGCTCGAGGATGTCGCCGTTGCCGAGCAGCATCAGGCCGGGCACCGCCTCCCGCGCGACACGGATCGGCGCGAGCGGCGAGGGCGCGTCGTACGGCGCGTCGGCGGCGCGCCCGTGGACGCAGAGCGCGAGCGCGCCCCCCTGCTCCGCCGCCTGGGAGACCTCGGCGACGTTGACCTCCCCCTGCCCCGGCCCGCTGCGGATCTTGACGCTGACCGGGATCGCGACCGCCTCCACCGCCGCCCGGGTCAGCGCCTCGACCCGGCGCGGATCGCCGAGCACCGCCGAGCCCCGGCCGCGCCGCCGCTCCTTCTTGAGCGGACAGCCGAAGTTCAGGTCGACGTAGGCGAAGCCCCGGGCCTCGACCCAGGCGGCCGCCTCCGCCGCCTCGCGCACGGTGCCGCAGGCGATCTGCGCGCCGCGGGGCTCCTCACCGGGGACGACCGTCAGCACCCCGCGCAGGCTGCGGCAGTTGCGCAGGAGCTGCTCGGGCTTGAGCATCTCCGTCACCGTGGTCGCCGCCCCGAAGGCGCGGCACAGGCGGCGGGTCACCGGGTCGTTGTAGCCCATCATCGGGGCCATCCAGACCGGGCTGTCGAGCGGAAGAGGCCCGAACGCGCTACGGGAGGTTGCGGTGGCTGCCATCGCACATCGGTGGGTTGCCGGTGTGCTTGCACTGGCACAGCGGCAGCTTCGCCTTCTCCTCGATCACCATCTTCTCGGGCTCGATGCCCGTCCCCGCGTGCGAGCCATCGCACCAGGGCTGGTTCGCCGAGCGCCCGCAGGCGCACCACCAGTACTCGCCGGGCTCACAGTCGACCACGATCGGCTTTTTTGCCGCCACGACCTTGTCTTCGGCCATATCGTATCCCTCCGCTACGTGGACGCCCCGACCGTCGGCATCATACCAGGGCGGGGCGCTTCAGCGGAGCGGTGTCCTCTTGCGGAAGCCGCAGACCGGCGTAGCCGAGCTCGGCGAACGTGCGCTTGCCGCCGAGGAAATACTTCCACACCACGCTGCGCCGATACAGCCGGCGGAACAGGTTCTTTTCGAGGATGGTGCGCAGCTTCTTGATCTCGATGCGCTTGCGCATCGCGATGTGCCCCTTGAGGGCGAGCCACACCCAGCTCGCGA
>JAUIEM010000167.1 GCA_030428695.1 bacterium
GGCATGCGCGGACAGCAGCAGCGCGGCCCGCAGCGCGGCATGCGCGGACAGCAGCAGCGCGGCCCGCAGCGCGGCATGCGCGGACAGCAGCAGCGCGGCTTCCGCGGTTGAGACCGACCGCTCCTTGTGCTCGCGCAGCGGCGCGCTAGAATCGCCCCCGAGGAGGATCCGATGGGACGACTTCTGCGCGCCGCTTTCTGTTTCCTCGCCGTGTGCGCCCTGCAGGGCTGCACCACGATGTTCGTCTGGTACATCCCCGAAGTGCGTGTCGAGCCCGTCGAGCTGATCTCCGCGCTCTCCGAGGCCGAGCTCAACGCCGAGGGGGAGCCCCGCGGCAGCGTGATCACCTGGATCCGTTACAGCAACGGCGACGAGATCGCGATGCGCTTCCAGCTCAGCGACGGCAGCCACCGCGCCTGGCCCCTCGACGGCCCCCAGCCCGAGCACGGCCCGCTGGCCGACGCCGACGGCTGGGTCTCCAGCCCGCCGCTGCAGATCGCGCTCAACCAGCGCCGCACGGCGCTGCTGGTGCGCACCCACAGCAACGCCGATCCGGAGCGCATGCGCCTGCCGCGGCACCTCGCCGAGCCGCCCTACGGCTGGAGCATGGCGTGGCGCATCCCCGCCAGTCTGATCTCCGTTCCGATCGACGTCGCGACCTTCCCGATCCAGGGCATCGTCCACCTCGCCCACACGGGCGGAGGAACCCACACCCACGCGGACGGGACGACCCACACCCACGGGGATGGGTCGACGCACAGTCACTGAGGGCGTCGGTTCTCTCGCTGCGCCTTGGGGGGTCGGAAGCTCGCCGGTCGGGCAAGGGCAACGATCTGGGGAACCCGGGGTCGGAGACCTGACCTCCTCGGAGCGGCGTCTTCTTGGTCGATCCCGATCCCGATCCCGATCCCGATTGAAGTCAGAGGAGGACTTCCGTCGCGCGCCTCCCGCCCGACAAGGCCGCACGGTCACGGTCGCGGTCACGCCGCGACGGCACAGCTCGGATGACAGTGTCAGACCTGTTGAACGTCCGTCAGAAAGCTGTCAGGGGTGAGCTACGACGCGCGGGCGAGAGGACGCGGCGCGGGAGCCGTGGTCAGAAGCGGCTTCTCGCCGAGGTAGCGGGCGAGGGTGTCCGGACGCAGCTCGACGACCGACTGCCAGGCCGCCTCGATCGCGTCCTTGTAGCGCTCCTTCCCGGCCGGCGCGCGGCGCGCGGCCTCGAGGCGGGCGGCGGGGACCGGCTCGCCGACGCTGACGACGACGCGCTGGAAGAAGCGCGGGCGCACCTTGCCGACCGGCAGCACGTCCTGCATCCCGTAGAAGCACAGCGGCAGCACCTCGGCCTCCGGGCAGTGGGCGATCACCTTGCCGACGCCGCGGCGCGGCCGGCGCAGCTCGAGGCTGCGGCTGCGTCCGCCCTCCGGGAAGAAGTGCAGCCAGCCCCCGGCGTTGACCCGCGCGCAGGCCTCGATCATGCCGAGCTGGTTCAGGGAGGCGACCTCCTTGCCGCCCGGGGTCAGGAAGCCGCGCAGGATCTCCTCCGCCGGCCGCCCGCTGCGGTTCTCGAGCTCGGCCAGGACCGCGTCGGCGTCGCGGGCGCGAGCCCGCAGCACCTCGCTGAAGCTGTCCGGCAGCGGCGCGGGGCGGGCGCCCTTGGCGATGCGCTCCATGAACACCATCGAGGCGACGTCGCTGAAGTAGCGGACGAAGCGCGCCCACAGCCCCTTGCCCGAGGGCGAGAAGTTCGTCGCGCAGGGGGTCGAGTGCCAGATCTTGTTCTGCTCGTCGAAGGTCTTGAGCCCGAGCACTTCGGCGATGACGAGGGGATCGTCGAACAGGCTGACGTGGTTGCTGATCGTGATCAGCCCGGTGCCCCGCTCCTTCGAGCGCGCGACCGCGGCTTTCAGATTTTCACCACCGACGATCTCGTAGCGCGTCAGTTTGTTGATCAACGAAAACGCGTATCCGATGCATCGCGAGCGAAGAAGCCGCTCCAGCCGTCCCAGTGTGCCCATCGCCATCCTTCCCGTCGGTGTGAGTGGGAGGAAAGGCAGCAATTGGTGTGCCGGGTACGAAAAACAGCCTCCGGCCAGATCTCTACGGCAGCGGCAGGGAAACCGTCTGCCAGCCCCCGTGGTAGGCCAGGGCGACCGCTCCACCGCTGCCGTGGGCGAGCAGCTCGACCTCGACCTCGGTGCGGACGCGCGCGCTGAGCATCGTCTCGAGCTCGCTCGCGCTCAGGCTGAGGCCGGTGCTGGTGAGCTCGCGGGTCGCGCGGGTGGTGTTCTCCCGCTCGGCGCCCTGCTGGTCCTTGAACTTCTGGGTGTAGCGGATGACCAGCTCGATGCGCGCGATCTTCTGGAAGCCCTCGCCCGGCGCCTGGAAACCGGCGACCTGCAGACCCCCTTCGACGACCTTCACCGACTCCTGCGGATCCCAGACCTGCAGGGCGCCGAGGTCGACGTCCTCGCGGATCGAGAAGGTCTCCGAGCCGATCCAGGGCTGGGTGCGATCCGGGTCGGCGGGGGCCTCGAGCTGGAACTTGCGCTCGCCGAACATGCCGCTGAGGTCCTTCCCGGTCCAGGCGAAGTCGAAGCTGCCGTCCTCTCCGACGGATGCCGAGCGGCTGGACATGCCGGTCGTGTTGACCAGCTCGAGCAGGCTGATGCCCTGGGCGGTGCCGCGGACGTGGACGGTCTTGTCGGCGGGCACGGGGCTGTCCGGGCAGCCGACGACCAGCAGCGCGAAGGCGATCGTCAGCGTGGCTACAACAACTCTCATCGATGGATCCTCCTCACTTGTCGGCCAATCTCGCCGATGTGGGCCGCCAGCTCAAGTCCTTTCGGGATTGCAAAGACGCGCCCCTGCGCTATAGTCAGCCCTCCGGGAGAAGACCATGTCGCGCCGCAACCGCATCTTCGCGGCCCTGCTCGAGGCCGAGGGCCGCCTGTCCGGCGCCGCCCTCGCCGAGGCGGAGCGCTCCCGCAGCAGCCACCAGCCCCTCGAGGACGTGCTCCTCGGCTCCGGGCACCTGGTTCCCCGCGACGTCGACCGGCTCCGCGCCCACGACCGCGCCCTGCTCGAGGACCGCATCCTGGCCGGGGTGCTGATCGAGTGGAAGGCCCTCGACTACGACGGCGCCCGCGCCGCCCTGCGCGCCCAGGAAGTGCGCGCCCGCGAGGGCACGCTGGTGCGCTTGCCGGAGATCCTCCAGGGGACGGTTCCTCCCGCCGTCCTCGCCCGCGCCGCCTCCGCAGCGGCCCCGCGGGAGCTGCGCTGCCCGGGCTGTGAGAGCGCGTACGCCGTCGAGGTGCCGCCCTTCTCCGGCAAGCTCCCGCAGTGTCCGCGCTGCCCGGCCCACCTCGAGGGAGGCGCGCGCAGCCGGCGGGTCAAGGTCGACAGCGGCGAGCTCGAGCGCGTCCACCGCGAGGCCGAGCGCGAGCGGGAGACGCGCCAGGCCCTCGAGCGCGAGCTGTCGACCTCGCGCCTCGCCCTCGCCCGGGCCGAGGAGGCCGGCGCCGAGGTCGACGACCTGCGCGCCGACCTCGAGCGCGAGCGCCGCCGCCGCAAGGAGCTCGAGGGCGCCTACCAGACCACCCGGCTGCAGCTCGACGACGCCCTCGGCGCGCGCGGCGAGCTCGACCGCCTGCGCGCCGAGCTCGAGGCCGAGCGGGAGGGACGCAAACAGCTCGAGCGCGCCCACGCCGAGGCGCGGCGTGCCCTGGAGGCCCAGGGAGAGCTCGCCGGCGAGGCCTCCCGCACCGCCGCCCGCCTGCGCGAGGCCGAGGCCGCGCAGGAGAGCGCCGAGCAGGCGCTGCAGGCGGCACGCAGCACGAGCAACGAGGTCGAGGACCGGCTGAAGAGCGAGCAGACCCGCCGCATCCAGGCGGAGCTCAAGCTGCAGTCCGCGGTCTCGGAGCACCAGGCCGCCGAGCTCCTGCGCCGCGAGGCCGAGTCGACCCGCGGCCAGCTCGAGCGGGAGCTCGAAGCCGAGAAGGAAGCGAAGGCGGCGCTCAAGACCTCCCTGGACGACCTCGAAGCCGAGCGCCGTTCGATCCGCGCCGCCCTCGAAGAGGCCGCGCGCGCCCTCGAAGAGGAGCGCGCCGCCGGCAAGCGCACCCAGCGGGTCCTGACCGACGTGCGCGCCGACCTCGAGCGGGCCCGGGCCGACCGCGGCCGCGCCGAGGCCGAGCTCGCCGCCCTCAGCGCCGAGGCGAGCGCCCAGCGGGAGGCCGCGACCGCCCTGGAACAGCGCCTCGCCGCGCTCGGCGAGGAGCTCGGCAGCGAGAAGAGCTCGCGGGAAGAGGAGGCCGCGCGCCTCGCCGCCGCGCGGGCCGAGCTCGAGACGCAGTCCAGCCAGCGCGCCGGGCTCGACGCCCGGCTCGCCGAGCTCGAGGCCGCTCTCGCCAGCGAACGGGCCCGCGCCGAGGAAGGGGAGCGCGAGCTCGCCCGCCTGCGCGGAGAGATCGCCGACGAGCGCGCCACCCGCGCCGCCCTCGAAGCCGCCAGCGCGGAGAAGGGCGGCGAGATCGCCTCGCTGCAGGAAGCCCGCGCCCGGGCGGAGGACACCCTGACCGAGCTGCGCGCCACCCTCGCCGCCGAGCGCTCCTCGCGCGAGGAGCAGGAGGCCGCGCTCGGCGCCCTGCGCGGCGACCTCGACGCCGAGCGCGAACGCCTGCAGCAGGCCGCGGAGGCGCGGACCGAGGCCGAGAGCGCCCTGACCGAGGAGCGCGCCCGCGCCGCCGCCCTCGAGGCGCGCGTGCAGAGCATCGACGAGGCCCGGCAGGAGGCCGAGCGCCGCGCCTCGACGATGGTCTGGATGGCGATGCTCGCGGTCGGCGTCGGGGTCGGCGTCACCCTGCTGTTCAGCTCCCTCCTCGGGGGCTGAGGCCCTCCCACCCGGGATCGGTCGGGAGCGCTCCGGGCCTTCGCCGGTCCCGTCGTGTTCGATTTCCCGCCCCCGCCCCCTTCCCCGTTCTTCGCCGGCCAGGCCGCGCGGTCGACAAGGGAAGTGGGAAGCTCCGCTGCGGTGGACGGGTCGGCCCCCTGCCGGAATGGGCCCATGCGCACCCTTGACGCCGGTTGATGCACCGGGTTGAGTCGCCAGCCCCCCTGACCTATGCTCCGCCGGTGGTCTTCACGAGCGGCATCTTCCTCTACGCCTTCCTGCCCCTCTTTCTGCTGAGCTACTACGCCAGCCCGAAGGGTCGGCGGTCGCTGCTGATCGCGGTCTGGAGCTACGTGTTCTACGGCTGGTGGCGCCCCGACTTCGTGCTGTTGATGCTGCTCTCGACCGTCGTCGACTTCTCCTGCGGGAGAGGCATCGCGCGCGCCCAGGCCCGGGGGGAGACCGGCAGGCCCTTCCTGCTCGCCTCGCTCCTGATCAACCTCGGCCTGCTCGGCTACTTCAAGTACGCGAACTTCGGCATCGACTCGCTCAACCAGCTCCTCGCCCGCTTCGACCTGGCGCCGATCGCGTGGACCGGGGTGGTGCTGCCGGTCGGGATCTCCTTCTACACCTTCCAGACCCTGAGCTACACCATCGACCTCTACCGGCGGCGGACCGAGCCCGTGCGCGGCTTCTCCGACTTCATGTGCTACGTCGCGATGTTCCCGCAGCTCATCGCCGGCCCGATCGTCCGCTACCGGACGGTGGCCGCGCAGCTCCGCGAGCGCGAGCACAGCTGGCAGCGCTTCTCGCTCGGGGTGCTCTTCTTCCAGACCGGGCTGGTCAAGAAGGTGCTGCTGGCGGACGTCGTCGCCACCCCGGCGGACATGGCCTTCGCCGCCGCCGGTCCGGCCGCCGCCGTCGACGCCTGGATCGGGGCCGTCGCCTACGCCTTCCAGATCTACTTCGACTTCTCGGGCTACTCCGACATGGCCATCGGCCTCGGGCTGATGATCGGCTTCCGGCTGCCGATCAACTTCAACCGGCCGTACGCGGCGACCTCGATCACCGACTTCTGGCGCCGCTGGCACATCTCGCTCTCGACCTTCCTGCGCGACTACCTCTACATCCCGCTGGGCGGGAACCGGCGGGGGCCGTGGCGGACCTACCTCCACCTGATGCTCACGATGCTCCTCGGCGGCCTGTGGCACGGCGCCGCCTGGACCTTCGTCGCCTGGGGGGCCTACCAGGGGCTCTTCCTCGCCTTCGAGCGCTGGCTCGGCAAGCGCCCGCTCTACGCCGGGCTGCCCCGCGCGGCGCGTATCGCGATCACCTTCATGGTGGTGCTCGGGGGCTGGGTGCTGTTTCGTTCCCCCGACCTCGGCTTCGCCGGCCGCTACCTGCTGACCATGGCGGGTCTGGGCAGCGGCAGCCAGGTGCTCTTCGTGCGCCCTGCCCAGTGGCTCGTCCTCGGCATCGCCGCCGTCGCCGTGTGGGGCTTCCCCACGACACAGAACCACATCCACCGCGGGCGGACGGTCTTCGTCTGGATGATCCAGGCGCTCTTCGTCGTCGCCCTCCTTCACCTCCACTACCAGGAACATGTACCCTTTCTCTACTACCAGTTCTGACAGCGGGTCGGACGGCGCGGTCGATGCCGGCGCCGACGACGGCCTGGTCGCGCTCCCCGACGAGCCGACCTCGGCGGCCGGACGGCGACGCGCGGTCGCCGTCGGCGCCCTCGCCATCGCGCTCCTCCTCGGCACCGCCCTCGTCGACACGCTGTGGCCGTACGACCAGCCTCCCCTGCTCGGCGTGGAGCGCCACAGGCGCGCCACCCTGCGGGCCCGCGCCCGGCTCGCGGACGGCTCCCTGGCGCGCTTCGTCGAGAACGAGCTGCGCATCCGCTCCCGGGTCCGCCGCTGGCTGCTTCCTCCCTACGCGATGGCGCTGTACCGGGGGCTGGGCGAGACGCGGAAAGAGCTGCTGGTCGGACGCGACGGCTGGCTCTTCCTCCGCCTTGTCACGATCCCGCGGCGGGCGAGGGACGCCGAGCTCATCGACCACGCGGTCGACCTGATGGCCGCCGTCGAGGCCCGCCTTGCGCGCCGCTCGAGCCGCGTGGTGTGGGTGCCGCTGCCCCGGAAGGCCGGGCTCTGCCGCGCGTTCCTGCCTCCGGGGGTCGAGCCCCGCGCCGCGCTCGACCGGCGCCTTGCGGAGGCGCTCCGCGAGCGCGGGGTCGGCTTCGTCGACCTGCTGCCTGCGTGGGAGGCGCGCGCCGCCGCGGGCGCGCTGCCCTACTCCCGCACCGACAGCCACTGGACCCCCGCGACGGCGGCCGCCTCGGCGGAGGAGATCGCCCGCCAGATCGGGCGCCTGGCGCCCCCGGAGCAGCGCCGCAGCCAACTCGACTGGAGCCAGGAGACCCTGCCGGGCTTCGACCTCTTGCGCTACGTCGGGGTCCCGACGTCGCACGCCTCGCGCTGGCTCCGCCCCGCTCCCCTCCCCGCGCCGCGGGTCCTGCGCGAGGACGGCCAGGTCGCGGAGCGGCTGCGGTCGCTGGAAGCCGACGCCGCCATCGCCCTGGTGGGGACCAGCTTCTCGGACCTCAGCGGCCTGGCGAGCTTCGTGGAGCACTTCACGCAGACCCGCGTCCTCGACGCGTCCAGGGCGGCGAACAACCCCCTGCAGCTGCTGCGCGAGCTGATCGCGCGCCGGGACGAACGCGGGCTGCCGCTGCCCGGGATCATCCTCATCGAGGTGCCGATCCACATGCTGTTCGTGAACGCCCCCCTCGATCGCCTGACCGCGGCGGAGGTCGTCCCCGATCCGCCCTGATCCACCCCCTGGCGGTGCGGGTAGCTCACTCACGGGTCGAGGCGCGGCGGAGCGGGCCGGTGCGGGCGGCGCCGCTGGCTCAGCTCGTCGTGTTTCTCCGGGTTCTCCTCCCTCTCGCGGAACAGCTGCAGCAGGCCGAGGGGAAGCAGGAAGGCGAGCAGGAGCGGCGCGCTGAGGCCGGAAGCGACCGTCAGGCCCAGCCAGCCGAGGTTCGTCGGCAGTCGCTCCCCGGAGTGGCCGCGGAACGCGGCGCGGACCCCGAGCCCGACGAACACGAAGAGGGCGAGCAGGCCGGCGTTGAGCCATGCCCAGAAGGGCACCCGGTCCCCCCATCCGCTGCGGGGTCCCCCGACAGCGAAGACCAGTCCCCAGCACATGCCGGCGAGGGGCCACGTACGCTGCTCCCAGAGGCCGCGCAGAAGACGCGGCGGGGGCGGGATGTCCGGTTCGTCGTTCTCCATGCCGCCCCGTCCCTGCACCCGCACAGCATAGGCGATCGCCGTCGGACCGGCCAGCCGGCGGAGCGGCGCTATGAGCCGGGGGGCCCGAGCCTACTCCAGCGGCAAGGTCATGAAGAGCCGGCCGTCCCCGCGCCGGTAGAGGCGGAGCTCGGTGCCGGCGTTCGCGGCCGTGTAGAGCGCGATCAGCGACCCGTCGACGCGCAGGCCGAGCAGGCGCGCGGGGCCCGCGAGGCGGAGCGACTCGCTCCAGCGCTCCGCGCCGTCCGGACCGAAGCAGCGCACGTGGACCCTGCGTTCGACGAGCTCTTCGGGGGAGCGGATCAGCACCGAGCCGTCGCGGACGGCGAAGTCGAGGTCCCACATCGCGGCCGTGTCGCGGAGGATCGTGCGCAGCGTCGCGTCGCGAAAGACCGCCGGGCCGCGGTCCGCCGCGCCCAGACGGGCCGCCTTCGGGGTCACCCGGGTGCGCAGCCCCAGGTGGAGGAAGAGCCGGCGGCGTCGGTCGGCGAGAGTGCGGTCGAGATCGATGCCGTGTTGTTCGTCGAGGAGGGCGAGGATGCGCCACTCCTCGGAGCCCGGCGGAGGCTCCCCGCAGTCTTGAACGACGACCGCCCCGACCGCGTCGCCTATCGCCAACGGGCCGTCGCGCCCAGAGAAGCTGAGCGTCTCCGCCCCGATCCTCCAGCGGAAGCGGCCGGGCTCGACTTCGCACAGGCCCTCCGGAACTCGAGGCAGGGCCTCGGGAACGGTGAGCAACGCGCCCGCCGCCGTCTCCCCGAGCGCTCCCACGAGACGCTGACGGTCGAGAGTCTCGCGTTCTCCGATCCGCACGGTGCGCGCGAGGGGATCGAAGTGGACGTGCAGCTCTGCCTCCTGGGCCAGTCGGTAGACGACATGTCGCAGCGTCGGCTCGGGCCATAGCCCGTCGAACCGCTCTTCCGCCCAGCTCGGATCGACCTCGAGCTCCGCATGACCCGGATCGAGCTCGATGGGAACCTCGAAGTCCGCGGCGAGCCCGGCGAGGGCATCGCGGAGCGTTCCCGGCCTCGGGAGGTCGGCCCTCTGGCGCAGGCTCCGCCGAAATGCGGCCTCCGCCGCGAGGTACTCCGAGAGAGGATCCTCCTGCGCGGACGACACGGAGACCAGGACCAGGAGCGGGATCATGCGCTTCATCGGCCTCTCCTCGACAACGCCCGGGGGCGATCTGCGGTCGATGGCAGGCGTCGCCGGTCACGTGTCCGTCATCGCGGAGGCCAGTCTCCGGCATGGACCGTCGCGACCTCGCGGTCGGTGCGCTACCCTGCGCGAAGATGTCGTTCGAGGGACGCCGTGCCCGAAACCGCCTGGATCATCGCCCGCCTCGAGCGCCGCTCGGGGTTCTCCCTGCCGGCCGCGGTGCGGGACTGGTACCTCGCCCCCGAGGCCTGTCGGCGGCTCGAGCAACACTCGAACGACGGCCACGCGATTCCGCTGGACGCGTTGTTGCCCGCGCGGGGAACGTCGGCGTGGCGCGCGCTGAAGCGAACGGGGGTGTGCCCCTTCTTCGTCGAGAGCCAGGGCATGTGCACGTGGGGCTTTGGCCTCGAAGGAGACGACCCCGCGGTGTCGATCTCCCACGAGGACCAGGTCTGGCTCCCCTACATCCCGTCGTTCACCCGGATGGTCCGCTGCATGGTCTTCGACTGGAGCCCTCCGTTTTCCGTCTGGTGCCAGTCGCAGCCCGTGACGGGGTTCATCGAGGAGCTCGAGCGTCGGTACACGCTGGAGTCGGTCACACACAACTTCCCGGAACCCGGCATGAAGGCGTGGCGCTTCCACGCGGAGAGGAGCCGGTTCCTGTGCCAGGACTACGGGGAGTGGCACCTCTCCGCGGACGACGACGACGCGATGCGCGCGCTGCTCAGGGGCCTGTGGAGCTTCTTCGCAGCGACGACCGTCTGGTATCCCTCGACCCCGGCGGAGCAGCTGCTCCTGCACGAGCTCGGGGCGACCCACGTCAATGATCCCTGAGCGGCCTCACGCCCAGGTCGCCAGCGACCGCAGCCGCTGCTTGCTGCCGGCGAAGCCCTCGAACAGCGCGACGTGCGCGGCGCGGGAGCAGGGACCATCGCGCTCGCCGTAGGCCTCGATCCAGCCGATCAGCATGTCGAGATGGGCGTCCTGCTCCTCCCGGGTCGCGAACTTGTGCGGCTCCCAGGGCCGTTTCCGGGCGTTCGCCACGCACACCTCGACGCCCGGATCGAGGAACACCAGCCGCGCGGCACGCGGCGCGGCGAGGGCGAGCAGGTCGGCGTAGCAGCCCTCGATCACCCAGCGCGGGTGGGCGTCGCAGAAGGCCGCGATCGCCTCGCCGCTCGCGGCGAGCGGACGCCGCACCGGGGTCTCGGAGTCCTCGCGCCAGGCGATGGTGTCGAGGTCGAGATGGGCCCTCCCATCCCGCTCGACCAGGGCCCGGGCCAGGGTGGACTTGCCGGAGGCGGAGTTGCCGACGAGCAGGACGCGGTCGGCGGGAACAACGGTGGTCATGGCGCTCCAGATTTCCAATGTGTCAACAATCGCGAACCGGCGATTGACAAAACAGCAAGACTGGCACTACCCTATCGGTAGACGCCTCGGAGGACAGCGATGGAAGCCCCGAACGACCGCGAACGCGGCCTCGACATGACGCCGATGATCGATGTGACCTTCCTGCTCCTGATCTTCTTCATGGTCGCGACGAAGTTCAAGCTGGACGAGGGCCGGCTCCAGAGCTGGCTGCCCCGCACCCACGGACCCTCGAGCCTGCCGGCGCCCGAGCTCCAGGAGCTGCGGGTCATCCTGCGCGAGACCGGCGAGGGCTGCACGATGGCGGTCAACCGCAAGGCCTACGGCATCCTCGAGCCCGGCTGGCGCGACGCCCTGGAGGCCGACCTGCGGGCCGCGCGCCGGGCGAGCTCGCAGCTCGAGCTGCCGGTGATCATCGACGCCGGGGCCGAGGTCGCGGTGCACCGCGTCGTCACGGTCCTCGACGCCTGCATCGCGACCGGCCTGGAGAAGGTGATCTACGCTCGCCGCGACCAGCTCGACTGAGGCCGTTTGCATCAACCCGTGCTGCGCTCAGCCCCGCAGGTAGCGGCCGAGGGTGTTGCCGCTGCTCTTCTGCTCCCGGGGCCGTCCGCCGCCCCGCGGTCCGCTTCCGCCGCGCGGGCCCCCGCCCTGACCGCCCCGGCGCCCGCCGCCGGCACGGACCGGACGGGGCTCGAGCTGCTTGATCGAGAGCGACAGCCGCTGGCGGTCGTGGTCGACGGACAGCACCTTGACCTTGACCTTCTCGCCGACCTTCGCGAACTCGGTCGCGTCGTCGATGTAGCGCCAGGCCAGCTCGCTGACGTGGACCAGCCCGTCGCGCTTGACCCCGACGTCGACGAACAGGCCGAAGCGGGTGACGTTGCTGACCACCCCCTCGAGGATCTGGCCCGGAGCGAGGTCCTTCAGGCTGGTGATCTTGGGATCGAAGCGCGGGGCCTCGAAGCTCTCGCGCGGGTCGCGCCCCGGCTTGAGCAGCTCGTCGCGGATGTCCTCGAGCGTCGGCAACCCGACCTCGCCCTCGACGTAGCGGGACAGCTGCAGCCGGCCGACCGCGGCCGCGTCCCCGACCAGCTCCTCGACACCGAGCCCGAGGTCGCGCGCCATGCGCTCGACCAGGGCGTAGCGCTCCGGATGCACGCCGGTGTTGTCGAGGGGATGCGCCCCGTCGCGCACCCGCAGGAAGCCCGCGCACTGCTGGAAGGTCTTCGGCCCGAGGCCGCTGACGTCGAGCAGCTGCTCGCGCTTCTGGAAAGGGCCTCGGCTGTCGCGCAGGGCGACGATGCGCTCGGCCCGCGTGCGGCTCAGCCCCGACACGTACGAGAGCAGACTGCTCGAGGCGGTGTTCAGCTCGACCCCGACCGCGTTGACGCAGGACACGACGACGCCGTCGAGGCTGTCCTTCAGCGCCCGCTGGTCGACATCGTGCTGGTACTGGCCGACGCCGATCGCCTTCGGCTCGATCTTGACCAGCTCGGCGAGGGGATCCTGCAGCCGCCGCCCGATCGAGACCGCGCCGCGCACGGTGACGTCGTGGTCGGGGAACTCCTCGCGGGCGACCTTGCTCGCCGAGTACACGCTCGCCCCCGCCTCGTTGACGCTGACCACGGTCACGCCCGCGAAGCGCGGATCGCTGCCGGCCAGCCCGCGGAACAGGCTCTCGACCTCGCGCCCGCCCGTGCCGTTGCCGACCGCGATCGTGCCGATGGCGTGGGCCGCGCACAGGCCGGCGACCCGATCGGCCGCGCCCCGGGTGTCGTTGCGCGGCGCGAGCGGGAAGATCACGTCGTGGGCGAGCAACGCCCCGGTGCGGGACAGGGCGACCAGCTTGCAGCCGGTGCGCAGGCCGGGATCGATGCCGAGCACTGCGTGGCTGCCGAGAGGCGGGCTGAGCAGGAGCGCCCGGAGGTTCTTCGCGAACACCGTGATCGCCTCGGCGTCCGCCTTCTCCTTCGAGCGCATCCGCGCCTCGACCACCATCGCCGGCATCAGGCTGCGGCGGTAGGCCTCGCCGAGCGCGAGCTCGAGCTGCTCGCCGAGGAAGGCCCCTGCCCGCGTGATCACCCGCGGCCGCAGCAGCCCGAGGGCCTGCTCGTCATCGACCTCGATGCTCAGCGTCAGCACCTCCTCCTTCTCCGCCCGCCGGATCGCGAGCAGCCGGTGCGAGGGCACCTGGGCGAGGGGCGCGCGGTAGTCGAAGTAGTCGCGGTACTTCTTGCCCGCCTCCTCCTGGCCCTCGATCACCGCCGCGCGCAGGTCGGCGGTGCGGGCGAAGAGGTCGCGCAGCACCGCGCGCAGCTCGGCGTCGTCGGCGAGGCGCTCGGCGATGATCGCCCGGGCGCCGGCCCAGACCTCCTTGGTGGTCGGCAGCTTCTGCTCCGCGTCGACGAAGCCCGCGGCGAGCGTCTCGGGGTCTTCCTTGCCGCGCGGCTCCTGGGCGAGGATGCGCTCGGCGAGCGGCAGGAGCCCCCGGGCGATCGCCTTCGCCCCGCGGGTGACCCGCTTCGGCTTGTACGGCAGGTACAGGTCCTCGAGCTCGGTCTTGACCATGCAGCCCGTGATGCGCGCCCGCAGCTCGTCGGTCAGCTTCTCCTGGGACTCGATGCTCGCGAGCACCGTCTCCTTGCGCGCCTCGAGCTCTTCGAAGTACTTCGCGCGCTCGCGCACCGCCTCGAGCTGCACCTCGTCGAGGCCGCCGGTCGCCTCCTTGCGGTAGCGCGCGACGAAGGGCAGGGTCGCTCCCTCGCCGAACAGCTCGAGGGTGCGCGCGACCTGGTTGTGCCGCAGTCCGAGCTCGCGGGCGATCGTGTCGGGGATGTTCATCCTTCTCTCCGTCCAGGGGCCCCGTACAAGGGCTGATGGGCACCGACCGCGGCACGCACCTCGGCGGCGCCAGCGGTCAGCAGTGAGGAAACGAGCGCGCGGATCGTGCTGCCGGTCGTGCGCACATCGTCGACGAGCAGGAGCCGCCCCTCGACCGTCCCCCGCACGCGGAACAGCCCGCGCGCGTTGGCCCGCCGGGCGCAGCCGCTGAGCTCCTTCTGGGCCGGGCGGCCCTGGCGGCGCTCGAGCACGGGACGGAGCGGGACGCCGAGCAGCCCCCGCAGCTCCTCGGCCAGGAGCACCGCCGGGTCCTCCCGCCAGCCCCCCTTCCCCGCCGCGCTCGGCACCGGGACCAGGCCGTCGTACGCGGGCCCCTCTTCGAGCGCCGGCGCGAGCAGCCCGGCGATGGCCCGGGCCGCGGGCCGCGAGCGTCCCCCCTTGAGGCGCAGGATCAGCTGCCGCAGGGGTCCGGCGTAGCGCCCCCCGACCACGACTCCCGGCTCGACCCGCACCCCCAGCGCGAGCTCCGGCGCGCAGCCCGGACACAGCGGCCCGCGCCAGCCCGGACAGGCGACGCAGCGCTCGGGCGCGAGCAGCTCGCTGCCGAGGGCGCGGAGGGTCTGCCAGAGGGGGGTGAGGGCGGCCACGGGGACTCCAGCTCGAGGGGCGCACACTCTAGCCGCTGGGGGCCGGACGGGCAAGACCGTCGGTCGCAGATCAGGGAGACCGGACGGCGTACGGGCAACTCCTCGACGTCCCTCGCAGTCGGCCTGTGCGGGCAGCACGGGCGGGCTGCGCTCGTCGGTCGGGAGGCCATGTGGCAGAGCGGGCCTCGGGGAGGTCCCCTCGTCGGACGCGAGCTGCAGGTCCTGCTCGGCGGCGGAGACCCGCGGGCCGCGGGCGCTGCGCCGCGGTGAGAGTGCGTGAGCTCAGGACGCCCTCTCGACGCCCATGTCTGCCATAATGGGGCTCGACGCAGGAGGAACGCGATGACGGCCCTCGAGCAACTTCTCTCCGAGCTGCGGACGAGCGGGACGATCCACCTGGTCGTCGCGGTGCTCGTCGTCTTCCTGCTGGTCCGCCTGCTCGGCAAGAAGGAGCACCGCCGCGGCTTCGTCCGCACGCTGACCCCCTTCACCGTGCACCTGCTCTGCGCGCTCGGCGCCTGGTCGGCCCTGTTGGTCGGCTCGACGTCGCATCCCTGGGTCCATCTCGCCGCGACGATCTTCGCGGCGATCACGGCGGTCAGCCTCGGCGCGATGGTGCTGTTCACGCTGCTCCTGCCACCGGTCGGCATCGTGATCCCCCGGGTCCTGCGCGATGCGACGGTCGGTGTCGGCGCGGTCGTCGTCGCGCTCGTGATGACCGCGCGGGCCGGCTTCGACATCACGGGGGTCGCCGCGACCTCGGCGATCGTGACCGCGGTCGTCGCGCTCAGCCTGCAGGACACGCTCGGCAACATCGTCGGGGGCCTGGCCCTCGAGCTCGACAACTCGATCCGGGTCGGCGAGTGGATCCGCTTGCAGGAGACGGTCGGCCGGGTCAAGGAGATCCGCTGGCGCCACACCGCGATCGAGACCCGCAACGGGGAGACGCTGATCGTGCCGAACAGCGCGCTGGTCAAGAGCCACGTGCTCGTCCTCGGGCGCTGGGGCAACGACCAGACCAGCACGCGGCGCACGATCGCCTTCAATGTCGACTTCCGCGCCGCACCGACCCGGGTGATCGCGGCCGCGCTCAGCGCGCTCGCCAAGGAGGAGATCCCGGGCATCGCCAAGGAACCTCCGCCGGACTGCGTGCTGCTCGACCTCGGTGACAGCTTCGGCCGCTACGCGGTGCGCTACTGGCTGACCGATCTCGGCAACGCCGACGGGACCGACAGCAAAGTCCGCACCCGCCTCGTCAACGGCCTGCGGCGGCGCGGTCTGCAGCTGTCGATCCCGGCGCTGGCGGTGTTCGCGACCCAGGAAACCCGTTCGCGCAAGGACGAGAAGCGCGGCGAGGAGCTCGAGAGGCGGCAGGCCTTCCTGCACAGCCTGCAGCTGTTCTCCGCGCTCGGGGAGGACGAACGCCTCGACGTCGCGCGCTGCCTGCACGACTCGCCCTACGGGCCGGGCGAGGTGCTGACGCGCCAGGGGGATGTCGGACACTGGCTGTACTTCATCGTCGAAGGCGAGGTCGCGATCCGGGTCCGCACCGACGGAGAAGAGCGCGAGGTCGCGCGGCTGTCCGCACCGAGCTTCTTCGGGGAAGCGGCGCTCCTGACCGACCTGCCGCGCAGCGCGACCGTGGTCGCTCTCAGCGAGGTGCGCTGCTTCCGGTTGGGGCGCGCCGACTTCCTGGAGATCATCAAGCGGCGTCCCGACCTCAAGGAGGCGCTCGCCCGCATCGTGGCCGAGCGCCAGCTGCGGCTGCTCGGCACGGAGAATCCGTCGGCCTCCGGGGCGAAGAAGCTCGAGCAGACCCGGACCGCCTTCCTGACCCGGATGCGGCGCATCATCTGGCCGGATGGCTGACGACGACACGCCCCGAGCGCGGCGCCCGACGACCGCGCGAAGGCGGCCCCCGCTCCAGGCCGGAGGCGTAGGGATCGGCGCCGTTCTTCAGCCCCGGACTTGCACCGGAGGCACGGAGCGGAATCGGTGCTCTCCGGGGACAAGCGTCGGGGCGAAGGCCCGCATGCAGCGGTTGAAGTCGCCGGAGGTAGGCGTCCGGCCCCACGCTGGAAGGGCGCTCGCGATTCTCGTACCCTCCACACACGCTTCCCCGAGGACTCCGCATGCGAACGCTTCTCGCCAGCGCCCTGCTCGCCCTGTGCCTCCCGGCGACCGCCCAGGCCCCCGACCGCGTGGCCATCGACCGCGCCGTCGCCCGAGGTGTCAAGCTTCTCAAGGACTGCCAGTACCCCGACGGCTCGTTCTTCTGTCACTACCCGACGGAGACCTATGGGACCGGGGAGGCCGCCCTCGCGCTGCTGGCGCTGCTCAAGGCCGGTGTCCACCCTGAGGATCCCGTCATCCAGAAGGGCTTCGACTGGTACCTCGAGCGCCCCATCGACAACGTCTACAACGTCTCCGTCGGCATCCTCGCCCTGGAGGCGCTGTACACGACCCGGCCGGCCCCGGAGACCTCGCTCGACGAGACCATCACCCGCGAATTCCGCCGCCGCGGCAGGCAGCAACACAAGTCCTGGCTGCGCAAGGCGACCGGTTTCCTCCTCGACTGCCAGACCGACGATGGTCTGTGGAGCTACCCCGTGGCGGAGGACGAGCGCCCCGCAGGCAGCGGAGATCTGTCCAACGCACAGTTCGCCGTCCTGGCTCTCAAGTCCGCCGCGCGATTGGGCAGGAAGATCCCCACGTCAGTCTACACCGGACTGGCGGAGGCCCTGTTGCGCTACCAGCAGCAGGATGGGCCCGTCGTGGACGGCTTCCCGGTGCCGGCAGCCGATGCCGTGATCCACCCCGAGCGCACCGTCGACCGCGCCGACTCGACGGCTGCCCCTGGCCCGACCCGTGCCCGAGGATGGCGCTACCAGCACCTCGAGGGCCGAGGCTGGACGGGGAGCATGACGGCGGCGGGGGTGGCGATGATGGTGATCGCCAAGAGCGAGCTGGAGGGGACGGAGCAGCACGCGCGCCTGGCCCCGGCCATCGACCAGGCCATCCGCGACGGCTGTGCCTGGCTGGCGCAGCACTTCACCGTCGAGCACAACCCTGGCGAGCCGGGCGACTGGGGCCTGTACTGGCTGGTCTACTACCTGTACAGCCTCGAACGCGTCGGCTCGCTGTGCGGCCTCGACGCGCTTGGCCCCCACGACTGGTACGCCCGCGGGGCCGAGAAGATCCTGCAGCTCCAGCGCGAGGACGGCATGATCGACGCCTTCCACCGCGAGGGCTGGGGAGGCGAGCAGTGGTTCGCGGGGACCTGTCTGGGCATCCTCTTCCTGCGGCGCTCCACGGTGCCCGTGTTGCCCCGGCCCATCACCTGGTCGGACGAGGACTGGGTGCGCGCCCTGCCCGCGGAGCTGCCGCGAGCGGTGCGGGCGGGCCGCGAGCTCGAGCTCACCCTGCACTGGCACGGCGGTCCGACCGGCCGCGACCACATGGTCTTCGTGCACCTCGTCGATCCAAGCGACCCCACAGGAGTCGCCTTCCGCCACGACTTCTGGCCCGAGCCGAGCAGCTCGCAGTGGTCGGGCTCCGAAGCGCTGGCCCTGCAGCTGCAGGTGCCCGGCGATCTGGCCAAGGGCGACTACCGCGTGTTCGTCGGACTGTGGGATGGCCACGACGCCCGCATTCAGGGGCGGCTCCCGCTGTTCGCCGGGGAGGGGGTGAGGGCGGATGGGATGCTGCGGTTCCAGGTGGGGGAGCTCACCGTGCGTTAGGAGGCCCCAAAAAAAATGTCGAGCACCGAGGGACCTGGATGGGACCCATGAACACGTTTCTTCGCTCCGTCTTTCCGTTTCTTCTCCTCTCTTGTAGTCAGGTTCTTGCGCAATCTGATTTCCAGGCCGGACATAGCAAAGAATGGTATGTATGCCAGGCTATACTACTGGAATGGGTGGCAGAGAACGAAACGGCCGAAGCTATGGAGTATTGGCGGGGCGTCATTGAACGTGCAGGAGAGCTTCTGGGTGAGGAAGAAGTTGCTGATATTGTCTCGGCTCTCCCCCATCGGGAAGCCGTAATCCGTTTGTCGCGGTCTCTCGAGACTGTTGTATGGCCGGAGAGACTTCGACGAATTCACCCAGGCGAAAGCGTCGATCCACCACGTGTTGCAACTACCATCGACTTCAAAGTCATGAACGGAGTGGTCGCAGAGTCAGACAGCGTCAGACTCCAGATTCTCGTCGAAGCATACGAAAGAAAAATCTCTGTCGGACCAGAGGTTGTTTTGGAGGATGATATTGTCTTCGTGTACCAGCTCGTGTCGGAAGACCCAGAAAACAGGGTGTACGCAGGTTGGCCCTCAGCACAGGTCGCTCCTGATTTCGCTTTTTCTTTGCCGCCCGGGACATACACCATAAAGATGCGGACTGATGCTTTTCGCCCTGATGATCCTGTGCGATATGTCTTTGCGGAGGTCGAGGTTGTACCGGACCCAGAACAGAAACTAGACGACTAGGCTAGACTGGCCTCACGGAACCAGCTTCGGTCATTCGACACCGCAGGTCGCATTCACCCTCCACCGTACTCGCGCGACCCTGGTCGATGCACCACCACGGAGCAGACCGCAGGGCCTTGCTCAATTCCGCGCCCCCATCGCGATCCCGCGCCCGTCGGAAATCCTCCGCTCCGCGCCTCCGCTCCTCTGCGCCTCTGCGTTGAGATTCCGCCCCAGCCAGCCACCGACCCCAGGCCCCCGCCCCCGGCCACGAGAGCTCGCCTACACAAACTGACCGCTACCCGCGCAATCAGAACCCGTCAGGCCGCCAGTCCCACGAGAACTCCCCATCGAACACCCGCTCCCCCTCCTCGACCGCCCGCGTCTCGAGCGCGAGCAGCGCCCGGTACAGCGCGTCGAAGTCCTCATGGACGTCGTTCGCCCACTTCGCGACCTCGCGCTCCGCGCCCGCGCGGGTCGTCACACGCAGAGCAGGCCGCGCCTCGTCCGGCACCCCCATGCGCTCCGGGATGGCGATCGCACCGATCGGGTGCGCATCGAACAGCAGCCGCTCCAGAGCCGCGACATCCGCGGCCGGCAGCTGCAGGCGGTGGCGCTGTTCCCGCAGGCCGGGGGTGACGGTCGAGACGAGCAGGGTCCCCTCCCCCGTCAGGTAGAGGTTCCGGCCCCCGTACAGCCCCTGCACGTCGTACAGGGCGACGCTGGCGAGGCTGTCGGGCGGCGGGGGCGTCGCCGAGCGATCCTGCGGGGTGCAGGCCAGGCTGCCGAGGACCACGAAGAGGACGAGCATCACGAGGGCCTTGAACATCCGAACCTCGGCTGTTGGGAAGACGATCGGGCAAGTCCGAACGGCGGTCTAGTCCTCGTCCTCTTCCGCGATCTCCGTCCCCTCAGCGGGAGCGCCCCCGGCGGTCTCCTCGACCGGCGCGGAGGTCTCCTCGCCGATGGTGGTCCCGCCGCTCTCCTCGAGCTCGCGCAGGGCGTCGACGCCGATCTGCTGCTTGAGCAGCTCGCGCTCGATGATGTCGTCGAGCAGCTCGAGGGAGCCCTTGACGTGCTCGGTCATGTCCTCGAGCTGCGCCTCGTCGTAGCAGATGCGCGGGGTGAGGAAGATGACGAGCTCGACGTTCTCCTTCTGGGTGTTGGTCGAGGTGAACAGGTAGCCGAGCAGCGGGATGTCCCCGAGCAGCGG
>JAUIEM010000168.1 GCA_030428695.1 bacterium
GCACCACCGCCCGCGACACGTCGAGGCTGCGGCCGACCCAGGCGTCGTAGAAGCGCCGCCCGTGACCGAGCTCGAGCAGCCCCTCACGCAGCGCCTCGGCGCCCTCCGGGCTCAGCCGGTCGAGGCCGTCGAGGACGGCGACCGGCCGCGCCCCGAAGCCCGAGGCGAGGGCCCGCGCCAGCACGCCGGGCCGCTCGCGGCCGCCGAGCCAGGCCTCGCGGCCGAGGCTCGCGTCGATGTGGATCGACGACTCGCGCCCGCCGCCGAGAGCCTCGACCAGCGCGCGGCAGAGGGTGGACTTGCCGGTGCCCTCCGGCCCGACGAGCACCGGCAGGGGCACCAGCGGCGCCGGCCCGGAGGCATGCCGGACCAGGATCTCCCGCGCCGGCGCGAGCCCGGTCACCGCCGCGGCGAGGACGCTCGCCAGGCGCTCCTGCCCGCAGGGCGCGGCCTGGCGCTCTTCGACGCGCTGGGCGAGGACCCGCTCCGAGCGGGTGTCCCCGGGGTCGCCCACGATCTTGGGCGGCGGGAGGAAGGTCTCGGGACGGTGGCTGGACCGCGGGTCGGGCGTGGAAGTCATCGTGTACCGGGAGAAGGGGGCCTGGCGTCAGTATAGAGACAGTCAAGAAACAAATGCTCGCCCTCGGTGAGGCGAAGGCGTCGATGGCCAGGAGCGAGGGGCGCGCGTACGCGCTGTCCCGGGCGACGCGCGCCCCGGCCAGCGGCGGCGAGGGCCGGCGAGCGCTGGTTTCCTGACTGACAGGCCCATGCAGCGCGCTACTCGCTCGGACGCGCGCGCACGGCGAGCGCGTCGTTCAGGGCCTGCTGCAGGTCGTCGAGGGAGCAGCCCTTGACCAGCTGGAAGACCTCGTCCAGCGCGCAGGAAGCGAGCAGCTGCGGGGAGGAGTCGCCCGTGAAGAACACGATCGGCATCCGCGGCAGGATCTTCCGCAGCGCCTCCGCGAGGTCGAGTCCGCTCTCGCCCGCGAGATGCACGTCGAGGATCGCGAGGTCGAGTCGGGCCTCGGGGCGGGCGGCGATCGCGAGCGCCTCCGCGCTGGAGGCGGCCGTGTGGACCCGGTAGCCGAGCCCCTGGAGGGTCAGCCCCGTCGCGTCGCGGTTGAAGATCTCGTCGTCGACCACCAGCACCACGGGCTCGCTGGCGAGCACCCGCGCCTCGACCTCGACAGCGTCTGGCGGCCCTGGCTCGGGGGCCTCGGGCAGGGTGAAGGAGAAGGTCGTGCCCTCGCCTCGCACCGAGCGGACGGTGATGCTCCCGCCGTGGCCCTCGATGATGCGCTTGCAGATCGCTAGACCGATCCCGGTGCCCTTGACCGCGGCCCGTCGGTGCACCCGCTGGAACAGGACGAAGATCCGCTCGAGGTCCTGTTCCTCGATCCCGATCCCGTTGTCGCGCAGGTCGATGCGCCAGAATCCCTCCTCGCGGCGCGCCGACAGCTCGATGCGCGGCGTCCGGCTGCCGCGGAACTTGATGCTGTTGCCGAGCAGGTTCTGGAGCACCTGCACGATCTGACCGGCGTCGGCGAGCACGACCGGCAGGCCGCTGCACACGACCTCCGCTCTGCACTCCTCGATCGCGACCCGCAGCGCCGAGCGCGCGCGCTCGACCAGCTCGTCCAGGGCGACCGGACGCGGCTCCACCGGCCCCTGGCCGATCCGCGAGTAGGTCAGCACATCCTCGATCAGCAGCCCCATGCGCCGCGCCCCCTCGAACGCGACCGTCAGCAGGCGCTGATCCTCCGGCGCGAGCTGCCGCGCGACGCTCTTTTGCAGCAGCTGCAGGTAGCGCGAGACCACGCGCAGGGGCTCCTGCAGGTCGTGGGAGGCGATCGAGGCGAACTGCTCGAGGTCCCGGTTCGAGCGGGCGAGGCGGCGGTTCGACTCCGCGAGCTCGACGGTGCGCTGTTCGACGAGCTCTTCGAGCTCCTGGCGGTAGCGGGTGAGCTCACGCTCCGCGGCCTTGCGGGCGGTGATGTCGCGCACCAGGCCGACGCCGCCGACCACGTGGCCCTGGCCGTCCCTGAGCGGGCTGTAGCGCGCCTCGAACCAGCCCTCGCCGCCGTCCGCCAGGGGGAAGGGGCGGTCGCGCGCGACCGCGGCGCGCCCCTGCAGCGCCTGCTCGTAGAAGCGCGCCTCGGCGATCCCTGCCAGGAAGGGGAAGGCCTCGAGCAGGGTCTTCCCGACGATGTCCTCCCCGGCGCGGTTGAACATGCGCTCGAGGGCGGGATTGCACAGCGTGATCCGGGCGTCGTGGTCGAAGGCGACGACGCCGTCGACGTTGCTGAAGACCACCCGCTCCGACAGCTCCTTCTCCGCCCGCAGCGCCTCCTCGGCGGCGCGCTGCCCGGTGACGTCCCGCGCCTGCATCAGCACGAAGCGCGGGGCGCCATCCGGGCAGCGGATGGTCTTGTAGACGACCTCGGCGCGGCGCATCCTCCGCTCGCTGTCGAGGAAGTCCGACTCCCCGAAGACCGGCTCGTCACTGACGAGGGCGGCGCGCAGCAGGCGGCGGATCCCGACCTTGGCCTGGGGCAGCCCCCGCAGCGAAGGGGTCTCCCACAGCAGCTTGCCGACGAAGTCATCGACCGCGAGGCCGTACGACGCGATCGGCGGCTCGTTGATCTCGAGCACGCGGCCTTCGGGCGAGAGGATCACGGTGAACTGGAACTGGTGGTTGAACACCAGCCGGAAGCGCTCCTCGCTGGCCTTGAGCGCCTGCTCGGCCGCGCGCCGCTCGGTGATGTCCTGGAAGGCGCCGTAGAGCCGCGCGACCTTGCCGTTGCGACGCTCGACGTCGCCCTTCGCGCGCACCCAGAGCCGACGTCCCCGGGCGGTGATCAGCGGCAGCTCGAGGTCGAACGGGGTGCCTTGCTCGATCGCCTCCTCGACCGCCGCGCGGATCCTCGGCTGCGCCTCGGGCGCGTAGAAGCCGATCGCGGTCGCGACGTCCGGGGCGTAGTCGAGGGGCACCTCGTGGATCCGGCAGGTCTGCGAGGTCCAACGCAGCTCGTCGGACTCGAGGTCGAGCTCCCAGCCGCCGACGTTGGCGACCTCGTGGGTGGTCTCCAGCAGCTGCTCGTTCTTGCGGCGTGCCTCTTCGGCCAGCCGGCGGGCGCTGATGTCCTGGGTGGTGCCTTCGAGGACCGCCCGCCCATCCCGCTCGAGCCGCTCGACGGTGTGGACGAAGACCCGCGGGCCGTCGTCGGGGTGACCGCGGAGCTCGACCGTGCTCTTCTCCCCCGGCGCGAGGGACAGGAGCGCTCCCAGCCGCGGCCGGTCTTCCGGATGGACCCGCGCGAGCAGCGCCTCCGGCGACAACGGGCGGCCCGCAGGGACCGAGAACAGGCGGCCCAGCTCCTTCGAGCAGGTCCCCTCCCCCCGCTCGAGGTCGAGCTCCCAGCTGCCGAGGTGCGCCCGGGCCTGCGCGTCCTCCAGGCTCTGCCGGGTGCGCAGGAGCGCGAGCTCGGCGGTCTTGCGATCGGTCACGTCGCGTCCGACGGACAGGAGCTCGACGACGGCGCCCTGCTCGTCGAAGAAGGCCCGGTCGGTCCAGTGAACCCAGCTGAGGCTGCCGTCGCCGCGCACGACGCGATGCTCCGCGTGGCAGACCGGGGCCGCGGGCGAGAGCGCCTCGATGCGCCGCAGCACCTCCGCCCGGTCGGCCGCCGCGACCAGATCGAAGAAGCTCGCGCCGACCGCCTCGTCGGCGGAGGTTCCGAAGTACCGGCAGTAGCTCGGGTTGACGTAGGTCTGCCCGCCCCCGGGCCGCCAGCGCACGATCAGCTCGGACTGGTCTTCGACCAGCCGGCGGAAGCGCTCCTCGCTCGCGTGCAGCGCGTCGAGCGCCCGGCGCCGCTGCGACACATCCTGCAGGATCGCCATCACCCGCTGCACCGCCCCCGCGCCGTCGCGGATCGGCACGAAACAGGTCATGTACACCTGGCCGGTGTGGGTCTCGAGCTGGAAGTGGACGGTCTCGCCCCCGCTCGCCTGGCCCAGCAACCCGGCGATGCGCTCGCGGTCGGGGCCGGGGAGGATCGCGAAGAAGCTCGAGCCGCCCTCGCCCTGCCGCTGGTACATCGTGCGCGCGGCGCGGTTGGCGGACAACAGGCCGCCGGATGGGTCGAGCTCGCAGATGCCGAACGGCGAGTTCTCGACCAGGCTGCGGTAGCGCTCCTCACTCTCCCGCAAGGTGCTCTCCGCGTCGTCGCGGGCGCGTGCGACCGCCAGCAGGTGCAGCAGCACCTGCACCTCCCGCACCGTGTCGTCGTCCCACCCCCGGGCCTCGCGGCGCGCCGCGAGACCGGCCACCGCACCGGTTTCCGCGCCGGTGTCGAGCGGAACGATCAGCGCGGCCCCGAGCCCCCGCCCGCGGAGGTACGCCGCGAGCGGCGCCGCCTCGGGAGGGAGCGCCGCGAGCTCATCGATCACGACCGCCTCTCCGCGTCGCAGCCGCGGCTCGAGCCAACCCCGCGGCGGCACGTCGACGTCGACCCGGCGGCGGCCGAGCCCGCAGCCCTCCGGCCCGCAGGTGCAGTCCACCACCTCGCCGGCCTCGAAGCTGATGCACTCGAAGATGTCGATGGCGAGCAGCTCCTGCAGGCCACGCAAGGCGCCCCGCAGCGCCTGCTCGTCCTCCGCGCCCCGGGTGTGCGCGAACAGGCTGGCGAGCTCCGCGAGCCGGGTCTGGGCGGCAAGCCGCTGGTTCCGCGCCGCCTCCGCCTCCTTGCGCGCGGTGACGTCGATCATGAAGCCGCTCATCGTCCGCGGCCTGCCGTCGGCTCCGCGCTCGATGTGGACGAGGTCGTGGATCCAGACCATGCGCCCGTCCGCGGTCTGCATCCGGTATTCGAACTGGAAGTTGGCGCTGCCCGCGGCGACCGCCGTCTTGCACGCGGACCAGGCGTGCTCCCGGTCCTCGGCGTGGATGTGGTCGCGCCAGAAGTCCGGCTCCTTCCACGCCGCGCGGGCGTAGCCGAACAGCTCCTCGGCCTGCGGCCCGACGTAGGTGAAGCGGTAGGACTCCGGGTCCGCCTCCCAGGGCAGCGCGCTCGTCCGGGTCAGCCCGCGGAAACGCACGGCGAGGTCGGAAGGCTCTTCGTCGGGGGGCAGCTCGAGATGCCACAGGGCGCGCACGACGCCCGCGAGCGCCTCGACCCTCGCCCGGTCCTCGGCCGTGAAGCCCGCCGGCTTGCCCCACGCCTGGAGCAGGCCGACGACCCGCCCATCCCCCCCGCGCAGGGGCACCGCGAGCCAGGGGGGCGCCTGCCGCAGCGCGGGGCGTCCCCGGCGGATGACCGCGTGCCAGGGCAGCGCGTGCAGGAGCTTCGGGTCGGCCCCGGCGGGCGCGAGGAGGTGCTGGACGCTGCCGTCGGAGATCAGGGTAGCGGCGGCGAACCGCGCGTCGACCACCCGGCGCAGACAGGCGACGAGCACCGCGAGGGGTCTGTCTTCCACCGAGGGGTCGGCCTGATCGTTCGACTGCGCTGCGTCCATGACATCCACGTCGCTGACTGGGTGGTGATGCGTGCCCGTGCCTCTGGGCCCGGAAAGGAACAAGTCAGGCATCCGGGCGCGCCTGCGGCGCCATGGTGGCACTTGCCTCACTCCACCTCCACCGCCACCAACCTCGTCCCTCCCTCGTGCCTCGGTCGGGCCGCGCGGCCGCTTCGCCGTGTACCTCGCGGTGTCGGTGTTCGACCGCTGCGGCCTCTGCTTCTCGTTCCTCGGTGCCGAGACCTTGCTGTTGGCACTGGTATGCGTCCATCGCCGAGCACCACAGGTTCTGCCGCATCTGCACCCTCGGTGCTCGACTGCTTCCTTTCCGGCCCTTTGTCTGAGCGTAACGCAGGCGTCGAGTCTCTGCCCAGAGATCGCTGTCGAATTTCAATTTTCAGCCGTTCGCGACCAGCGCGTGGGGGCTGCCGGCGACGCAGGAAGTCGGTGAGCGCGCGCGGCTCTTGCGCGCGGGCGCGGATCGCGTACCGTGGCGGAGCGGAGCCCGCGCGCGGCGGCGTCCAGCCGCCCGGTCGTGCTGCAGGCGGGCCGCGCCGAACGCGGTCCAGCACCCGGTGGAGGGAGCGATGACGACGACGGACACCAGGCGGCGGACCTTTCCGTGGATGTGGGCGGGCCTGATCCTGTTCTTCGCGCTCGGGACCCTGGCCGTCGGGGTCCCGGTCATCATCGCGCGCGACGTCGCCTCCGACGTCATCGCGCAGACGACCGAGCGCCTCGAGCCCCTGCGCGACCGCGCCTTCGAACGCGACCAGGGCTACCGCCTGGCGGCCTGCGCGCAGATCTGCTTCCTGTGGGAGAGCTTCGAGGGCGGCAAGGTCGACTTCGCCGAGCACGCGGTCGCGCTGCCGCGCCTCGTGGTCTTCTTCCGGATCCACGAGAGCCGCAGCGCCGCCGGTCCCTACGAAGACTTCGTCGGGCGCGCGAAGCGTTGCCTGCGGAAGCTGAGCGGGGCGCCCGAGCCGCAGAGCCTCGCGGAGTGGCAGGCCTGGCTCGCGCAGGCCCAGGCCGGCCATCCGCCTGCGGCGCTGTTCCTCAAGCGCCTCGACCTGTGGCGGGAAGATCTCGCCACCGAGCTCGGTCCGGCTCCAGACTGGGACACGGTCCTGACCACCGCCCCCGAAGAAGTGGCGCAGTGGGGCTTCGCGCCCCCTGACACCACCGGCATGCGGATCAGCGACGGCGGAGAGGAGGGCTACTCCGTCACGCCGCGCGTCCCATGACCGTTCGTTGCGCGGGGCTTCCGTGGCGGCGCCCCGAATGTCGCAGGGAGAGGCGTGCGACCTCCGCGTAGCGGCGCGCGCGCCGTCGCGCGGCTCGTCCGCACCCGCCTGCGGCCTCAGCTCAGTCCAGCGGTTGGTCGTCCACCGTCGCGGTCCCGACGGACGAGACCCGCAGGACCCCGGTCTGGTCGATATAGAACCAGCGGTCTCCCGTCACCCCGTGGCTGATCGGGAAGGCCTGCGCGCTCCAGGTGCCGTTGGAGTTGTTGGCGATCGAATACTGGTAGCCCGAGGTGCGGTTGGTCTCGGGGGGCTTACGGCCCGGGATCATGTCCGCCGCGACCAGGTCTTCGTCGCTGGTCGCGTAGGTGTTGTACTCGTTCTTGTACAGGTCCTGGGCGCTGTAGATCGCCTTCATGTAGCCGATCGCCTGCGACTCGTTCGCCAGCTTGCGCGACTGCAGGAAGCGCGGAATGCCGATGGCGGCGATCACGCCGATGATCGCGATGACGATCGTCAGCTCGATCAGCGAGAACCCCGCGCGTCTGTTTCTTCTCAACATGCCATCATCCTTTCCTGGCCGGCTCAGAACCGGACCAGGCGCATCTGCAGGCGCTCGACCCACAGTTGATCGGACACCCGCTGATCGCTCTGGGTGTCGGTGCTCCACCAACCGCTCGCGCCGGTCGGGTGCTCGATGTCGACCAGCGCCCCGCGCAGACGCACGAGCTGGCCGGGGTACAGCTGCTCGATCTCGGAGACCAGCTCCTCATCCTCGGGGACGAGGTGGAAGTTTCCGGACTGGGACACGATCTGCGTCTCGGACAGGGTGGCGCCGCGGCGCAGGATCGAGCAGCCCCGGTTCTCCTGCTGGATGCGCAGCCCGTCGAGCACCGCCTGGTCGGACATCTGCTGCCAGCCGAGCACCACGTCGTAGCGCGCGAGCTCGGACGCCGCGTCGTCGTAGGCGCGGATCGCGAGCACCCGGGCCTTGATCTCGAAGCGGGCGACCTCGCGGATGCGGAAGCCGCCACGCTGCCAGGTCCGCCCGTTCTCGACCAGCTCCTGCGTCGGCAGGTCGGGCACGAGCACGCCGGGCGGATGCTCGAGCTCGGGGCCCGGCCCGAACAGGAACCAGGCGCCGACGACGAGGGCCGGGACCAGCAGCCCGAGCAGCAGTCCGCGCACCCCCAACGGCTCGCGGACCCGCGCGAGCAGACGAGCCTTGAGGTCTCCGGGCGCCTTCTTCGCCTTCTTCGCCTGCTTCACTCCGGGGTTGTTGGCGCTGCGTGCGCGCCGGGGCGGGCTCGGCTCGTTGAGCAGGCGGAAGAAGCCGGACTCGGTCACGTCACCCACCGGCGGGGCGGACTCGGCGCCGGAGGCGCGGCCCGGCTCCTGCGCAGGCGGGCTCCCGTCCGCGGGAGGCCCCTTCCCACAGCCTGGACAGGGCCCGCTCACCGGCGCTGTGCGGCTCGGACGCAGGCGCTTGAACTGGCAGCTCGGACAGGTGGTCAAGCGGCCCATCAGCTCGCCCTTGACCGTCTGGACCTGGTCGCTGCTCAGACCGGCGATCTGGATCGCGTGGGCGAACAGGGGGAGCTCGGAGCTGCGCGCCACCTCGAGGGCCGCGGAGACCTGCTCGGCGGTGATCAGCTCGAACTTGACGGCGAGCTCGAGACACGCGCGGTCGAAGAAGACCGCCGCGTTCTGGGTTGCCGGTGAGTGGGCGGGAGCGTTGGCGTCGAGGTCCATGCTGCGTGAGCTAACCTGTGGCTGGAGTGCCCGGCCGACCGGGACTGCGCATGTCTCTCGATCTGCCGGCACCATCCTTCTAGCAGTGTGGGCGGACAGTTGCAACGCGGGCCGGCTGCCATCGGCCTCCGGCCCCCAGCCGAGACCCGGACCGCACGAGCGCCCCCGTCACCCCCAAAGAAAAAAGCTCCCCGGGGGGAGCCTTTCGAATACCGGAGGTGGGACTCGAACCCACACGAGCTATGCTCACAGGATTTTGAATCCAGCGCGTCTGCCAATTCCGCCACTCCGGCAGGGCCGCGGGATTATAGCAGAGTTTTCTCGAAGGGCAAGCCTTCGCGACGAGCGCGCACGGGACGAAGGATCTCGCTGTAGACCACCATCCGCTGCGCTTCGTTGAGGCCGAGCTCGTCCATGCGCTTGGCGAAAAACTCCGCCGGCGTCAGCGCCGCCGCGCGCTCTTCGTAGGCCGTACGGCTCGAGGCGAAGGCGTCGTTCTCCGGCACAGCGCGCTGCTCGCGCCTCCTGGACACCGGCAGCTCGGGCCGCGGCTCTTCCCGCCGCGGGGGAGGCGCAACCTCACGGCGCGCCTGGCGGGACGGCCGTCCGGCCGCGGGAGAGTCGACACCGAGCGCCCGGCGCAAGGAGTCGAGCCGGTCTTGCTGAGGGTTGTTCTGGTTCAGGCGCGGATAGCGCGCCCGGCCCGTGCGCCCCTTCTTCTTCTGCGCCTCGTTGGCGTTCTTGACCAGCATCGCGATGACGTAGAACACCACGAAGCCGGCGATGATGCAGAATTCGAGGAAGCTCTCGACCTGCGCGAAGTGCATCAGGAGCCGTCCTTGCTCGTCTTGCCGGAGATCGCGACCCGCATCGAGGTGTCGGCCTGGAGATTCTTCAGCGAGTAGTAGTCCATGATGCCGAGGTGGCCTTCCTGGAAGGCGGCGGCGATCGAGCGGGGCACCTCGGCCTCCGCGAGCACGACCTTGGCGCGGTTCTCATTGATCTCCGCGCGCATCTCCTGCTCCTTGGCGACCGCGAGCGCGCGCCGCTCTTCGGCCTTCGCCTGGGCGACCCGCATGTCGGCCTCGGCCTGATCGGCCTGGAGCTTGGCGCCGATGTTGTCGCCGACATCGACGTCCGCGATGTCGATCGACAGGATCTCGAACGCCGTGCCGGAGTCGAGGCCCTTCTGCAGCACCTGCTTGGAGATGATGTCCGGATTCTCCAGCACTTCCTTGTGGGTCTCGGCGCCACCGATGGTCGTCACGATGCCTTCGCCGACACGCGCGATCACCGTCTCTTCGGTCGCGCCGCCGACCAGCTTGTCGATGTCCGCGCGGACCGTCACCCGCGCCTTGACCTTGAGCTGGATCCCGTCACGCGCGACGGCGTCGATGGTCGTGCGGCCCTTGTTCGGGTTCGGGCAGTCGATCACCTTCGGGTTGACGCAGGTCTGGACCGCGTCGAGGATCTCGCGTCCGGCGAGATCGATCGCGCAAGCCTTCTCGAAGGTCAGCCCGAGGTGTGCCTTGCTCGCGCCGACCAGGGCGCGGGTCACCGACAGCACGCTACCGCGCGCGAGATAGTGGGTCTCGAGACGCTCGTAGCTCAGGTCGATGCCGGCCTTGTGGCTCATGATACGGGCGTCGATGATGATCCGCGGGTCGACCCGGCGCAGGCTCATCGTGATGATGTTCATCATCGAGATGCGGCACCCGGAGAGCGCGGCGCGCAGCCATAGGGAACCGTACTTCCAGAAGGCGACGAAGATGACGAGGCCGACGATGATGACGCCGACCAGGATCAGCCACTCGACTTCGGAATCGAACAGCGCGAGCATCAGAGGTGTCATGACGAATCCCACAACTGGTAGTCGAGAATCGGAGAGTTAGCAGCCACCCAGGATAGCGACTTCCGCCGCCCATGGACAGGCCCAACCGGAAGTCGGCACGGCGCCCGTGAATCCTGCGGCATCCGGGTCTGCAGCAGGAATCCCGGTGAGACAGAGGGCTCAGGCCTCGGGCTCCGCCGGCGCGTCCGCGGAGGCGGGCTCGAGCGCCGTCGGCTCGGTCGCGACCGGGTCGGGTGCCGCTTCGACGATGATCCGGTTGCCGTGCGCCACGACGACGACGACGCGCGCTCCGCGTCCGAGCATCTCGCCGCGCGTCAGCACCGACATCCGCCGCCCCTGGATCAGCGCGGTGCCGGTCGGCCGCAGCGGCGTGATGGTCTCGCCGCTCGCGCCGACCAGGTCTTCCCCGCCGGTCTCGCTGAGCACGGGGCTGGCCTGCAGCTGGTCCGTGTGGGCCATGCGGCGGAAGAACAGGTTGACGGCGAAGGCGCCGAAGATCGCGCCGAGCACGAGCTGGGTCACGCCGATCCACACGCCGTGCTCACGGAAGCCGAAGAAGACGCTGACGCCGAAACAGATCAGGCCGACCAGGCCGAGCACGCCCCCCGCGGGGATGAAGGGCTCCGCGAACATGAAGGCGAGCCCGACGACGAAGAGGATGGCGATCCATTCAAGCCCCATGATGTTCCGTCCGCTCCCTGACAGTGATGGAGAGGGGTGTCGCGCGGACCACTTCGACCGCGACCCCGGCCTCGATAATAGGTCCTTCCGACTCGGCGTCGAGCACCTTGCCGTCGTCGAGCTTGATCTTCCCCGCCGGCCGCAGCGTCGTCGTGGCGACCGCGGTCTGCCCGACCAGCGTCGCGGCCTCGGCGTTGCCCGCGACGTAGCCCTCGGCCGCGTCGAGGGTGTCGGTGTGCACGGCGCGGTTGAGGACCGGGCTCTTCGGCAGGAAACGGGCGACGACCCAGCCGAGCAGCATCGCTCCGCCGAGCCCGCATATCACCGTGACCAGCGCCTCGAAGGCGCGGAAGCTCTCGATCGGGTTGCCGAGCTCGGGAACCCCGCTCCCGTTGACCGCCATGAACAAGCCTGCGAACATGCTGATGAACCCCATGACGCCGACGACTCCAAACCCCGGAATGACGAAGAACTCGAGCAGCAGGAGCCCGACGCCGAGCACCAGGAAGATCACGCTGACCCAGTCGGCGACGCCGGCGAGATAGCTGCTCGCGAAGAACACGGTCAGGCAGGTCAGGCCGGTGATGCCCGGAGCCCCGAAGCCTGGGATCTGCAGCTCGATGATCAGGCCGGCGATGCCGATGATCAGGAGCGCCATCCGCACCCACCACAGGTTGAGGAATCCGACCACGCTGTCGACCGCGGTCGAGTCGAGCACCCGCACCGGGGCGTCGGCGAGGTCGACCTCCTGGCGGATGTACTCGATCGCGGCCTCGCGGCTCGCGAAGCCGGGCGTGCGCGTGAAGCCGAGATGCTGGGCCTTCTCGCAGTCGAGCAGCAGCAGCTCGGTGTCCGTCAGGATCTCCTTCTCGAACACGACGTAGTGCTCGGCGCCGTTCTGCTCGAGCTCCTCGCGGGTCCAGAAGAAGGTCTCGTCGAGGTCGGTGCGCACCTCGTACAGGCTGACCTCGCTGACGACCAACGACTTGATCACGGACTGCGAGTACTTCAGCGGACGCGGCGTCGCCGCGTAGCGGTTGAGGGCGCTGAGGATCACCGCCTCGCTCTTCTTCCGCTGGTTGAGATCGAGAGTCTGGCCAGGCATGCCCGACACCGGCGCGCAGATGCCCCAGGTCGCGTCCTCTTCCATCAAGATCTCGAAGCCGGCGAGGGCGAAGTAGGTACCCGCGGACAGACCCTCGCGGATGTAGATGAAGGTCGGGATGTTCGGGCTCTGCCGGCCGTTCTCATCCTTGAAACCCGCCGGCCCGAGCTGGTGGATCGCATCTGCCGCCTCTTCGGCGAGGTGGATGTAACCGCCCGGCGTGTCGAGGTCGATCACGATCACGTCGGCTTCGCGCTCGACCGCTTCGTCGAGACGGCGCAGCAGCGAAGCGACCGGCGAATCGTCGACGATGTCGTGGAAGGTGATGACGAAGATGCCGCCCGTGCCGCCGTCGTCACTCTCCTGGCCGACGGCGAGGCAGGCGACGGCGAGCAGGACGAGGGGCCAGGAGCGGAGTCGGTTGGCCATGGACGGGCTCCGTGCGAGAACCCCGCGGCGAAGGGAAGAGCTCGGCGGACACCCAGGCCCGGGTCACCGCCACGGGGGCTCCTCTCGGGCAGGCATCGCAGGTCGCCCGCAGAGGCGCTCGTGAAGGGCGCTGGAACGGCTCACGACCGGCGTTGTGCGTCGCGCCCGCGCCTCAACCATCATAGGACGCGCCCCGGGCGCGTCAAGCGAAAAGGACGCGCGTCCGGGGCGGCCGCGGCCGGCCCCCGGAATCGGGCGCGGGCCGGCTTCGCGAGGCCTGCGCCTCGCCGGGAGCGCGGCTCAGAAGTCGCGCTCGCGGGACTCGTCCTTCTTCGGCGCCTCGGGGGCTCCGACGGTGATCTTCAGCTCCTCGACCCGACCGCGGCGCATCACCTCGACGGTCGCCTCGGCGCCTTCCGGCTTGAGGAAGAGGTCGCCGAGGTCACCGAAGTCTGCCACAGGGCGGCCGTCGATGCTGAGCACGATGTCGAAGGGGCGCAGGCTGAAGCGGTCGATGTTCCGGCAGCCGTCGCCGAGGGCGATGCCGCCCGCCGGCAGGTCGAGCTGGGCACGGAGGAGCTCGCTGATCGGCTCGGATGCGACCCACACGTCGCCGAAGTTGCGGGCCTGCGAGAAGCCACTGCCGCCGAGCTCGAGCCGCATGCCGCCGCCCGGGGCGTCCTCGAACATCTTCTCGAGCATCGCGCCGAAGCCTTCGCCGAGCAGCTTCTCGATGTCTTCCATGCCCTCGCCAGGCACCAGGGGCATCACCCGCATGCCGGGCATGCCGGGGATCCCCTCCTCACCGGGCGCAGGCTTTTCCTTCGCGGTCTTGATCGCCTCGAGGGCCTGCTCGGCGCGCCAGGTGACCTCGGGATCCTCGGAGTGCAGCGCCTTCTCGAGGAACGGCACCGCCTCGTCGCCGAGCTCGATCAGCTTGGCGGTCGCGTCCTCGCGCACGGTGAAATCGGCGTCGCCCAGCTGCTCGATCAGACTCTCGATCCCGCTGGTGTCCTGCGCCACGACCGGGGTCATGACCAGGGCCAGGACCAGGCACAGCGATCGCATGCTCATGCTCATGTGTTCAATCCTCCTGTGGGGAATGGACGCGTTCGAAGCGCTCCCCGATCTTCACGTTGATATGCAGGAAGCTGCCGTCGCGGATCACGCGGAGCTCGATGGTCTCCCCAGGGTGCGAGCGCACGACCTCGGCGAGCTCCTCGAGCTCGGCGGCGGGGCTGACGATGCCGACGATCACGTCGCCGAGCGCGAGCTCGCTGCGCTCGGCGGGCCCGTCGGGGAAGATCATCCGCACGCGCAGGGCGCTGACCACGCCGAGCGCGGTCGCGGCGTCCTCGTCGAGGGTCTGCGCGGAGATCCCGATCCAGCCCCGGCGCACGGTGTGCTGCGAGCGGATGCGCTCGACGGCGGCGTGCACCGTGGGCAGCGCGAGGGCGTAGCTGCGGCCGCTCGCGGCCGCGGGCATCAGCGCCTCGGGCATGCGCTCCTCGCGGAAGAGCTGGCCGAGCAGGTCGCCCGGACCGAGGCGTTCATCGCCCTTTTCCCTGTAGCCGCGGACCGCGATCCCGATCGGCCGGCCGCGGACGTCGCTGACCAGCCCGCCCGCATCCTGGACCGCGAGGTCGAGGTTGAGGACGAGGGCGTCGTCGAGGCTGCGCTCGCCGCGCTCGATGGTCGCCCGTCCGCGCAGGGTGCTCAGGCTGAAGGCGCCGCCCTCCGCGCCGCCGCAGACCGCGACGAGCGCGCCCGGCGACGGGACCTCGGCGGCGTCGGCGAGCCCCCAGGCGTGGCCGGCCAGACCCGGCACGTCGAGCAGCGCGAGGCCGGTCGCCCGATCGACGCCGCGCAGGCTCGCCGGGAGCGCAGCGCCGTCCGCGTGGACGGTGATCGCCGTCGCTTCGAGGAAGGCGCGGCCGTGGGAGAGCACGGCGCCGGCGCTGTCGAGCACCACGCCGGACACCCGCATGCGCCAGACCTCGGCTTCGAAGCGCGGATCGAGCTGAAAGCTGCCCTCGAGCTCGAGGGCGACGACCCGCGCGGCGAGGGTCGCCTGGAGCCCGCGCAGCTCGGCGTCGAGCGACTCGAGGGTCGACTGTGCGGACGCACAGACGCCGAGGCCGAGCGCGAGGACGATCGACAGCAGACGGGAGGGCATGTCTCGGGGCTCCTTGCCAGGCGGGCTCTCAGAAGCTGCGGGTCTCGAGCTCTTCCTCTTCGCGGGGCGCCTCTTCTTCGTCGCCGGCGGGAGGCGGGGTGCGGAAGAGCTCCATCACGCGGTCGACATCGGGCAGCTCGTAGACGTTCTCGAACAGCCGCCGCAGCGCCTCGTGGTCGAGGTCACGGCGGCCCGGCTGGCTGCCGACCCGAGTCAGGTTGTCGACCGGACCGCCGAGCGGAGCGTGCTCGGGCGTGAAGGCGTACGGGATCGCGGGCGTCGACGCCGTCTGCCCGGAGACCAGCAGCATCACGGCGGCCGCCGCCGCGAGCAGCCCGAGCCAGCGCCGGGAGGCGACCCGCACCGGCCGGGGCCGGGCTTCGGGAGCCGGCGCCGCGGGCAGGCCGACGCGCTCGGCCACCCCCTCGAAGAAGCCGTCGAACACCGCATCGGAGACCGGCTCGCGGGCGTCTTCCAGGGCGGTCAACGCGCTGCGCATCGACTCCTGGACGGCGCTGCAGGGCTCGCACTCGTCGAGGTGCTCGTCGACCTCGGCGTACAGATCGGGGGGGAGGTCCTGGCTGACGGCCAGCGGCAGCCACTCTCGGACCGCGGAACACCTCATGACTGACTCCTGCGCTCGCTGCCCGTCAGGACGGGGCGTTTCATCGTTCGTTGGGCGCGACGTGCGTCTTCGGCCCGCTCCCACTGTTCGAGGAACATCTTGCGGGCCTGATGCAGGCGCCACCGGGCCGTCGAGTGCGTGCACTCGACGATGTCGGCGATCGCCTTGCAGGACATGCCTTCGAGATCGCGCAGCTCGAGAACCCTTCGATACTTGTCGGGGATCCTCGCCAGGATCTTGTGGACCTGGGCGCGGGTCTCTTCGCTCTCGAGGTTGCGACCCGGGTCGGCGTGACTGACCGGCGCGCTGACCTCGAGCGGGACGTGGACCTTCTTCCGCTTGCGGAGGCAGTCGATGCAGAGGTTCTGCACGATCTGGTAGATCCAGGTCGAGAAGCGCTTGCTCGTATCGTAGCGATCGAGCGAGCGGTAGACCCGCGCGAAGGCTTCCTGCGAGACGTCGAGCGCGTCGTCGTGGTTGCGCACCATGCGCAGCGCGAAGCGGTACATGCGCTTCTGGTAGCGCTCGACCAGGTCGCGGAAGGCGCGCTGGTCTCCGCCACGACAGGCGATCACGAGCTCTGCATCGGACGGGGTCACGTCTGCCAAGGGGCTGTCCTCATCGTTCTCATGTGTGCTACGGAGCTCCGGCCGGAATGATGGAGGCTTTCCCGGTTTTCTGCCCTGGCGGGCACAGAGGAGCCACGCTGGAGCCCCGAACGCAACGAAGCGCCACCCCGGGGGATGGCGCTTCGCTTCGGCGCGGTCCGCGTCGGCTCAGAAGCGACCGCGGCGGCCTTCGCGCGGACGCTCGAGACGCCGCGGGCCGGGCTCGCCCTCGTCGCCCTCGCCGTCACGACGCATCTCCTCGAGGATACCCTCGAAACGCTCGCGCAGCGCTTCCATGTCGCCCTCGCGCATCAGCTCGCGCAGGTCTTCGAAGCCCCCCTGCTCGCGCATCCACTCCATCAGCTGGCGGGGATCCTCGACCCCGAGGTCGTCGAGCAGCTCGCCCATCAGCCCGCGCATGCCGCGAGGACCCTCCGGACGCTGTTCGCGGGGATTGTCCGGACGCTGTTCGCGGGGATTGTCCGGGCGCTGCTCGGGGCGGTCCGGGCGCTGCTCGGGGCGGTCCGGGCGCTGCTCGGGACGGTCCGGGCGCTGCGGCATGCCTTCACGGAAGCGCTCGAGCTGTTCTTGCAGCTCGGGGATGTCCAGGTCCTCGAGACCGCGGAGCAGCTCACGCAGCATCTCCGGGTCGAAGGGCATGTCGCGGTCCCGGCCGTCACCGAAACGCTCGCGCAGGCCCTCGAGCATGTCGAGCATGTCCCGCATCTGCTCGGGGTCGCCGTCGAAGAAGCGCTCCGCCAGCTCGCGCAGCATCTCGCCACGGCCGAAGGGTCCCTCGTCAAAGCCGCGCGGAGCGTCCTGCCAGCGGTCCTGCCGCGGCGCGTCCTGCCAGCGGTCCTGCCGCGGCGCGTCCTGCCAGCGATCCTGCCGCGGCGCGTCCTGCCAGCGGTCCTGCCGCGGCGCCTGCCGACGGTCCTGCCGCGGCGCGTCCTGCCAGCGGTCCTGCCGCGGCGCGTCCTGCCAGCGGTCCTGCCGCGGAGCGTCCTGCCAGCGGTCCTGCCGCGGCGCGTCCTGCCAGCGGTCCTGCCGCGGCGCGTCCTGCCAGCGGTCCTGCCGACGGTCCTGCCGCGGCGCGTCCTGCCAGCGGTCCTGCCGCGGCGCGTCCTGCCAGCGGTCCTGCCGCGGGGCCTGCCGACGGTCCTGCCGCGGGGGCACATCGTACCCATGGGGAGCGCCCGGCGGCATGTCGTAGCCGTACTCGTAGTACTCGTGCAGCTCCATCATCCGATCGTGCCACGGGCCGAGCTCGAGCTCGCGGAGGCGCGGGTCGTTGAGCCAGCGCTCGTGCAGCTCCATCAACCAGGCGTGGTCCTCCGGCGACAGGCCCTGGTCACGCGGGGCGGCGCGGCGCTCGCGCGGCCCCTCGCTCAGCGCTTGCAGCTGGTTCTGGATGTTCTCCAGCGCGTTGATGATCCGCTCCTGGCGTCGTTCGAGCGCGTCGAGACGGCGCTCCATGTCGCCCTGGGCGAAGGCGGAAGCGGCCAGGAAGAGCAGGCCGCTCAGCAGGGTTGTCGTACGAACGGGCATCGAGATCCCCCTCCGGGTGAGAGTGCTAGACGTTGTTTCCACGGCCGGTCAGGCATCGGTCCAGCCGGCGATCTTCTCGAGCAATGATCGTCCACTCGCTGTGCCCCCCTCCGCCTCGAGCACCAGGCACAGCTCCGCCCGACCGACCTCGCGCAGGACCGCGAAGTGCAGGTCGATGCTCGTGCTGAAGGCCCACAGCCACAAGCACAGGAAGCCGAGACCGAAACACCCGGCCAGCCAGGCCGGCGGCGGCAGCGCGACGGCGCGCAGCGCGGCGCGCACGAGCGGCTCGGCGGTCAGGGCGCGCCCCTGGACCTGCACCGGCTCATGCGGGTGCAGCGGCGTCACCGCGAGGCTGTCGGCCTCGGGCCGCAAAAGGAAGACCGACGGCAGCGCGAGGGTCGGCCCGGCCTCGCTCCAGGTCCGGGCCGCCGGACCTGCCCGGAGCACGAAGCTGCCCTCGCAACCCGGTAGCTCGAGCGGGATTCCGGTCGGCCACTCCGCGGTCTCGCCGTCGATGGTCAGGCGCACGGCGGTGTCGACGCCGCGCAACGCGAGCAGCCAACGGTTCCAGACCAGCAGCTGGGCGGTCTGGATCGACAGGGTGTCCCCGCTCGGCCCCAGCAGCCGCGCCTCATAGGACTGCGCCGGCGCCAGGCCCGCGTTCGGGGCCCGCTCCACCGTCCAGCCCAGGGCCGCGCTGTCGGAGAACACGCGCCGGTAGCGCTCCACGGCGAGCTCGGGGCTGAAGGCCCGCTCCGAGCGCGGGTAGTCGAGATGGGCCCGCGGGGCGACCTGCGCGAACAGGGCGACCAGCTCGAGGCGGTCGTCGCCGCCCTCGAGCGCCCGCGCCGCGCTGCCGAGCGCCGCCCGCCGGCGCTGCAGCCACCAGCCGACGCGGCGCAGGGCGCTCTCCAGCCGGCGCTGCTCGCGGCCGGACACCTGCGGCGCCGGGCCCGCGGCGCGCAGGCCGTCCGGCCCGAGCAGCCAGGCGCTCTGCGGCCCGGGCAGCAGGCTGGTGGCCAGCTGCTGCTCCGCGCCGCGCAGCGCCTGCCACGCCCGCTCCAGGCCCCGGTCGGTGCTCGCCAGTCCGCGTTCCGCCGCCCCGCTGCCCAGGTCGGTGCTGTCCGCCGGGCCCGCCCCCTCGACGCCGAGGCTGTCCGCGAGCGCTCCGAGCGCGGCCGCGAGGGCCGGCCGCCCGGACGCGTCCGCCGCCAGCCGATCGCGCAGGGCGACCAGCCCGCTGTCCACCTCGAGCAGCAGCGCCTCCGAAGGAGCGCGTCCCCGTGCGAGCTCGCGCTCGAGCCTCGCGGAGCCGAGCTCGAGAGCGCGCAGCTCGCTCGCCGCAGGACCGAGCCAGACATCGTGGAGGCCGAGCGGCAGGCCGCGGGGCAGGGGCTCGCTGGCGTTCGCCTCGAGCTGCACCGTGGTCGCCCCCCCGCGCAACACGAAGGCGAGGACCAGCCCGACGCCCGCCGCGAACCCGAGCCGCGCGAGGCTCGCGAGCAGCACCCGGGGCGGGCCGCGCCGGGCACGACCGAGCAACCCGCGGCCGACGGTCTTGAGCAGCGGCTTCTTGAAGCCCGCCTTGGCGAGGATGTCCTTGACCTCCTGCTCCGCCCCGAGCCGCCGACGCGCGATCGGCAGGCGCACGCAGGCGGGATGCTCGACGACCTTCTCCAAGGTCCCGAAGCGGAACCGCAGGCGCCGCGCCCGCACGCCGCGCACCACCGCCGCGACACCGTTGGCGAGCCAGCACACCGCGATCAAGCCGAGCAGGATCCACAGCACGGGCGAGAGCGCCGGCGCCTCGATCGCGAGCAGGTCCCACAGCTGCTCGCCGCGCCCGGACAGCGCCCAGGCGGGCGCCGGCCCGCCCCACAGGAAGAGCCCGAGCCAGGCGAGGCCGAGCAGGCTGTACAGCGTGAGGGTCGCCGGTCGATGGACGAACAGGACGAGCGCGAACAGGCGCCCGACGCCGGCGACCAGCAGCCCGGATTTCTCGCGCGGAGCCGTCGATGTCCGCACCGCTCGCGGCGCGCTCGAGGCGGGCACCAACTTCGGAGGCGCGGTGCTCTCCGCGGTCTCCTGGTCGCCCCCCGCCCCGCCCGCGGATCCGCGACGCGCCCGCGCCGCGAGACTCGAGCGCGCGCTCGCCGTGCGGCTCCGCTTCGCGGCGGCCGGGCCCTCGTCGGGCGCAGGGCCCTGCGCAGCGCTCTCCCCGGCCGGCGCTCTCGCCGCGGCTCGCGCCCGCGCTTCCGCTCGGGCCCGGGCGGCCGCACGAGCCCGGGCAGCGGCCCGCGCGCGCTCGGTCGCGGCCGGCGAGGGGGCCTCGGCGGCCGCTG
>JAUIEM010000621.1 GCA_030428695.1 bacterium
CCTCGACGTGGTCGCCGGGCATCAGCCAGACGTCGGGCGCGGTGCCCTCGATCATCGCCCACAGGTCGATGTCGATCAGCTCGAGATGGCCGTCCTCGTGCACCCGCCGGATGTAGGCCTCGGTCGCCGAGGCCCGCCAGTAGTTGAAGCCGCCGGCGGAGGCGACCGCCTCGAGCACGGTGGTCGGCTTGGTCAGGCTGAAGACGCCCGCTTTGGCGACGTAGCCGCTCAGGAAGTAGGACTCGGCCTCGGGCACGTAGACGATGTCGTCGGGCAGGATCTCGATGTTCTCGGCGAGGTTGCCGTCCTTGAGCAGGGCGAGCACGTCGACGTGGTAGAGCGCCGCCGCGCTGCTGTCGTCCGGCGTCGTCGTCCGCCCGGGGCGCCGCACCTCGACCAGGAAGCCGGCCGAGGCCGAGAGCCCGCCCGCGAAGTTCAGGGCGCCGAGCAGGTTGGTGCTGTTGCGCTTGAGGTAGTAGTAGCCGGGCCGGGAGACGTTGCCGAGCAGCAGAATCGCGCGGCTGCGGTAGTCGGCGACCGCGACGTGCACGACCGGCTCCTGCAGCAGGCCGCCGTCGACCAGCCGCTGGCGGATGTCGGCGGCGATCGCCGCGACCGTCCGCCCGCCCGCGGGGACCGGGCCGAGGTAGGGCAGCTCGATCGTGCCCTCGCTCGAGACGTCGAGGGACAGCTGCGCCGTCGCGCCGACCTGGTGGAAGTCGAGGATCTCGACCGTCAGCAGGTCAGACACCCCGACGCGGTACTCGACGTCCGGTGTGTCCGGCGCCGCCAGGGCGCTCGCGGCGGAGAGGTCGACGGGGGGCAGGAGCCGCGTGCGCTGCAGCGGTGGCGGCGGAGGCCGGTCGACCAGCTGGCGCGGAGCGCAACCGAGGAGGCCGATGGCGAGGCCCAGGAGTGCGATGACGACCTTGCTGACCTCAGCATAGGTTCTTTCCGCGATCGGCGGGCGGGGGTAAAGAGGCCGTCTCACGAGGTCCAGCCACGTACGCATTCTTCCGCTTCGCGGGAGGGGGTAAACCACTCCCCTACATTCGGATAGGACCATCAGCCCAAGCGAGGCATGGCTCGTTTGCCGCACGTCCGAGATCACCCGCGGGGTGCGTCGGAATCCAATGTAGGGGCGGGGTTTACCCCCGCCCGCCGCAGGCGTTGGGACGTGCGTCATCGGGTTCCGTGAGACAGTCTCGTAAACCCCGCCCCTACAAGAACTCAACCCGGCTGATTCACCGGGATTTCGTCGCGAGGGCCCGGAGGCCGCTTGAGATCGGGCGCTTCGAGTCTTCGAGCAGCGGAGCCGTTTGTCATCGCTGGCACACCGTCCCCCAGGTGAGCAGCGCAGAAGCCTCGAAGCGCCCGAGATCTGCGGCATCCGGGTCCGCAGCGGGAATCCCGGTGAATCTGACAGGCTGAGGTCAGTAGGGCCTGTCACCCTCGTTTTCGCTGGCCCTCGCCGCCGTTGGCTGCGTCGCTCGTCCTCGCACCGTGCCATCGACGACGATGCCTCACCGACAGGCAAGGATCGGTTACCTGACAGTCCCTTATTTGACATCGAGGGAATATTTCTGGAGTTTGCGGTACAGCGTGCTGCGGTCGATCTTGAGCAGGCGCGCGGCGGCCTGCTTGTCGCCGGAGGTGTAGCGCAGCGTCTTCAGGATCGTGTAGCGCTCGACGTCGTCGAGCGAGCGGATGCTGTCCTCTTCGACGTCATCGCGCGCCTTCTGGGCGTCGAGCAGGTTGCCGGGCAGGGAGCGCGCGGTGATCACATCGCCGTCGCCGAGCACGATCGCCCGCTCGATCACGCTCTCGAGCTCGCGCACGTTGCCCGGCCACGAGTAGTTGCGAAGCACGTGCAGGGCGTCGTCGGAGACCCGCCAGGAGGGGTCCTGGTCGGGGAAGTGCTTGCGGATGAAGTGGTAGGCGAGCAGCCCGATGTCGCCCTTGCGCTCGCACAGCGGCGGGATCTCGATCGGGATCACGTTCAGCCGGTAGTACAGGTCGGAGCGGAACTTCCCCTCCTGCATCATCTCTTCGAGGTTCTTGTTCGTCGCCGCGATCACCCGCACGGAGATCTTGACCGGCTGCTCGGCGCCGACCGGCCGTACCTCACGCTCCTGCAGGGTGCGCAGCAGCTTGACCTGCATGTCGAGCCCGAGCTCGGCGACCTCGTCGAGGAAGATCGTGCCGCCGTGGGCCGAGCGGAACAGGCCGAGCTTGTTGCCTTTGGCGTCGGTGAAGGCGCCCTTGGTGTGGCCGAACAGCTCGCTCTCGATCAGGGTCGAGGGGATCGCCCCGCAGTTGACCGCGACGAAGGGCTTGTCGGCGTCCGGCCCGTTCTCGTGGATCGCGCGCGCGACCATCTCTTTGCCGGTGCCGCTCTCCCCACGGATCAGGACGTTCGACCGGGCGCGGGCCACCTTGCGGATCAGCAGGAAGACCTCGCGCATCGGACGGGTCGCCCCGACGATGCCGTAGAAGACGTGCTCTTCGCTCAGGGCCTCGCTCGGTCCCTCGCCGCCCGTCGTCTCGATCTCGTGGAGGCGGGCGACGCGGTCGAGGATCGAGCGGATCTCCTCGAGGTGGAAGGGCTTCGTCAGGTAGTCGTAGGCCCCGCGCCGCATCGCGTCGACGGCGGAGGGGATCGTCCCGTGCCCGGTGATCATGATCACCTTGGTCTCGGGGTTGAGCTTGACGATGCGCTCGAGCAGCTCGAAGCCGTCCATGCCCGGCATGCGCCAGTCGCTGAAGACGATCGGGAACGGCGTCTTCTCGAGGGTCTGGATCGCCTCTTCCGCCGAGCCGACCCCCCGCACCTCGTAGCCGTAGTCGAGGATGCAGCGGACGACCGTCGCGCGCACCTTCGCGTCGTCGTCGACAACGAGGACTTTCAGATCGGTCGAGGTCATCCGTTCCTCAGAGGCTGGAACACCGGGCCCTTGTTCCTCAAGGTCTTTCGACAGCCGCAGAACCCGCATGAGAGGGATCGCGGCGGCCTGAAGCAAGTGCCCCTCCTCGCGCGCCCAGTATAGATGAATCGGCGATCGAGGGCAAAGAGATTCGCTTGTGGAGGCGTCGCAAGTAGTTGCGCGAATCGGGCTTGCGGCCCGCGGCCCGGATGGGATCGTCGCTCGCAACGCGCCTGCTGGGTTCGCATCGAG
>JAUIEM010000169.1 GCA_030428695.1 bacterium
CCTTCTTCTTGCTCGGGTCCTTGCGTTTGACCTCGACCTTGATCCTGCACTTCGTCGTCGTCATCGGGCAGCCTTGACGGGAGCGGCGACCGGGCATCTCAGACCTCCATGGTGTCGAGGAAGGAAGCGTAGCCCGGGCCGTCGCGCAGCTCGTCGACCAGGCCGGAGAGCTTGTCGTCCTCGTCGAGCTCCTCGTCCTCGAGCAGGTCGCGCAGCCAGCTCAGCATCGACGGCAGCTCGCCGGCGAAGACGAGCTGGAAGAAGACGAAGAAGCGCTGCGGGGGCTGGCTCTCGATGCCCCAGCCCTCGGCCCGCTCGAGGGCCGCGGCGACCGCTTCGCGCAGCTCTTCGGGGCCGCCCGCGGCGGCGCGGGGGAACAGGGTCGGAAACTCACGGGCGAGGCGCTTGACGAACAGACGCAGCGCGGCGGCGTCGAGGGCATCGAACTGGGCTTCTCGGATCACGAGCACGGAGGGGCTCCTCTATCGGAACGGTTCGCCCTATTGTACAGCAACCTGGCTTGAACGCAGTCCGGCAAGCACGTAAGGTGCGTCGACGCGAGGAGGAATGCACGATGCCGATCCCCGACCCCGAGGCCCTCGAGGCCGCTCTCGTGGAGGCGCGCGGCGACGGAAACGGCCGCCTCTACGCGCTGCTCGACGGCGCCCGCAGCCCGGAGATCCACGCCTTCGTCACGGCGACCCCGGGCCACGAGTGCCTGTACAAGGGCAGCCTGAGCCCGGAGCTCGAGCGCGCCGCCCCGTTCCTCGTCGAGCCGCAGGGGAAGCTGCTCGACCACTGGCTGGCGCGCGCCTGGGGGCAGAGCTGGGGGATCTTCCTGACCGCGGACGCCGAGCCGGAGGCGCTGGTCAAGCACTTCCGGCGCTTCCTCAAGGTCAAGTCCGAGGACGGGGAGGTGCTGGTGTTCCGCTTCTACGACCCCCGGGTCTTCCGCCCCTACCTGCCGACCTGCACCGCCGAGGAGGCGGAGTTCGTGTTCGGCCCGGTCGCGCGCTTTCTGGTCGAGGCCGAGGACGGCGAGGGGCTGCTCGGGTTCAGCCGCGAGGACGGCGCGGTGACGGAGAGCGCGCTGCTCTGAGGCCGTCTGATCCACCGGGCGGAGGAGGAAGCCGTGCACCAGACCGCGCGGTATGTGGTCGTCCTGAACGACAGGGATCACCGGCGTGTGGAGGAGGTCGTCCGCATCTGCCGGGGAGCCTTCGTGCCGACCTGGACCCTCGACTGGAGAGCGCGAACCAGGGCAGTCCCGGCGTGGAAGCGCGCGCTCGAGGACGCGTTCGCGGCCCTCTTCATCGCGACTCCCTCGGCCGCGGGCGCCGGCATCTTCGACGCCCTCGAGAGAGCGCGGATGCTCGGCGTTCCGATCGTCGGCGTCTGGCTCGAGGGCGACGAGCGCGCGCGCTGCGCTCCTTGGTGGCTGCCCGCGTCGCGCGTCATCGACGCCCGCGGCAACCGGCGGGCGGAAGGGCTCGCCGCGGTTCGCACGCTGCTCGAGCGCTTCGCCGCGACCGGGATCCCCGACAGCCAGGTGCTCCCCGACCCCGAGCCTGAGCACCGCGAGGCCGGCAGCACATTGCGCCTCGCCCCGCCCGGCTGCCTCGTGGTCCGCCCTCCGGGAGCGGACTGCCGGCTCGCGCTCAAGCTCAGCCGCCACCGGACGGTCGGCTCGGTGCTCTCCGCGCTCTACCGGCAGGCGCTCATGCCCCGTTTCGCACCGTACTCCTACGGCAGGTCCTGGGTGCTCCGCGAGGACGGGAAATACAACTGCCAGAAGATCGCGGTCCCGATCTCCTGGTTGCGGACCGGAGCACGTCCGCCCGCGGACTGGTTCGAGCGGTCACCCTCCTCGGTCGGGCTCTACCCCGGCTACTGGAGGGTCGCGGCGCCGCCCCCCCGCGACGGCATCGGTGTCGCGGTCGACGACCGGCGGCTGCTCGGCGCGATCAGCCGTCCGAAGTTCCTCTACATCTCGTGGTTCGAGGACGCGTTCGACGCTGTCCCGCGCACCGACACCTCGTACACTTCCCGCCGCCTGCACAGGGTCTTCCGCAACATCCCATGGTCGACGTCCAACGGTCCGTCGCCAGGACCGATCCTCATCCAACGCGGTCCCCTGGGACGCACCGGCAACGTCCTCGACAGCGGAAGAGTCACCGGGCGGTTTACCTGAACCCGCTCGATCACCGGCCTGCATCCGGCGCCGCGCCACGGCGGATTCTCCTCTCCGCCTCCGCGACGAGCGGCACGCTCAGCCGTCGAGATCGAGCAGCACCCGCTCGGCGGCCCCCGCGTCCGCGGCGGCCAGCAGCCGCGCGCGCAGGCCGCGGGCGCTCGCCTGCTCGGCCAACAGCTCGCCGAGGGCGCCGCGCAGGTCGGGCCAGGCCTCGGGCAGGAACACCAGCAGGCTGGCCTGGACCTGCACGCCGGCCCCCCACTCGATCCCGTCGGCGGCGACCAGCAGCACGCAGCAGGGCCGCGCGAGCTCCGCGCGGCCGAGGCCGAGGCCCAGACCGGGCGCGACGGCGCGCACCCCGAGGGCCTCGGGGTCGAGCAGCGGCGGGCACAGCACCTCGGCCTCGGCGCCGAGGCCCTGGGGCTCGGCCATCAACTGGCCGACGGCCTCGACCAGCGCCTCGCTCGCATCCCGGGCGTCGACGGTCAGGCGCGCGAGCCCCCCGGCCAGCAGCTCGTCGAAGCGCGGACGCGCCACCGGCGCGGACGCCACCGCCGGCGCCTCGCCCGCGACCTCACCGACGCTCTCGACCAGGGGCGCGGCCGCCGCCCGCAGCCAGGAGCCGGTCGTCGCGCCGTCGAACAGGCTGACCAGCACGTGCGGACCGGCCGGAGCGCAGACCAGCCGCACCCCCTGGCGCTCGTACAGCTCGAGGTCGGCGCCGGGCGGCAGCACCTCGACCAGGGCGGACAGCGTGTCGACCAGCTCCTGCTCGCGGTTGGGGCTGTCGAAGACGTCGAGCGCCTCGAGCCGGCCCCGGCGGGCGAGCTCGTGGCCGGTGGCCGCGCACAGCAGCGTGCACAGCGCCTCGTCCGGCGGCAGCGCGCGCGGCTCGTGGCCGTCCTCGTCGCCGTGGCGCTTGCGCCAGCGGCGCCCGGCACGCGTGACGACGTGGCTGCTCGCCGAGCACTCGAGCACCGCCTTCAAGCTCCGGGCCGCGCGCCGCAGCGCGAGCTGGCACAGTCCCGCGCGGGTGCGCTCGACGCCGACGAGCAGGAGGCAGTAGCGGGAGAAGAAGACGCTGACGGCGAGGTGTTCCTGCCAGGCGAGCATCCACAAGGGGAGCTGGCGGTGGGCGAGGAAGAACGACAGGTCGGCGACCGGATCGAAGACGTCCCGCACCCAGCCGGTCAGGGTCTTTGGCTGCCAGCCGCCGAGCCCGCCACAGCGCACGATGCCGTGGCCGCTCGCGTCGACCAGCAGCGCCCCCTCGGCCGTGCTCAGCTGGCAGGCCCGGTCCAGGGTGCGCGCGAGGGTGGCGCGCTGGGCATCGCTCAAGGTGCTCGAGGTCGGCATCGCTCGCGGGGTGATGGCTCGGAGCATCCCAGGATAGCGCGTCGGGCAGCGCGGCGCGCGGGGATTTTCGGAGCGCGGGCTGTTTCCGGGGCTGCACGGGGCGCCCGTGAGCCGCGGTAGCGCGCGCCCTGCTCCGTCGTCGTGGCGGAGCGCCGGGCGCTGCTCGTCCGCTTCCCAACGCCGGATCCGACCCGGGTGACGACGCGGGAAGAGGACAGCGCGCACCCGGCTTCCTCCCCTGCCGCCCGGCAGCTACACGGTCGAGCTGCAGAGCTGCTGGTTCCCGGGCCGGGAGGTGCTCGTCCGCGCGACCGTCGAGCTGCGTTGACGGGCGGCCGCGGCTCGAGCAGGGCGACGGGCCCTGTCCCCGACCGACGCGGATTGACTTCTCCCGCACCCGGCCTATAGTAGGAGCCTTCTTTCGCCCGGGAAGCCCGTGCTCGCGCGCATCACCAGACCGCTGCACAAACTCTGGAACAGCCCGTCGACCACCCTGCTGCGGCGGCTGCTCCTGCATGTCCGGCCGCACCGGATGATCTTCGCCCTCGCGATGATGTTCATCGTCGTCCACGCGGTCTGCTCGATGGGCCGGGTGACGCTGTCGAAGTTCCTCGTCGATGACGTGATCGTGCCCGCCACGGCGGACGAGACCAAAGTTCTGCCCGCCAGCGCCGGACGCACCGCCATCGCCGCCATCCACCGCAGCGCGGGCGGCGAGCCCGTGCTCGCCCCGGTCTTCCCCCGCGGAGGACCGGGCCAGGCCGCGGTCAACGCCGCCCAGCACCTGAGCGGACGGCGCTCCGATCAGCCTCCCGAGCCGGAGCCGACCGCCTCGGGCCTGTTCGAGAGCGCCCAGGCCTGGGGGGAGGACGTCCAGCGCCAGGCGTACCTGATGATCAAGGGGCGCAGCCCGCAGGAGACGCTGATCAACATCAGCCTGCTCGCGGTGTTCTTCGCCCTCGGCCTCGCGATCTCCTCGTACTGGTCCTCCTACCTGCAGAAGATGCTGATCCTGTACGTCAGCGCCGACATCCGGCGCCTGGTCTTCGCCCACATGCTCGACCTCGAGGTCAGCTTCTACACCCGCCGCGAAGGCGGCGACCTGCTCTCCCGCATCACCAACGACCTGACCGCCTTCGAGGTCGCGATGCGCATCCTGCTCAGCGACCTGTTCGTGCAGCCGGTCACCATCCTGGTCGCCTTCCTGACGGCGCTGTGGATCAACCCCGGGCTGACCCTGCTCAGCCTGACGATCGGTCCGCCCCTGTACATGCTCGTGCGCCGCTTCGGCAAGAAGATCAAGCGCCGGGCCCGGCGCCGCCAGCAGGTCTCCGGTGAGTTCGTCCAGGCGGTCAGCCAGACCATCGGCGGGGTGCGGGTGATCAAGGCCTTCGACGCCGAGGCGGGCGAGCTGAAGAACTTCGACCGCATCAACGGCCAGATCGTCCGCCACAGCCTCAAGGTCAACCGCCTGCACGTGCTGTCCTCGGCGACCATCCAGCTGTTGAACAACCTGCTCGTGCCCGGGCTCCTGTTCTTCGGCGGGACGATGCTGCTCAACCAGCGCTTCGACCTCGAGCCGGGCGACCTCGTCGTGTTCCTCGGCCTGCTGATCACGACCTACCGGCCGGCGAAGTCGATGGCCAAGGCCTGGAACGGCTTTCAGGAAGCCCTCGCCGGCGCCGACCGGGTGTACGAGATCCTCGACCGCAAGCCGACCATCGTCGACGCCCCCGACGCGGTGCCGCTGCCGCCCCTCGCGGAAGGCGTGCGCTTCGAGGACGTGTGCTTCCGCTATCCGGAGCAGGAAGAGGACGTCCTGCGCGGGGTCAGCTTCACGATGGGCAAGGGCGAGGTCGTCGCCCTGGTCGGGCCGTCCGGGGCGGGCAAGTCGACCATCCTCTCGCTGCTGCCGCGCTTCTACGACGTGACCGGCGGCCGCGTGCTGATCGAGGGCGTCGACCTGCGGCAGCTGCAGCGCTCCTCGATGCTCGCGCGCATGGCGCTGGTCACCCAGGATCCCTACCTGTTCAACGCGACCGTCGAAGAGAACCTGCGCTACGGCAAGCGCGACGCGACCCGCGAGGAGATGGACCAGGCGCTGCGCGACGCGAACTTCGCCGGCGTGCTCGAGAAGCTTCCCCAGGGCTACGAGACCGTGCTCGGCGACCGCGGCACCAAGCTGAGCGGGGGCGAGCGCCAGCGCCTGACCATCGCCCGGGCGCTGCTGCGCGACCCGGACATCCTGCTGCTCGACGAGGCGACGGCCTCGCTCGACTCGCAGTCCGAGCGGCAGGTGCAGGAAGCCCTCGAGCGGCTGATGGAGGGGCGCACCACCCTGGTGATCGCCCACCGCCTCGCGACGATCCGCCACGCGTCCAAGATCCTGGTCGTCGACGACGGCAAGCTGGTCGAGAGCGGCAGCCACGAGGAGCTGATCGCCCGGGGCGGGCTGTACAAGGTGATGTACGACATGCAGTTCAAGGACGAGAGCGACGACGGCTCGGAGGAGCCGCAGGAGGAACCCGATGGCTCTTGAGCTCGCGACCGCGTTGGAAGGCCTGCGGGGGAAGAAGATCGCCGTCGCCGGTGACTTCGTGCTCGAGCGCTACACCCGCGGCCGGCCCCAGGCGCTGTCCCGCGAGGCGCCAGTGCTGGTGCTGCGCCACGAGGACGAAAGCGTGATCGCCGGCGGCGCCGGCCGGGTCGCCTGCCTGCTCGCGGCCTTCGGCTTCGAGGTCGTACCGCTCGGCGCGGTCGGCGACGACGCCGCCGGCGACCTGTTGCTCGCGCTGCTCTCGGAGATCTGCCGCTACAGCGATGGGCTGCTCAAGGTGCGGGGGCGGGCGAGCGCGGTGCAGACCCGCATCCTCGCCGGCGACCTCGGAGTCCGCAAGCAGCAGATCCTGCGCATCGACCGCGGCGACGCCCGGCCCCTCGACGAGGCCTCGGCGGCGCGCCTTCTGTCCGAGGCCGAGCGGCTCGAGGACGTCGCGGGCTGGGTGCTGGTCGACAGCGGCTACGGGCTGCTCGACCGCGCGCTGATCGCCGGCCTGTGCGAGGCCGCCAGCACCTTCAGCTTCGCCGACGCCGGCGAGCGCGCGACCGACTTCGCCGGGGTCAGCCACCTCGCCGTGAACAGCCGCGAGGCGGCGCGCCACCTCGGCCGCGCGGACCTCGCGGAGGAAGATGCCGCGCGCGCCGCCGCCGGCGAGCTGCGCGCCTCCCTCGGCCTGCAGGGGCTGATGCTGACGCGCGGCAACGCCGGGCTGATCACCGCCGGCGACGAGGTCCACAGCCTGCCGGCCATCGGCGGCGAGCAGATCGTCGACCCGAGCGGCGCCGGCGACGCGGTCAGCCTGGCCGCGGTGATCGGTCTGGCGAGCGGCTTCGCCTGGGAAGACACCGGGCGGCTCGCGACCCTGGCCGCCTCGCTCGCGATCATGCAGCAGGGGCCCGCCGCCTTCGACCCCGCCGCTCTGGTCGCGGCGGCGGCGCGGGAGGGGCTGTGATGGCGGAGGAAGTCCCCGCGTTCGGCGTCAACCCCAAGCTGTACGCCCTGCCCGCCCTCGAACAGCTCGTCGCCGGCTGGCGGGCCGAGGGCCTGCGCACGGTGTTCAGCAACGGCGTGTTCGACCTCGTCCACGTCGGCCACGTGCGCAGCCTGCAGGACGCCCGCTCGCGGGGCGACCGGCTGATCGTCGCGCTGAACTCCGACGCCTCGACCCGGGCCTACAAGGGTCCGGGCCTGCCGATCGTGCCGGAGCGCGAGCGGGCCGAGGTCATCGCGGCCCTCGCCTGCGTCGACGCGGTGCTGATCTTCTCCGATGCGACCGTCGACCGGCTGCTGCGCGCCCTGCGCCCCGAGGTCTACTGCAAGGGCCGTGAGTACACCCCCGAGACCATCCCCGAGACCCCGACGGTGCGCTCCTACGGCGGCGAGATCGCGCTGGTCGGGGACGCCAAGGCCCACTCCACCAGCTGGCTGATCAAGAGGATCCGGGCCCTGGGGGACTGACGGAGTGGCCGTCCGCGACGAAGAGCTGGTCATCGCCCCCGCCTGGCGGGCGCGTCTGGAGGCCGCCGGGCTGCGCCGCGGGCCGGACTTCGTCGAGGGCCGGCACGGCACCCTCTCCCGGGAAGATCCCTACCGCGAGAACCGCGTGCTCGAGGTCGACGGACAGCGGCTGTTCCTCAAGGTCTTCCACTACTCCGCCCTGTACACCACCTGGTGGGGCATCAAGCGCCTGAACATGCCGAGCCTCGACGGGCTCGCCGAGCTCGAGGCCCACCGCGCCCTCGCCGCCCACGGCATCCCGACCCCCGAGCCGGTCGCGGGCGGACGCTACAAGCGCGGCATGTTCGGCCGCGGCAGCTTCTTCCTCAGCGCCGACGTCCGCGGCCGGCCCCTCGACGACGTGCTGCGCGCCGGGGTCTCGCCCCGCGTCCGGCGCCGGCTCTGCGAGCGGGTCGGGGAGCTGGCCGGGAAGCTGCACCGCGCGGGCTGGGTGCACCGCGACCTGTACCTCTGCCACCTGTTCGTGCCGGACGCCGCGCCGCCCGGGGAGCTGCCCCTGGTCGTCATCGACCTGCAGCGGGCCCGGCCCGCGACCAGCCTGCGGGCGCGGGTCAAGGATCTCGCCGCCCTCTACCACTCCGCCCCGGGCAGCACGCGCCTCGAGCAGCTGCGGGTGATGCGCCGCTACGGCCTGCTGCAGCCGCGGCCGCGCTTGCTCGCGCGCATCCGCAAGAAGGCCCGGGGGATGGGCTGATGCACGTCGCCGTCTGCATCGAGCGCCCGGACCCACGCGCGGGAGGCGCCGAGCGCGCGAGCTTCGGGCTGGTCGACTACCTGCGGGGCGCCGGCCATCGCGTGACGATCCTGTGCCGGGCGTCGCAGCGCGGCGCCGCCGACGCGATCCCGGTGCCGGAGCGCGGGCCGGGCAAGGGCCGGCGGGTGCGGAGCTACGCGCGCCACTGCGTCGCCGCCCTCGCCGCCCTCGCCCCCGACGTGTCCCTCGCGACCGGCAAGGAGCTCGGCACCACGGTGGCCTGGCCCCACGGCGGCGTGCACGCGGTGTCGGTCGCCCGCAGCCTCGCCGCCCGCGGCTGGTGGGCGCGGCTCAAGCAGCTCGCCCCGAAGCAGGCGGTGTTCCGCGCCCTCGAGCGGGAGATCTACGCCCAGCCCGGGCTGCGGGCCGTGATCGCGGTCTCACCCCGGGTCGCCCGCGACCTCGACGAGCGCTTCGGCATCGGCGCGCGGGTGCGGACCATCCCGAACGGCGTCGACCTCGCCCGCTTCCGGCCGAATCCGGCCCGCCGCGCGGCCACCCGGGCCGCGCTCGGCCTCGAGGGCCGGTGGGGCCTGCACGTCGCGCATCAGAAGCGGCTCAAGGGCCTCGATCTGCTGCTCGCCGCCCTGCGGGAGGTCCCCGGGCTCGGGCTGCTGATCGTCGGCCGCGGCGCGCGGCGGCCCTTCGCCTCCGCGCTGGCGGCCCTCGGTCCGCGCGTGCGCTGGCTCGGGGAGCGGGACGACCTGCCCGCGCTCTACCGGGCCGCCGACCTGTTCTGCCATCCGACGCGCTACGACCCCTGCCCGCTGGTCACCCTCGAGGCGCTCGCGAGCGGGCTGCCCGTCGTGACCAGCCCGGAGGATGGCGTGGCGGAAGCGCTCGGCGCGGCCGGCCGGGTATGCGCCGCCCTGCGCCCCGACGCGGTCGCGCGCGCCCTGCGCGAGGCCCTGGACCCGGACTGGCAGGCCGCGGCGGTGGTGGATGCGCGACGGCTCGCCGAGGAGCGCTTCTCCGCCACCGGCTGCTTCGAGCGCATCGCCGCGCTGCTCGAAGAGCTGCGGGAACGCTGAGCGGCGCGTGACCGCCGCTGCAGGCGTCGGCCTTCCCTCGTGCAGACCGGGCGCTCCGCTGAGCAGGTGCGTCCTCTCCGCCTCCATTCCGCGCGCCCGTCGCCACTCCGCGCCTCTGCTGCTGTGCGCCTCTGCGTTGAATTCCCCTCTTCGAGCTACTCTCCGCGCTTGTGGGCTCGCGACCTGCGGCCCACGACCCGCACAGAGGGCCGAGGGACGAACGCTGTGCGGCCGAACACCGACGCCTCGAGGAACAGCGGTCCTGCCGAACGGTCAGCGCCGGGTGAAGACCTGCACGTACATGCGCGGACCGTAGACGACGCCGACGCCGAGGTGGGTGTGGCTGGCGCTGGTCATGTTCGCCCAGTGGCCGGGGGAGCCCTTCCAGGCCGCGACGACGGAGGCCGGGCTGCCGTAGCCCCAGGCGATGTTCTCGCCGCCGCCGCTGATGCCGGTCGCGCCGACCATCGACAGACGCGCCATGAAGCTCCAACCCTCGGGGGTGTTGTGGGCGAAGTAGTCGCGGCCGTCCATGTCGAGGGCGTGGACCTGGGCGGCGACCGCGGCGTCGGGGTCCCACTGCAGGGCGGGCAGGCCGAGGCCGGCGCGCTCGGCGTTGGTCAGGTTGAAGACGTCCTGGGCCCACTGCGCCTCCTGGGCGGTCGGCGCGGCGAAGGCGGGGACCGGCGGCCCGAAGCTGCGGCCTTCGTACCAGTAGGGCGAGCCGAGCGCGGGATCGGTGACGCAGACGAGCTCCGAGCGGATGCGCGGGGTGCCGCTGCCGAGGGCGTTGGCGGCGGTCAGGCTGACGGTGTGCAGGCCGGGACCGAACAGGTGGCTCGGGTTCTGCTGGGCGCTGGTCGTGCCGTCGCCGAAGTCCCACAGCCAGCTGGTCGCGGCCGGGGAGGACTGATCGCTGAAGGCGACGAGCAGGCTGGTCACTCCGGTCGCCTGGTCGGGGGCGTCGGTCCAGGTGAAGTCGCTGGCCGGAGCGCCGGTCGGGGCCGCGACGAAGCGGGCGGTGATCGCCATGTCGCCGGAGACCGTGATGTCGACGGGGTTCGCGGTGCCGCCGAGGTCGCCGCTCCAGCGCTCGAAGATCTGGCCCGCCGAGGGCGTCGCCGTCAGCCGGACCGAGCTGCCGTCGGTGTAGTTCCAGCCTGGATCGTCGGGAGTCGCGGCGACGCTGCCGCTGCCCTGGGTCGCGACCGCGAGGTGCCAGGTCGTCGCGCCGGGTGCCGCGCTCGGGGCGCTTCCTCCGCCGCCGCCGCTGCCCCCGCCACCACCACAACCGAGCAGCCAACAGGCCAGGACTGCCCACGTCCACCGTACCATCGCGCGCCTCCCAGGGTTCCACACGTCCTTCAAGGTGACACGGTGGCGTGGGCGGCGCAGGCGGGAGAAGGGAGTGGATGGTGGGAAGTCCCGGCGCCGAAAGAAAATAAAATTCTCTATTCATTCAATCGTAGGCATGCGGTTTCAATCCCTGGGAAGCGCATCGCTGCCGCTGCTCGGCCTCTCCTCGGTGCCCCCCTCGACGCCCAGGCGCGCGGCGAAGAACGCGACCACCGCCCGCTGTACGAAGTCGTCGACCTCTCCGAGCTCGCGGTTGATGCTCCCGTGGGTCTTCCGCGGAGCGTCGACACGCTCGGCCCCGACCCCGACCTCGCGCAGACGCGCGGCCATCTGCTCGATGCCGCGGTCCTTGCCCTGCTCCCGGCCGGCCATCAGGAACAGGAAGTCCGGGATGCCCTTGCCCGCTTCGACGTGCCACAGAGGCGAGGCGTCGCGGTGACCCGCCGGCTCGTCGCCGAACACCGAGACCCAGCGCGAGCCCGGGTCGATGGTGAACACCCGCGCGATGTCGTACATCGCGATGTCGACCGGCACGACGGCCTTGACCGCGTCCAACCCGAGCCCCTGGGCCCCCAGCCGCGCCTCGTCGGTGGCCGCCAGGGCGACCAGGTGGGCCCCGGCGGAGTGCCCGATCAGCCCGATCCGCGCCGGATCCCCGCCGTGCTCGGCGATGTTCCCGACCACCCAGGCGATGCCCGCCGTCACATCGTCGATGTGGGCCGGATGCCGCACGCGCGGGCTGAGCCGGTAGTTCAGGCTGACGAACACGTAGCCGAGGCCGGTGAAGAGCTCGGCCTTGGCGCCGACGCGGCTCTTGTCCCCCTTGCTCCAGCCGCCGCCGTGCACGTAGACGATCACCGGCGCCGCGTCCGCGCCCTCGGCCGGGTACACGTCGAGGGTCTGCAGCCGGTGCCCGCCCTCGACGTAGGCGATGTCCAGGCGCGGGCTGCGCGCCCGCTCCTCGGCGCGCCGGGCCCGCCGCTCCTCGAGGGCGACGGCGAGGGCATCGAGCTCGGTGCCCGCCAGGACGCCGTCCCGATCGAGGTCGAAGCGCTCGAGCACGCGGGTCGCGGCGGTCGAGGGATCCCCCGGGCGCCCCGCGGCGGTGTGGGCGGCCTCGATCTCGGCGCGGCTGAGGACCCCGTCCGCATCGGTGTCGAAGCGCGTGAGCGGGTCTTCCTGGGCGACGGCTGCGAGCGCCATCAGCGCCAGGATCGTCGAAGACAGGGGCAGTCTGCGGATCATCGGCGTCTCCTCCTGGGGGATTCCGATCGCGATTTCCCTCCGGTGGAGCAACCGACGTGCCGCGCCGCGACGCCCGATTCCTCCTTCACCACTGTCAAGCGTCGGGCGCGCGGCTGCCATCCCCTGGTTGACGCTTCGGACCCCACAGGGCGAGCAGGGCGGGCAGCAGGAACAAGTCCGCGGCCAGGGCGGTGCCGATCACGCAGATGCCGAGGCCGGACAGGGCGACGATGGCCGGGAAGGAGCTGACCAGCGTGATCGCGAGCCCGACGATCAGAATCAACGAGGTGATCGTCACCGCCCGCCCGCAGTGCAACAGCGCCTCGCCGACGGCCTCGCGCAGGCCGCGCCCCGCGCCGGTCTCCTCGCGCACCCGGGCGAGCAGGTGGATCGTGTCGTCGACCGCGATCGCCAGCCCGACCGAGAACATCACCGCGGTGACCGGCTTGAGCGACCAGCCGACCGCCCCGAGGAAGCCGTAGCCGACGACCAGCGGCAGGGCGTTCGGCGCGAAGCTCAGCGCCGCGAAGCGCGGGCTGCGAAACAGGAGCGCGATCACGACCGCGATGCACAGCGCGACGAGCAGCAGGCTGTCGCGCAGGTCGCGGGTCAGCCTGTTGATGCCGCGGTAGGCGTTGAAGGCGGTGCCGGTCAGGCGCACCTCGACGGGGAAGCCGTCCAGCTGCTGCGCGAGCGCGCACTCGACCCGGTCGCACAGGCCGCGGAAGGCGAGCGCGCCGCGGTCCTGGGTGCGCACCGAGATCCTGCCGCGGCCGCGGTCCGCGCTGAGGAAGCGCCCCAGGCGCCCGCTCGCCGCGAGCACCCGGTAGCGGCTCGCGAGCTCCTCGCGGCTCTCGGGCAGCTCGCGCGGGGCCCCGAGCAGCCAGCCGAGGTCGGCGACCAGCGTCCCCGGACCCTGCACCGCCCGGACCAGGGGATCCTCGCGCGCCGCCTCGACCACCCGGCCGAGGGCCGCGAGCAGCGCGGGGTCGTCGAAGCTGCCCGGCGGACCGAGCACGTCGAGCTCGAGGCTGAGGACCCCGCCGAGGCGCTCGTCGACCAGGGCGTTCGCGCGGCTGATCGGGTGCTCCGGCGCGAGGTTGCCGACCAGGTCGTTGTCGATGCGCACCTTCGTCCCCGCCACCACGCTGACACCGAGCAGCAGCGCGGCGCCGAGCAGCACCGACCGCGGGTGGCTCCAGGTCGCCCGGGCGCAGGCGGCCAGCCCGCGCTCGAAGGCGTGCTCGCCGTCCTCCGCCCCCGGCACCCGGGGCCGGCTGAAGCTGAGCAGCAGCGGGCCGAAGCTCAGGGTGCACAGGTACGCGAGGCCCATGCCGAGGGCGGCGTAGTTGCCGAAGGTGCGCAGGATCTGTACGTCGGCGAGGTTCAGCGAGAGGAAGCCGATGACGGTCGTCACGCTGGTCAGGGTGCAGGCGGCGCCGATCGACGCCAGGGCCGCGACGATCGCGTCCCTCTGCCGGCCAGGCGGGAGCCGTGTCCCGGGCGGACCGAAGCGGCGGAGCTCCTCGCGGTAGCGGCCGACGAAGTGGATCGAGTCGGCGATCGCGATCACCGGCAGCAGGGTGAAGTAGATCTGGTTGAGGATGCCGATCGGCTCGCCGCTCCAGCCCATCAGCCCCGCCAGCATCACCATCGGCACCGCCGCGGTCGCGAGGGGGATCGCGACGCCGTGCAGGCGGCGGAAGGTCCACAACAGGATCAGCCCCATCAAGATCGCCGCCGTCGGGACGAACAGGGTCTGGTCACGCCGCATCAGGTGGAAGATCGTCCGCCGCACCGCGGGCACCCCGGCGATGTTCCACTCCAGCGCGGAGCGCTCTCCCCAGGCGGCGAGCCGCTCGTCGACCGCGTCGACCGCCGCGATCACCCCCTGGTTGTCCATGTTCCCCGCCAGCTCGACCAGCAGCGCGGTCACCGAGCCGTCCGCCGCGAGCAGCGACGGCACGTAGGGGCTGGCGCGCAGCCGCGCGCTGTCCGCTGGCAGCACCGCCCGCACCGTCGCCGGACGCGGCAACACCCGCGCCGGCAGGCTCGCCACCGAGCGCGCGGAGGAGACGGTCGCGAGGCTGTCGAGGGCGCGCTCGAGGGCGACGAGCTCGGCCATGCCCGCGGCCGCGAAGAAGCTCCCCGGCCGGCCCCGACCGACGACCAGCAGCAGCCCGTCATCGCGGCCCCAGGCCTCCATGAAGGCGTCGAGCTCGGCGAGCTCGGGGGTGTCGCTGCCGAAGAAGGCGGTCGCGCTGAAGTCGAAACGCAGCTGCGCGACCCCCACCGCGCAGGCCCCCGCCAGGGCGCACAGCAGCAGCGCGCTCAGCAGCCGACGGCGCAGGATCGCCGCCGCGAGGCGGGCGAAGAACGCGCCCCGGGCAGGCAGCGCGGGCTCTTCGCTCGGCCGTTCGCTCACAGGACGTGCACCATCAGGCCCTTGAGGTAGACCGTCTCGGGGCAGGCGGGGTGGAAGGGATGATCCGCGCCCGCCGACAGGCGCGTCAGCACCCGGATGCGACGCCCGCTCTCGGCCGCCGCGCGGGCGACCACGCGCTCGAAGTCCTGCCAGCGCACGTGGCCCGTGCAGCTGAAGGTCAGGAACAGGCCGCCGGGGACGAGCAGCCGCAGGGCCTGCTGGTTGAGCTCGCGGTAGGCCCCGAGCGCCTTCTTCGCCTTGCGGGCGGTGCGGGCGAGCTTCGGCGGATCGAGCACGAGCGCCTCGAAGCGCTCCCCGGCGTCGGCGCGGCGGCGCAGCTCGGCGAAGGCGTCGGCCCGGCAGAAGCTCGCGTCCGCGCCTTCTTCCATCGCCGCGCGGGCCGCCTCCAGAGCGGTCTCGGAGCTGTCGAGGAAGGTGCAGGCCCAGCCGGCCGCGAGGGCGCTGAGCCCGAAGCCGCCGTGGTGGCAGCACACGTCGAGCAGGCGGCCCGGCGCGCGGGCGGCGAGGCGGGCGCGCAGCTTCCCCCAGTTCTCCCGCTGGTCGAGGAACAGCCCGGTCTTCTGCTCCGCCCCGGGCCGCACGAGCAGGCGCGGCCCTTGCGGCCCGAGCCGCAGCAGCAGCGCATCCTCGGGGGGCGTCCCGCGTAGCGCCGCGGGCAGCGGCTCCTCCAGGCCCTCGAGCTGACGCGCCCGGGCGTCGGAGGCGTCGAGGATCGCGGCCGGCGCGAGCTCTTCCTCGAGCGCGTCGAGCAGCGCTCCGAGCCGGACCTGCCAGGCGGCCGCGTGGATCTGCACGACGAGCACTGGCCCGAAGCGGTCGACGGTCAGGCCGGACAGCCCGTCGCCCTCGGAGTGGACCAGGCGGAAGGCTTCACTCCGGCCCTCGAGGCCGAGGAAGTCGCGGCGGTAGGCCAGCGCTTCGGACAGCCGCGCGCGGACCGCTTCCTCGCTCGGACGGCAGGCCGGATCGGAGGAAAACGCCCGGACCCGGATGCCCGAGGCGGGGTTGTAGAAGCCCCAGCCCAGGGGCCGCCCGCTCGTCCCGAAGAGCTCGACGGCCTCGCCGGCGCGCGGCTTCCCTTCGACCCGGGCGATGCCGCGGCTGAAGATCCAGGGGTGCCCGGACAGGAGCGGACCCTCCCGCCCTCGAGCGAGCTCGACGCGCGCCATCGGTATCTCCTCCGCCGGGGGGCCCGGAGCCTATCCGAAGCGGGGCGCGCTGGCAATGCGGAGGGGCGGATGCGGGCCGCGTCCGGTCGGGAGAGCCGGGGGCAGCCCGGCGCCGGAGGTCGGCCAGGGAGCTACGGACCCGCGACGGCAACCGGCGCGGAAACGCCGGACACACCGTGCGCTCGGCCCGGGCGTATGCTATCCTGCCGCCCTTTACCGCCAGGAGATCGCGGTGAGCGAGTCCTCCCCTCCGCGCTCGGAGCCGACGCCGGACAGCAGCCCTCCGCCCGCGGCCGCGGCGCCGAAGAGCCGGAACCCGGTGCGACGGCTGTACGAGTGGACCGTGCAGTGGGCCCAGACCCCCTACGGGCTGGTCGCCCTGGCGCTGGTCGCCTTCGTCGAATCGTCCTTCTTCCCGATCCCGCCCGACCCCCTGCTGATGGCCCTGTGCGTCGCGAGCGCGAAGAAGTCCCTGCGGCTGGCGGCGGTGTGCACGGTCGCCAGCGTGCTCGGAGGCGCCTTCGGCTACTGGCTCGGCGACACGTTGCTGCGCGCACCGATCCTCGAGGTGGTCGACTTCTTCTCCTGGCAGAAGGTGTTCGGCAGCGCGAGCGCCTACTACCACCACTACGACGCCTGGGCGGTCGGAATGGCGGCGCTGACACCGATCCCCTACAAGGTCTTCACGATCCTCGCCGGCTACCTGCGCATCGACTTCCCGGTGTTCCTGCTCGCGTCGGTCGCCGGACGCGGCGCACGCTTCTTCGCGGTCGGGGCGCTGTTCTACTTCTTCGGGAAGCCGATCGCGCGCTTCATCGAACGCTATCTCAACTTGTTGACGGTCGCCTTCTTTGTTCTACTGATAGGCGCCTTTTTCGTGCTCGGCGGGGTCCGCACCGAGATCGTGCCCGATGCCGCCCGCGTCGACCAGCTGCTCGTCTCCCTCGATGCCGACGACCCCGGAACCACGCAGGTCGCGATCCTCGAGCTGCAGAAGGAGACCGGCGAGTGGTTCGGCTACGACGAGGGCGCGCCGTCCGACCAGCGCGCCGCCGCGATCGAACGCTGGCGGCAGTGGTGGAAGGAAGCCCGACCCACCGGGGAAGATCCCTGATCAGCAAAGGAGTTCGCCCGATGCGTTGGCTCATCGTGACCTCGCTCGTCTGCCTCAGCCCCCTCTTCGCCCAGGAGGACGCGCTGCGCGAGGCGTTGCGCGACCGGGACCAGGAGATCCAGCGCCTGCAGCGGATGCTCGCCGAGAAGGACATCGAGATCGCGCAGCTGCAGCGCACCCTCGACGACATCCGGCGCATCCTCGACATGGCGCCGGTCGCTCCCGTCCGCCCGGTCGAGCCCGGCCCGCGCGATCCGGCGCCGCGCGACCCGCTTCCCAGCGACTCGCCGACCGCCGCGCCGCCGCGCACCGACGTCCCCGAGCCGGGCCCGGAGGAGGGTCCGCCGACGACCGCCCCGGCGGGCGACATCCAGCCCTGGCTCGAGGATCTGAGCGCCAAGGGAGATCTGACCCGCGAGCGGGCGATCGAGGCCCTCGCGGCCCACGGCGAGAGCGTGATCCCCGAGCTCGAGCCGCTGGTCACGCGCGGCAGCCTGCTCGCGCGGCGCTCGGCCGTCGTGCTGCTCGGCACGATCGCCTCCCCCCGCGGCGTGTCCCTGCTCGAGCGCGCCCTGGGCGACACCGACGCCAAGGTGCGGCTGCGGGCCGTCGCGGCGCTCGGCGAGATCGAGGCCCAGAGCGCGTCGCTCGTGTTGATCGAGTCGATCGATGACGACGATCCGGCCGTCAAGATGACCGCGATCGCCCTGTTGACCGAACGCCACGGCCAGGACTTCGACGACGACATCGACGCCTGGCGCGACTGGGCCCAGGCCAACGGCTTGCAGTAGGCGGCCCGGATGTTCAGCGCACGCCCGATCCCCTGGCTGCTGTTGCTCGGAGCGCTGGCCTTCGTCATCTTCGCCGGGTACCTCCCGGCGAGGCGGGAGGCCACGGCCCGGGCGCAGTGGGAAGAGAGCACCCGCACCGCCTACGGCGAGCAGGTCCGCAGCTGGCTGGCCTGGGTCGCGCGCACCGCGCGCCGGCCCGATCCGGAAGAGCGCTCCCTGTTGATCGTCACCCCCCTGGTCGAGGCGGAGAGCGTCGGCGTGCCGCTGTACGCGGTCGAGCCCGAGGGCCACGGACGCGACTGGATCGACGGCGCGCGGCGGCTCGTCGTCAGCGAGGACACGACCCGGCTCGTCCGGGCCCAGGAGATGTACGAGCTCGCGATCAGCTTCGCCGCGCCCGGCTGCCGCAAGATCGCGCTGTTCGAGAATGCGTCGCTGCTGCGCCGGCTCGGCCGCATCAGCGACGCCCTCCTGCTCGACGCCCAGCTGCTCGAAGAGTTCGGCCGCGACCTGGCCCGCTTCGACCGCTGCACCGTCCTCGCCCGGCGCGTCGACTCGCTGATCGCGTCGAACGAGCTGGCGAGCGCCTCCGAGCTCAGCCTCGAGCTGTTCGAGGCGCTGCTGCCCCTGCGCTCGGCCCAGGCCAGCGATCTGCGCCGCCGCACCCTGCGCCGGCTACGGGCCTGGGCGGCGGCGGAGTCGCCTCCCTTCCCCGCCCTGCCCGAGCTGGTCGAGAGCCTCGAGCTGCGCGGCGCGGTGCAGAACGCGACCGCCGGGCTGCCCGTGAGCCTCGCGCAGCCGCTCGCGGTGCTGTTCGACCACCGCGGGACCGAGCTCCTCGCCGTCGTCTTCGGCACCGAGCAGGGGCGCACGGCCGCGGTGCTCGAGAAGCCGGCCTTCCCGCTCGCGCTGCCCGCCTCCGAGGCCGGAGACGAGCCACTGCTCGCGACCGATACGCTCGCCCTGGGGGTGCTGCTCCCGGTCTACCTCGCGATCGCCCTCCTGTTCCTGCAGAGCCGCCGCGAGCGGCGCACCTCGGCCCGCCTGCTCGCCTTCGCGCGCCAGCTCAAGACCCCGGTCGCGCGGCTGCACGCCCTCGGCGAGACGCTCGGTAGCCCCGGTCTGGACCCGACCCGCATCGACGCCTACGTGCGCGCCGTCGGGCGCGAGGCCGAGCGTCTCGCGCGGCCGATCGCGAACGTCCTCGAGCTCGCGCACTTCGAGGAGGAGAAGAAGCCCTACCGCTTCGAGAGCGTCGACGTCGGGGGGCTGCTCGACGAGGTCGCCGACCGCGCCCGGGCGCGGCTGGCCGGGCCGGACGAAGGGGGCGAGCGCGGGCTGCGGGTCGAGTGCACGAGCAGCGCGCAGGTGCAGGGGGACGGGCGGGCGCTCGCCCTGGCCCTGTCGAACCTCGTCGACCTGCTCGCGGGCGCTTCGAGCGGCGAGGTGGTGCTCAGCGCCGCGCCGCGGGGCTCCCGCGTCACGCTGTCGCTGACCGCCGCCGCGGTCGACCTCGGCGCCCTCGAGGCCACCGAGCGGGGCGAAGGAAGCCTCGGCCTGACCGTCGCGGCGCTCGTCCTCGGAGCCCACGGCGGGAGCCCACGCTGGGAGCGCGACGCCGCGCACACCCGGGTCTCCGTCGAGCTCGCCACGAGCCCGCAGCCCGAAACCGAGGCGGCCGCCGCCTCGCTACCCTCGACCTCGTAGCCGCAGGGGACGGACGATGCGACTGACTGTACTCCTGCCGCTGCTGATGGGGATCCTCGTGATGGCGTCCGGCGCCGTCGCCTGGTACGGCTTCGACGCCCCGGGCGCGGCGATCTTCTGCGCCCTGATGGGCCTCGGCCTGTTCGCCGTCGGGGTGCGCCGCGCCCTGGCGCGGGCGGTCAAGGCGGCCAAAGCGGCCGCTGCCGAGCAGACCTTGCACACCCCCGAAGAGGTCGAGCAGCGGCGCGAGGACATCCGCCAGATCTCCAACCGGCTCAAGAAGCTGCAGGGCGACGAGCCGATCGACGGCTGCGCGCTCCCGGGCTTCAAGCCGCCGCCGGTGCCGCCCCGCCGCAGGCCCTCCCTGCTGATCGCGGCTCTGCTCGCGGCGATGGTGCTCGGCATGTTGTTCGCCGACACCGACCCGCTGCGCGAGCGGATCGCCCTGTTCTCCCTGGAGCGCGGGGCCTACGGCGACGTCCAGGTCTCGCCCTGGTCTCCGGCCTTCCTGCTCGCGCGGAACCTCGACACCCACCGCGAGGCCCTCGTCCGCGCGCTCGGCGATCCCGATGTCAAGGTCGCGAAGGGCGCCG
>JAUIEM010000170.1 GCA_030428695.1 bacterium
GCGTGACCGGAGATCTCAGGTCCGACCTCGACATCAGCTACCTGGCCGACACCGTGATGCTGCTGCGTTTCTTCGAGGCGGAAGGGCGGGTCCGCAAGTCCATCGCCGTCCTCAAGACACGGACGTCCGACCACGAGCAGACCGTGCGCGAGTTCGTCATCGACGGCAAGGGCATAACGGTCGGCCCGCCGATCCGCCGCCTGTCGGGAATACTGTCCGGCTCGCCCTACTACGCGCCGGCTGCGGGTGACGGCATGTCCGCAGACGATACGCCTGCCGAATGACCGCCGACACCGATCTCGCGGCCATCCTGGTACTCGTAGGACCAGCCGAGCTCGGCCTGGTTCTCGCCGACCGTGCCGCTCTTCTCCTCGACGAACTTCGTCTTCCCGGTCGCGTCGCGGGAGTAGATCTTGAACGTGGCCGTCTCGCCCGGATCGACGTTGTAGCACTCGACGTGCATGTTGACGGCCTGGAGCTCGGTCGCCCGCTCTTTCGACCAGGTCGCGTTGACGACGACCGGTTCCGGCTCCTTCTCCTGCTCTTCGCTCTTGCGGAAGGTCGGCGGGGGCTTGTCGCGGCCCGCGGGCGGCTTCGGCGGCTCGTACGCGACGCCGTAGGCCGTGCGTCGCACGTCGAAGCTCGTCGTGTAGCCGTGGTGGGACATCAGGTGCCGGGTCCCGGTCACGTAGTACTTGCCCGAGAAGATCAGGCCGAGGCCCTCGAGCTCGACGGTCGCGCCGGGCTTGATCTTCTCGTTCCCGGTGCACATGCCCGAGCCGGTGATGAAGTTGCGCGCCCGCTCGTTGAGCTTGCCGCGGGCGACGGTGTCGGCCTCGGCCTTGCTGCGCACGGGGATGTCGACGATGACCGCCTTGCTGCCGCCGAGGATCTTCTTGACCAGATCGGGGCCGGTGGTCGCGCCGCCCATGCGGTCGTCGATGTCGCTCGAGGCGGCCTTCCCGATGATCTCGACCTTCTCGACCGGATCCCACGCCCGCACCTCGACCTCGGAGAGCTGCGCGGTCACGGAGGTGACGGGCCGGAACTGCTTGAGGTCCTTGCCCCACTTGAGGGCGATCTTGCCCTTGGTCTTGATCTTCTTGAACTTGAGGGTGTCGCCCTTGAGCTTGATGATGTAGCCGATCTGGCGGCCCCGCTCGAGCAGGAAGTCGATGTCGGACTGCTCGTTCTGGAAGACGCAGTCGTGCTTGATGTAGGTGTCTTCGACCTCGGCGCTCAGACCGTACTCGCCCGCGATCTTCTGGACGATCTCGCTGTCCTTCATCTTGAGGAAGGAGCGGCTCTTCTGCACCCGCCGCATGCGGTGGTACTTATCGTAGCCGAAGACGACGATCTGGGAGGTTCCCGTGCGTGGGAAGGAACACTTGATCGCGGTGATCTCACCCTCGAAGACGGTCTTGAGCTTGCCGACGTAGCCGAGGTCGATCTTGACCTTGCCGCCTTCCTTGAAGAGCGGCGAGTCGCTCCACTTGAACTGGTCGTTGTTCAGTCGGATCTGGAAGAAGTCCGCCATGTCGGTGGCCTGATCGATGCTGACCGAGATCACGGCTTCCGCCGCGGCTTTCGGCAGCTTCGAGCCGTTGACATAGATCTCGAAGTCAGGGGCCAGTTTTTCGGTACTCAAGGCGGGCCTCGATGATTCCGTGAGCGACGGCGCGACGGCGACGCTTCCGCCCACAACGCCCGCAATAGACGGGCGGTGGGAGGGGAAGCGGATATCCTACGAACCCTATTATAGGTCGCGGTCGGGGGATGCCGAAGCGCCCGCTTCAGAAGGCGAGGATGTCCTCGACCTTGGTCAGGAGCTCCATGCGCTTCTTGACGACCGGGCTCGTCCCGTCGAGGAGGCGCCCCGTCTCGGCGAGCACCTCGCCGAGGGGGACGACCGCGACCGAGCGATCGCTGGTCGGCTGGCCGGCATCGCCTGGCGGCTCCCAGGCGAGCATCACGTCGTGGATGCCGCGCAGACAGCATTCGAGAGCGCCGAAGCCTAGGCGGCCGGCGATCATCCGGTCGAGGCCGCTCGGCCGACCCCCGCGCACGACGTGCCCGAGGATCGTCTCGCGCACCTCGACACCGGGCGCGATCTCCCCCAGCACCTCGCCGAGGCGAGAGACCAGCCGCGCCGTCGGCACCTCGACCCCCTCGGCCTTGATGATCAGCGCGCGCGTCTTGTTCCGGCCCGGGCGGAAGCAGCGCGTGAGCACGTCGCGCAGGCGGGCGACGAGCTGCTCCTCGTCGAGCCCGCGCTCGCCGTACAGGATTGCGTCGGCCTCGGCTGCGATCCCCGCGCGCATCGCGAGGAAACCGCAGTGTCGCCCCATCACCTCGACGACGAACACCCGGCGATGGGCCCGCGCCGTGTCCGCGATGCGGTCGCAGGCCTCGACGATGGTGTTGACCGCGGTGTCGACGCCGATCGCGAGGCGGCAGTGGCCGATGTCGTTGTCGATCGAGGCGGGCAGGCCGACGATCGTGCAGGGCTTGCGCTGGGCGAGGACGTGGGCCCCGGTCAACGAGCCGTTGCCACCGATCACGATCAGGCCGTCGAGGCCGAGCTCGGCGATGCGGGCGCAGGCCTGCTCCTGCCCCTCGGGCGTCGGGAACTCCTTCGACCGCGCGGAGCCGAGCATCGTCCCGCCTTCCCGGGAGATCCCGTCGACCTTCGCGACGTCGAGGGCGACGGCGTCGCCCGCGAGCAGGCCCGCGTAGCCGCGGCGGATGCCGAAGACCTGATGGCCCGCCGCCAGGCTCGCGACCGCGATGACCCGAACCGCGGCGTTCATGCCGGGCGCGTCGCCCCCGGAGGTCAGCACGCCGATCTTCATCATTCCTCCTGGGGCGTGGCCCTCAGCGGCGCTCGCGCCAGATCACGTCGAAGGCATCGGAGTTGAAGAAGCTGAGCAAGGCCTGCGCCCAGGGATGGGTCCGCAGCGCGCCCTCGACATCTCCGCTCTCGAGCAGCTCCCGGGCGGCAGGCTGGTCGTTGAGACTGATCCGGGCGCGGACCGCATCGGCGATGTGCTCGGCGATCACCAGGGCGGCCCGGTCGCAGCCCCTGAGCACGAGGTCCTTCCAGCTGAGCACGCTCGGCGCCCCGACCTCGGCGAGCTCGGCCGCGGCCTCTTCGACCTGCTTCTTGTTCGAGCCGAAGGACCAGCGCAGCTTCTTCAGGTCGCCGCTGTCCGCGTCGCCGAGCAGCGCCGTGCTCAGCGGCCGCGAGAACGACAGGTAGAGGCTGTTGACCAGGTTGGCGAGGGTCTCGTCATCCAGCGCCGCGAGCGCCCGTGCTCCGTGCAGTAGCTCGACGTACCGTGCGATCAGGAAGCGCGCCTCGGGCAGCGTCCGGTCGCGGAGGAACTCCTGGGTGACGAACAGATGGCTCGGGTTCCCCGGCAGGATGTCGATCTCGAGCTTCGCGCCCTCGGGCATGCGGTAGACCCCGACGTCGCGCAGGCCGAGCTGGTGGCCGACCTCCTGGACGTGCTCCCAGATGCGTCCGCGGCTCTTGAGTTTGCGCCCCTTGAGGTCCGACGGCCGGTACATCTTCTCGAGCGACTTGAACAGCGCGGGGGCGGCGAGTGCGAGGCAGCGGTCGAGGCGCTGATGGGCTTCGGGGAGCTCGTAGAAGTAGCGCTCGCGCAGGCTCTTGTCGACCGGGCGCGGCGAAGCGCTGAGGCTCGCGTCGCTGTACACGCCCAGGGCCTCGCGCCGGGCACGCTTGTCGCCGACGAGGAGCGTGTAGGTCTCCTTGGCCGACTGGGCGGGACGGGCCTGCTTGCGCAGCGAGAAGATCCGCATCAGCGCGCGGTAGGACTCGGTGCGCAGCGGGTTCTGCTGCACCATGCGGCGGTGCGAGGCCGCCGCCCGCGAAAGGTCGCCGACCTCGAAACAGACCTGGGCGATGGTCGCCAGGGCGTGCTCGTTGACCTCTTCGATCTGCAGGATACGCTCGTACTCCGCCAGCGCCTCGGCGCGTTTGCCCACTCGCAGGTAGAGCTGCCCCAGGCGTAGCCGCCCGAGCAGCTCGGCCCGGGCGTCGCGCTGGGCCTGGGGCCGGGCGACGAAGCCTTCGAGGCTCTCCAGGTCCTCTTCGAGCAGCTGCTCGACCGCCTGCAGGGCCAGGGTCTCGACGCTGGACGGGCCCTCGTTCAGCACGCTCTCGAAGCCCCGTAGCGCCGCCCCGAGATCGTCGAGCCCGTCGCGGTAGATCTCTCCGATCTGGAAGTGCACGACCGCGCGCTGCTCGGAGTCGAGCTCGAGGGTCAGGAGCTCCTGCAGGTAGCCGAGGGCGAGCTCCCAGGCCTGGCGTCCGCGGTACAGCTTGGCGAGCTCCTGCAGCGGCTGCGGATCGTCGTTGGCGAGGTTGCTCGCCGCGAGGAACAGCTCTTCGGCCTCGCTGTCCTTGCCCGCCACCGCCGCGACCCGTCCGGCCTGCAGGTAGCGGGCGACCGCGTCGTCGCCCGTCGAGCCTTTGGCGAGCTGCTGGAACAGCTCGAGCACGGAGCCGGCGTCCGGCAGATGGTCCGCGAGCGCGAACAGCTTGCTGCCCGCCAGCTCGTGACCGGGCTCTTCCTCGAGGATCTGGCGGTAGAGCTCGACCGCGCTCTCGGGCCGGCCGCTGCGCTGCTCGGACTCCGCGGACAACAGGCGCAGGGCGAAGCCCTCGTCCGGGAGGCCCGCCTCGAGGGCCTTGCTCGCCGCGGGCCAGACCTCCTCGAAGCGCTCGGCCTTGTAGGAACACTCCGCGAGGGCCGCCCACACCTTGCGCTTCGGCCAGGAGCGCACCGATGCCTCGTAGTCGAGGGCGGCGGCCGCGAAGTCGCCGCGGGCCTCGCGTGCCTTGGCCCGGAAGGACAGGATCTGCGCCTTCTGCTTGGCCTGCCAGTCGAGCTTCCCCAGCAGCCGGTCGGTGACGTCGAACAGCTTGCCCCAGGCGCTCTCGCGCATGTAGATCGGGATCAGCCCGAGCCCTGCTTCGGTCAGCTCGGGGTTGTCGTGCAGCGCGGCCTCGAGGCGGGCACGCTCCTCTTCGGCGTCGCGCACGTACGGCTTCTTGGCGAGCTCGAGGTGGGCCGAGGCCCGCTCGACCGGCGTCCCGACCTGGGCGAGGTACTCGAGCCATGCCCGCGCCTGGTCGACCTTGCCGCGCTCGACCGCCGCGGCGAGCAGGCGCTGCAGCGAGACCCGGTCTTCGGGGTCGTGCTGGACGGCCTTGCGGAAAGCCCCGCGCGCCTTCGAGGAGAGCTTGAGCCGCTCGTACTGTTCGCCCATGCGCCGGTAGATCACCGCCGCCGCCCGCTTGTCCTTCGCCGCTTTGAGGTCGGCGAGCTGGCGGGCCGCGTCGAACCACGGCTCCCACTTCTCGAGCTTCTCGAGGCACAGGAGGCAGTCTTCGGCGGCCTCCATCCCGTCGACCTCGGACAGGTTGTGCTGCAGGGCCTCGCGGATGGCCTTCAGGGCGGGCTTGGGCTTGTCGAGCCGGTGCAGCAGCACGGTGCCGAGCTCGCGGGCCAGCGAGCCCTTCTCGCTCTCCGGGGCGTCCTCCAGAGCCGCCTGCAGAGCCTCGGCGTAGCTTCCCCAGTCGCGCTCCTCGCCCTCGCCGAGGCTGCGCTCGAAGAGCTCGATGTGGGGACTGGCCGGAGCGGCCGTCCGCGCCTTCTCCAGGGCCTCCCGGGCCGGCCCGGACTCGCCCTTGGCCAGGGCCGCCCGCGCGACCTTGAGCCACGCCCAGCAGCGCTCGTCCTCGAGCTTGGGAAGCGAGCCGTCGAGGAACTCGGCGAACTCGACATGGTGGCCGAGGGCGTCGAGCATCTCGCGCAGGTGCTGCAGGGCGTTGGCGTTGTCGGGGACGAGCTCGAGGGAGCGCTGCATCGAGGCGGCGGCGCTGACGAAATCGAACAGCTGCTCGCGCTCGATCACGCCCTTGCGCACGAGCAGCTCGGCGGTCTCGGCCTCCTCGTCGGCGAGCTCGGCCCGCTGCCCGAGCAGCTCGGCGAGCTTGCGGAAGGAGCCCGTGCGCTGGTAGAGGTCGCTGAGGCGGGTGTAGAACTCCGCCTTGTCCTCGGCGACCTCCATGCCCTTCTCGGCCGCCTCGACCGCGCCGAAGATGTCGCCGAGCCGCTCCTGGCGCACCTTGACCAGCTCGAGCCAGCCGAGCGCCTCGCCGGAGCCTTCCGCCTGCAGCTTGAGCACCTGGGCCAGGCGCAGGTCGTCGTGGCGGGCCCGGGCGAGCTCGGCGATCTTGTTGTGGACCTCGGCGTTGTGCGGGTCGAGCTTGACCGCCTTGTCGAGCTCGGCGACCGCATCCTCCTCGCGCCCGAGCTCGATCAGCAGGCTCGCGCGCTCGAGCTTGAGGGCGGCCTTGAGCCGGGGATCGTCGGCGCGCGCCCCCTCTTCGTCGAGCAGGCCGAGCAGCTCGCGCTTGCGCCCCTCGCGGCGGTACAGCTTGAGCAGCCGTTTGCGCGCTTCGCTGTTCTTCGGGGCGATCGAGAGCAGGCGGGCGTAGGCGTTGATCTCCCGCATCGGCAGGTTGAGCTGCTCGTAGACCGCGCCGAGGTTCTTGAAGATCTTGACGCGCTTGGCGACCGTGCTGAGCTCGGCGAGCTTCTCGAGGCAGTGGGCCTGGGTCGCGAGGTCGTCCTGGGTCTTCGCCAGCCGGTACAGGAGCTGCCAGCCGTTGATCGCCGAGGGGCAGATCACGACCGCGCGCTGGGCGGTCAGGATCGCCGCGTCGACGTCCTTCAGGTTGCGCAGCACGCCGGCCTTGGCGACCAGGGCCCGGGCCCGCGTCGCGACCTCGGGCGCGCGCTGGGCGAGCTCTTCGAGGGCCTCGAGCCAGCCCTCCTTGTCCTTGGTTTTGCTGCACACCTCGGCGAGCTGCTCGGCGGTCTCGGCCGGGGCCCGCTCGGTCTTGAGCGCGCGGCGCAGGAGGGCCTTGGCCTCGTCGAAGTCCTTGAGCTGCTTCTTGGCGAGGCCGGCCCGCATCAGGCAGCGCCCGGCGGTGACCATGTCGGTCTCGGCCAGCGCGAGCTCGGCCCGGCGCTCGGCCCGGCGCGCTTCCTCTTCCGGCTTGAGCTTCTGGCGCAGCAGGTTGTCGAGGGCCGCGCGCTCGGTGACCCGGCGGGAGGTGCGCTGGGCGAGCTCGGCGACGCGCCCGAGCACCGCGACGGTCTCCTTCGGCTGGCGCAGGAGCTCGTGGGTGGTCGCGAGCAGCTCGAGGACGCGGATCAGCTGGTTCTGGTCGCCGCTCTCCTCGAGCAGGCTGGCGGCGCGCTCGAGCAGCCCCGTCGCCTCGCCGTGCTGGCCGATGGTCGCTTGCAGCCGGCCGAGGCGGTGCAGGGTGAGGGCGTCGCCGGAGGCGATCTTCAGGCTGCGCTTGAGGACCGCGACCGCGTCCTCCATCTGGTGGTTCGACTCGTAGATCTCGGACAGACGCAGGTCGAGGAAGCGCTTGGTGTCGGGGTCGTCGACCAGCTGCCGGCGGGCCTCGAGGGCGACCGCGACCCCGTCGACGAAGTTCAGCTTCTCCGACACCCGCTGCATCGCGACGATCGCGCCGAAGTTCCGGCTGTCGCGGGCGAGGGCGGTCTCGTAGATCTTCATCGCCTTGTGCATGTCGTTGAGCTTGAACTCGTAGAGCTCGCCGATCTGCACCGCGAGGTTGAGCTTCTGGACCTGGTCGGACACGATGCGCGCCTGGCGCTTGAGGCAGGACAGCTCGCCCTTGTGGTTCCCGGCCTCGCGGTACAGCGCCGCGAGCATGCGCAGCACCGGCAGCCCGCGCGCGTCGTCGTAGATCACCTCCTTGACCAGCTTGATCGCCTCGTCGAGGCGGGAGCGGTCGCGGAAGGCGATGCGGCCGAGCTCGAGGCGCACCGCCTGCTGGGCGGAGGGCGAGCTCTGGGCCTGCAGCAGCTGCTTCAGGAGCTCCCACAGGTGCCGGTAGCGCCCCAGCTTGCGGTACAACGACGCGAGGGAACGGGCCGCGTCGGCGTCGGTCGGGCGGTGGTGGAGGTACTCCTCGAGGGCCTGGCAGGCCCGCTCGGGGTCGCGCTCGAAGAGGTAGACGCTGCGCTCGCGCAGCACCTCGAGCGCCTCGGCCTCGGGCATCTCCTTGGCGTCGAGGTCCTTGTACAGCGCGTCGAGCTCTTCGCTGGCCCCCATCCGCCGCAGCAGCTCGGCGAGCTCGCGGCGGATGCGGCTGTTCTTCTTGTCGAGGGCGAGCGCCTCGCGGTAGCGCTCGACGGCCTCTTCCCGCTCGGCGAGCTCTTCGGCGAGGACGCGTGCCCCCTCACCGAGAAGGCGCGCCTTCTTGGTGGTCTCGCCGGTCTCGGCCCAGTCGAAGTACAGGTCGGCGAGCTCGCGCATCCGGCCGGACATGCGGTACAGCACCTGCAGGTGGTCGCGCACCTTGTCCGACGGCTCCTCGCTCAGCACGAGGTTCCAGTGCTCGACCGCCCTCTCGGGATCGTAGGCCTTGGTCGTGTACAGCTCGGCGAGCTCCTGGTGCAGCTTGATCGGCTGCGCGGGCTCCGGCTCGGCTTTCAGGCGGGCCTCGAGCACCTTGGCGAGCTCGAGCTGGTACTCGCGCTCGCGCAGGTACTCGGTCAGGAAGTCGAGGCACTCGACGTGCCCGGGCTCGACCGCGAGCACGGCCCGGTAGCAGTCCGCCGCGCGGTCGCGATCGTGCAGACGCCGGTGGTAGAGGTCGCCGAGCTTGAGCAGGTCGGGGACCAGCTCGCTCTTCGCGCGGGGCCGCGCGATGCGCCGCGAATACTCTTCCTCCAGCGCCTTCCAGTCCCCGCGCTCGGCGTAGATGCGCGGCAGGTTCGCGAAGGCCTCGGCGTTCTCGGGGTCCTCGCCGAGGGCCTGGCGGTACTCGCGGGCCGCGCCCTCGGGGTCGGCGAGCCTCTCCTCCATCACCCGGGCGATGCGGCAGTGCTGCTGGGCCCGCGCCTTGCCCGGCGGCAGGGCCTCGACCCGCAGGGTCAGCACGCGCGTCAGGCGGACCCAGTCGTCGAGCTTGTCACACAGGCGCTCGAGCAGGTCGGCGGCCTTCTCGTTGTCCGGGTCGAGGCCGAGCAGCTTCTCGAGGGTGTCGGCGGCCCGCTTCGGCTCGTTGAGGTAGCGCCGCTGCACCCGCGCGAGCTTGAGCAGCACCCGGGCCTGGGCCTTGCGGTTGACGCTGATCTCCGACTGGGCGCGCAGGGTGTCCTCGAGCGCGGTCCAGTCTTGCATCTGCTCGTCGAGCTCGACCAGCTTCTCGTGGACGTCGGAGTTGTGCGGGGCAATCTTCAGCGCCATGCGCACGACCGCCCGCGCCATCGGCACGTCCTTGGTCTGCTTGAGGACCTGGTCGGAGAGGAACAGGGCGCGCTCGGTCAGCTCTTTGCTGCCCTCGCCCATCTCGGTCAGGCGGCGGAAGGAGCCGACCGACTCCTCGAAGCGCTCGGACTTCAGGAGCAGGCGGAACTCGGCCTCGGCCGCGTGGCGGTCGCTCGGGTCGTCGCGCAACAGGCCGCGGTAGATCAGCAGCGCCGCCGCGACGTCGCCGTCGAGGGCCTCGAGCCGCGCCTTGCGCAGCGACAGGTCGCGCGAGCTGTCGACGTGGGTCGCCGCGTCGGTGCTCTCGTACAGCTTGCGCAGGCCGCGGGTGTCCTGGCTCTCCTCGCAGATCTTCTCGAGGGTGCGCCAGGCCCACTGGTTCGACGGCATCAGCTCGAGCAGCTGCTCGAGCCAGAAGGCCGCCCGGTTCGGCTTGTCGAGCTCTTCGGCGTACAGGGTCGCGAGCTTGCGCATCAGGTGGATGCGGCGCGAGTCCTTGGTCTTCGGCGAGCCGATCTCGAGCTCGTAGACCTGGACCAGCTTCGTGAAGTCGCGGAAGCGCACGTAGTTGGTCGAGACGTCGTCGAAGACCTCGGGGGTGTCGGGCTTGAGCTCGAGGATGGCCTGGTAGCTCTCGTCGGCCTGCTCGCGCCAGCCGAGCCAGTCGCGGCACAGGTTCGCGCGCTTGTAGTGCAGGCGGAACAGGGTCTCGCGGTCGCGGGCCCGGCCGATGCGCACCCGGTACAGCGCCTCGATCTGCTCGAAGGCGTCGAGGTTGAACAGGCGCTTCTCGATCTCGCGGCTGTGCTCGTCACAGAAGGCGGCAGCCTCGATCATGTCCGGGTCGTAGCTGAGCAGCTTGAGGTAGCGGAAGCCGGCCTGCACCGGGTCGTCGAGCTCGCTCGCGTAGAAATCCGCCGCCTCGCGCAGCCGCGATGCCCGGTCGCGATCGTTGTCGGCGAGCTTGTAGGCCTTGTCCTTCATCCGCGCGGCGGACTGCGTGTCCCCCTCGGCCCGGTACATCGTCGCGAGCAGGTTGACGTCGTCGCTCGTCGGCTCGCGCTCGATCACCCGCTCGAGCTGGCGGATCGCCTCCTCGCGGCGGCCGAGCTGGACGCGCAGGAGCTCGGCGAGCTCGCGGCGCAGGGCGAGCTCGTTCTCGGGCTCGAGCTCGATCACTCCCTCGAGCATCTCGACGGCGGCCGCGTAGTCACCGCACTCCTGCAGGGCCTTGGCGATGTTGCGGGCGAGCTCGGCGTTCTGCGGTTGGCAGTGGCGCGCGTCCTTGAACGCCCGGCCGGCGGAGCTGACCTTGCCCTCCTTGGCGAGCAGCTGGCCGAGGGCGTAGTAGTGGACCGCCTTCTCCTCACGGTCCTTCGAGGCCTCTACCCGGGTGCGCATCACGTCGACGAGGATGTCCTCGCGCCCGCGGCGCAGGCAGAAGCTCTCGACCTGGTCGAGCACCTCGGGGCGTGCGTTCTTGTTCAGGAAGCCCTGGAACATCTTCGCCGCCGCCTCGACGTCGCCCCGCTCTTCGACCGCCCGCGCGAGCTGGGTGCGCAGCCAGGTGCTCTTCTCGTCCTCGGACAGCGCGTCCTTGGCGATGCGCTCGAGGGCGTCCCAGTCTTCGAGCTTCTTGTACAGCTCGACCAGGCCGTCGAGGGCGACCTTGCTGCGGTTGAGCTGCCAGGCCCGCTCGTAGGCCTCGCGGGCCTCGTCGAGGTTGTCGAGCTCGTCCTTGAGGATGCGTCCGCGCTCGCACATCATCGCCGCCCGGAACTTGTCCTCGCTCTGGTTCGCCTCCTCCTCGGCGAGGACGGTCAGCGCGCGCCCCCAGTCGGCCTGCTTCTTGTGCAGCTCGAGCAGCGCCAGGGCCGGCTGGCTCGAGCGTTTGAGGGTGCGCGCCTTGGCGAGCAGCTCGAAGGCCCGGGCCGGGTCCTCGAGGTGCACGTCGGAGAGCTGCCCGGCCTCGAGCAGGAAGCGCTCGCGGCGCTCGTCGTCGTCCGCCTTGTCGGCGAGTCCCTCGTACAGCTCGACCAGCTCGGCCCACATGTCGTTGTCGCTGTAGAGCTGGCGCAGCTCGGCGAGGCTCTCGGCGTCGTCGGGGTTCTCGAGCACCCGGCTCTTGATCGCTTCGAGGGATTCCGGCATCAGCCTCCCCTCTGCCGCGCGCGGGCTTCCTCGGCCTCACCGAGCTGGCGGAAGTCGTTGCGCACCACCCCGCTCAGGCGCAAGGCCTCGGCGTAGGCGTCGGCCGCGGCGGCGGGATCGGACGGGAACAGCGCCTCCCCGAGCTGGAAGTGGTAGTGGGGATGGCTCGGCTCGAGCGCGATCGCCTCGTGGAAGAAGCCGATCGCCAGCCTGCGCTCCCCGCCCTCGAGCAGGAAACAGCCCGCGCGGAAGGGCAGGTCGGCGCTGTACGGATCGAGCCGCGCCGCCTCGCGCAGGGTCTCGAGCACCCCGTGGGCGAGCCGCTCGCGCTCGGGACCTGCGGGCGCGCGGCCCCAGGCCTCGGCGAGCACGGTCGCGAGCTCGACCTTCGGCGCGGGCGCGAGCGGACGCAGGCGCCCTGCCTCGAGCAGGGCGGCGGCGGCAGCGTCCAGCGCCTCGGCCCGTGGCTGCGCCTCGTCTTCGAGGGCCGCCTGCGCCTCACCGAGCAGGCGGTCGGCCTCGATCTCGGGGGGGATCATCCAGAACACCAGGGCGAGGAAGGGCAGGAGGCCGGCGCAGGCCGCCCCGAGCCGGGCGCGGGAGAGGCCCGCGAAGGGGCGGCGGGGAAAGGCCTCGCGCGGATCGCCGAGGGCGAGCCCGCAGCCGACCGCCACGGCCGCCGCCATCAGCACTCCCGGTGAGGAGAAGTCGAGGTCGAGCAGCCCGTGCAGGCCGAGGCCGGCGAGTCCGGCCGCGAGCCCGCAGCCGAGGACGCGGACCGGCGTCCCGGCGAAGAGCCGCGCGCCGACCAGATAGCCGCATCCCGACAGAGCTGCGAGGGCCAAAGCCTTCTCCCCGCGCCATTTCAGTCCCAGGAGGCCCACCATCGCGACCGCGAGCAGTAGACCCGACACACCCGCGACGTCACGCGTACGTCGCGCCCCATCGGTGCTGTCGGGCGTCTGCCCCTCGACGCTGGCAGCCCTGGCAAGTCTTCTCATCCAAAGATACACGGTTGCCAGCAAAAGTGACAGGCCGGGAAGCCCGAGGTCCGTCAGCGTCTGGACTGGCAGGCTGTGCGCAAAGCGCGTGTCCTCGGAGCGCTCCGGGCGGAAGGCCGGATACACCGTCGCGAAGCCCCCCTGTCCGTAGCCCCGCCAGGGCTGCTCGAGGGCCGCGGCCAGCGCGCCCTGCCAGTACTCGAGCCGGACCGCGAGGGCGGTTCCGCCCGGCACGTTCTCCAGGCCGCGCTGGGAGACCGCGATCCCGAAGCCGAGGCCGCCGAGCAGGAGCATCCCGAGCAGCGCCAGCGCGAGCCGCTTCCGCCCGCTCTTCCGCACCAGCAGCGCGAGCGCGCAGGCCACGAGCCCGCAGCCGATGCCGGCCCGCGAGCGGGTCGCGAGCAGGGTCGCGGCGAACAGCGCGGCGCCCGCGCCGGCGAGGGCACGGAGTCTCCCCGGCAGCTCCTGCGCCGCCGCGCAGGCGACGCACAGGCCGAGGGGCAGGCACAGGAAGCCGGCGAGGATGTTCGAGATCAGGAAGCTGCCGCTCGCCGCGTTCTCGTACAGCCGGCCGACGAAGGCCGCCCGCAGCCGCTCGGGCACGCGCAGGATGTCCGGATCGGCCTCGTAGGCGCGCTGCGCCGCGGCGAGCTCGACGGTCGCTTCCCACAGGGCCAGCCCCGCGATCGCGACCGCGCAGGCGAGCAGCAGGCTGAGGACCCGGCGTCGGAACTCCGCCTCCCGCGCCGCCTCGGCGACCACGACCAGGACGGCGAAGGCCGCCGCCGCGTCGATCACCTGGCGCCAGGCGGCGTCCGGGTTGACCGCCCAGGTACAGCTCAGGCCGGCCCAGGCGAGCAGCACCAGGGCGGGAGCGAGCGCTCGCAGGCCCGCGGCGCCGGGTCCGTCGAGCAGCCGCCGCCACAGCCACAGGCTCAGGCACAGGGCGGCCAGGGCGGCGACGTACAGGTTGAGCCCGGGCATCGCGAAGGCGGCCTGCAGGCCGGAGATCCACAGCCGCGTGCCGAGCAGCAGGGCGAGCGAGACGAGCAGGAAGAGGTCGAGCATCCGCCCGAGGCGCAGCCTCTGTTCCGCCTCCACCTCAGGCTCCGGTGACCGGCGCCGGCACCGCCGCCGCGAGAAAGCGCGCGAGCAGCCGGGGGCCGACGGGGGTGCGGTAGGACTCGGGGTGGAACTGGACGCCCTCGAGCCAGGGCAGGCCCCGGTGGCGCAGCCCCATCAGCTCGCCCGTGTCGCTCCAGCAGGTCACCTCCAGGCACGCGGGCAGCGTCGCCTCGTCGACGATCAGCGAGTGGTAGCGCATCGCCTCGAAGCGGGGCGGAAGACCGGCGAACAGCCCGCGCCCGTCGTGCTGCAGGGTCGAGGTCTTGCCGTGCATCAACCGCGGCGCCGGCACCGTGCGCCCGCCGTGGACCTCGGCCAGGCACTGGTGGCCGAGGCACACCCCGAGCACCGGGATGCGCCCGCCGAAGGCCCGGATCGCCGCCCGCGAGACGCCCGCGTCGCCGGGATCGCCCGGGCCGGGGGAGACGATCAGGTGGGTCGGCTCCCGGGCCTCGAGCTGCGCGAGCCCGACGTCGGAGCGCAGGACCTCGGGCACGGCCCCCTGCCGGCCACACTCCTGGACGAGGTTGAAGGTGAAGGAGTCGAAGTTGTCGATCACGACGACCCGGAGGGCGCCACGCCCGCTCACGAGAGCTCCTCGAGCAGGCCGGAGAGGTCCTCGAGCAGCGCCTCGACCCGCGCCACCCGCTCGCGCAGCACCGGCAGCTGCAGCTTCTCGCCGTGCTCCTCGAGCAGGCTGTCGAGGCACAGCTCGAGGCAGCGCGCCGCGAGCTTCATCCCCTGGCTGCCCGCCTTGTCGGCGGCCCAGTGCAGCCGCGAGCGGACCTCGGGCAGACCCTGCAGATAGCGCAGCTCGAACTTGTCGTGCAGGTGCTTGAGGAACTTCCGCAGGCTGGCGGTCGCCGTCCGGAAGGCCCGGTGGTGCAGGCCGCGGTCGACCAGGCCGATGGCGAGGCCGAGCAGCAGCTCGTCGCGCTCGTCGCCGACCAGGTCGCCTGCACCGAAGACCAGGTCGTGCAGCGCCGTGCGCGCGGCGTCGCTCATCTCGAGGGAGTCGTTGAACCAGCGTTGGAACATGGGCGTAGCATAGGCGATGCCGGGGACGGCTTCCAGACCCGTTCGCTCGGCTCAGGCGCCGAGCAGCCGAACCAGCGTCGGGGCGAGGATGGAGGCGAACAGGCGCGCCTGCTCCGGGTCGGCGGTGTTCTCCTCGAAGGGCCGCCAGGCGGGGATCACCAGGTCGCGCCGCAGCTCGAGGCACAGCACCTGGCCCGGGTAGCCCGTCGACCAGCGGTGGCCGAGGCTGGCCGGGTGGATGAAGTAGGTGTCGTTGCAGCGCGCCTCGAAGCCGGCGGCCGCGAAGGCCGCGATCAGCTCTTCCTCCGCCCCCTCCGGCGCGAGCAGCCGGCCTTCGCCATCCCGGGTCAACAGGTCGACCGCCGCCCGCTCGGGCCAGCTCGCGAAGACGTCGGGCACGTAGGCCGCGCGCAGCTTCTCGACGATGCTGTCGTCGACCTCGGGGATGCCGACCGAGCGCGGGCTGTAGGTGTGGGGCACCAGGGCGACCCCGCCGTTGCCGCAGACCGCGGCGAAGGCCTGCGCCGCCGCCTCGATGTAGGAAGCGTGCAGCTCGCGCAGCAGCGCGCGGTCGCGCTCGTCGTGCACGTAGGTGTGCATGCCCGAGCTCAGGCCGCCCTTCGTCAGGTCGCTGCCCTCGAAGTCGGCCGGGCGGTTGCAGTCGATGAAGGTGCGCGGGATCAGGCTGCGCACGAGCAGGGCGGCGCGGCCGGGGCAGGCGGCGAGCACCTGCTCGGCGGTCGCGCGGCCATAGTCCCAGGCGCCCTCGTCGGTGTTGACGTGGAAGAAGATCTCCAGGCCAGCGGGGAAGCTGCCCATCATGCGCGCGTGCAGGGCGTCGTAGTGGGCGCGCTGGTCGGCGCCGTGGGGAACCTCGACCAGCAGCGTCGGCGGTGTGTCGGCCGTCGCCTCCGCTCCTTCGAGGCGTTCGACGGCGACCACTCCCGCGCGGGACTCCGGAATCGGCATGGACATCTCCTGTTTGATGTCCCGCCATTGTGCCGGCGCCCGGTCGTCGGTTCCAGGGTCTTGCCGGGGGACGGGACTCGTCGCTCGAGAAGCGGGCGCCCGTGCTCAGGCGTCCGCCGCAGCCTCCCCTTTGGAAGCCTTCCGCACCGTCCGCCGCGTGCCGATCACCCGGAGCAGCTCGGCGCGCTCTTCCTCCGCCCAGTCTTTCCCCAAGGCTCTGCCCTCCAGCAGCGCCTGCGCCTGCGCCCGCCGCGGCTCGTCGAGACGCAGGGGCGCGTCGCCCGCGCACAGCTCGCGGGTGACGCCGTCGAGGGTCGCGAAGACGAACGGGCAGACCGGGCCGAAGGCGGGCTGCGCGCTGACGATCCAGCGCCGCAGCACCCGGCGCAGCGGGCCGCGCTCGCCGCTGCGGGCCGAGACCACCCGCGCGTAGCGGGCGAGGGCGTCGACCGCCTCGCAGAACAGCGGCGGCAGCGAGGCGAGCCGGCCGACGGCGGACTCCTCGGCGGCCCGCAGGGCGGAGCGCTCGAGCGCCGCGAGCAGCCACGCCTCGGCCAGCCGCGCCGGGCCGTGGGCGTCGCGGCCGAGCTTGGCCAGGCCGGTGATCTTGCCGACCAGGCGGCCGATCACGCGTTTGGCGCGGACCAGATGGGAGGCCGAGAAGGTCGTCGTCTCCTGGTAGCCGTTGCGCAACCCGAGCAGACAGCCGAGCCGCAGGGCGTCGGCGCCGAAGCGCTCGATCAGCGTGATCGGCTCGATGCCGTGGCCGGGGCTGTGGCGCATCATGCGGCGCCGGGGGCGCAGCAGCCAGCGCTCCTCGTCCGGCGCTTCCGCCCCCGCCTCCGGATCTTCGATGCGATGCCGCTCGACCCGCCGCAGGGCGCCGTGCACCTGGACCTGGCGGAACAGCGGCCGCCCGAACAGCAGCCCCGCGACCAGCAACGAGGGGACGACCCAGCGCTCGAGGAAGAGCGGGTCGGCGTAGACCTCGTCGAGGGGCGTCGGAAACGGTTGCTCCGGCCAGCCCGCGCCGACCAGCCCCCAGGCGATCAGGCTGAACCAGGTCGAGAAGACGTGGCCGGGCGCCTCGGGCAGCGGCTGGCCCCACCAGTGCTGGCGCGAGATGCAGATCGGCTCGAGGGCCTCGAGCTCCGCCCGCACCCGCGCCGCCCAGCGGGGATGGGAGAAGCGCACCGCGCCGTTCTTCAGCATCTGCTCGAGGATCGGCACCGCCCGCCCCAGGTGCAGGAAGTACTGCTCCGAGGTGCCCGGGATGACCAGGCTGCCGCGGCGTCGGCAGCGGAACTGCTCGACCGTGTACTCCCCATGCAGCACCTCGACCGCGCCGCCGAGCCGCTCGATCACCAGGGTCCGCGCCTCGGCCAGGGGCAGGGTCGCGCCCTCGGGCAGCCGCACCTCGCCGCGCTCGTTGAACACCTCCGGCCGGGCGCTGAGCCCGAACCGGACGCAGATCGCGTTGTCGCGCCGGTTGTGGGCGGGGACCAGGAGGATGCACGACGCCGGCAGATCCTCGACCGCGACGATCGGCAGGGCGATGCCGCGCAGGGGATCGCGCGCGGACTGCCCGGCGAGCTCGGCGTAGGGTCCGTCGCTCGCGACCGCGAGGCCGACCGCGCCGAGCACCCACTCGGGGGCGAAGGTCTGCGCGAGCACCGGCTGCCCGGACGGCGTCGCGAAGCGCAGGGCGTAGGCCTTGTCGGTCGCCTGCAGGCTGCGCTCGATGTCGGCGGAGACCAGGACCGTGCGCGCTTCGGGGTTCCAGTACACCAGGCGCTGCTCACGGCGCAGGGCGCCCGCGTCCTGGAGGCAGTGGAACAGGCGCTGGACGTGGCGGCCGAAGGAGCGGCTGACCGGGTTGAGCCAGGCCTCGGGGTCGAAGCCGACGCCGAAGCGCTCGAGCTGCTGGCGGACGGCGCTGTCGTGGGTCTGGTGCAGGTCGCGGCAGAGACCGACGAAAGCCGGCTTGCCGATGTCCTCCCGGGCGCAGGGCAGGGAGCGCTCTACCGCCAGCTCGAGGCCGAGGCCGCCGTGCTCGCTGCCGAGCACGCGCCGCGGCGGGCTGCTCAGGGCGCGGGCCCGCACATCGAGCAGCAGGGCGGAGAGGAAGCCCGCCACGTCCGGCCGGCGCGCCGTGCCGATCGGCGCGGCGCACAGGGCCGGGCCGTGGCCGCGGAACAGGCCGGAGCGCTGCCAGGCCGCCCGCGCCCCCGGCTCGTGCAGGGCGGGCAGGAAGGCGGGCTCGGTGCCGGCGCGCCGCTCCTCGGCCGGGGCGCGGTGCCAGCCCGAGGCCTGCAGGTGGTCGACGATGCGCCGGCCGCGGTGGCCGAGCAGGGGATGCAGCTCGCTCGCGGCGAGGTCGGCGAGCTGGTCGGCGGCCTCGCTGGTCGTCAGCTGCAGGCTCTGGGCGTGGCGCAGCACGCGCTGGGTGTCGGGGAAGACCTTCTCGGCGGCGCTGCGGATGTCCTCGCGCAGGTAGCCGCGCCACTCGTCGGCGCAGTTGACGATGCCCATGCGGTTGCACAGGTAATCCGGCACGAAGGTGATGCCCCGCTCGCGCAGCCGGCGCCCGTCGGGCAGGGGCTCGCCGAGGATGTTGTTCGCCGCCCCGCAGACCAGCTCGACCCGCAGCCGGGGGATGGTCTCGGCGTTGACGCAGCCGCCGCGGGCGCAGGGCGCGAAGACCTGCGCGTCGACGTCGTAGATCCCCTCCGGGGCGACGCGCCGCAGGCGGGGGCGGGCGGCGCACAGGGCCTCGACGGCGGCCTCGTTGACGTCGCACAGGGTGACGGTCGCGCCGGCGTCGTCGAGGGCCTCGATCAGGGCGCGGCCGACGTTCCCGGCGCCCTGCACCGCGACGTGTACGCCCTTGAGGGTGTCGTCGCCGTGCAGGAAGCTCCAGGCCGCCTGCATCGCCCGCAGCACGCCGCGCGCGGTGAAGGCCGAGGGGTTGCCGCTGCCGCCGAGGCGGGCGGAGATGCAGGTCGTGAAGCGGTTCTGGCTGAGGATCGCGTCCATGTCGGCGGTGTTGGTGCCGACGTCCTCGGCGGTGTAGTAGACGCCGCCGAGGCTGGCGACGAAGCGTCCGTAGGCCTCGAAGCAGCGGCGTCGCTCGGGGCCGGGACCGAGCTCTTTGGGATGGCCGTAGCCCGGCGGCAGCGGCATCACGCCCTTGCCGCCGCCCCACCACAGGCCGGCGAGCGCGTTCTTCCTCGTCATCCCCTGGGCGAGGCGCAGGCCGTCCTCGAGCACCTTGCCGACGTCGGGGTAGGCGTCGAAGCGCAGGCCGCCCTGGGCCAGCCCGCGGCGGGTGTCGTGGACGAAGGCGAAGAACAGCGTCGGCACATCTTCCTCGAGGCCGATGAACACCGCCTCGTGGTCGGCGAAGGCGGAGCTGAGCTCGAAGAAGGCCTGCAGGGGCGCGAGCACATCGGGATGGGAGAGGCAGAACTCCCCGTTCTCGTACAGCACGAAGGCACGCCGCACACCGGCGGCGAGCATCCTCTCGCGCAGAGCGGTGACGCTCCACGTCCGTACCAGCCGCGCCCGCTCGCGACGCAACTGATCGAGCTGGCTCCTCTGCGCCATGCTGTTCCTCTTCTCGATACCGTGAGAGGACGCATCAGAAGCCATCTCTCCCCCCGCTGCAACACTCTTGTCCGGGCGCCGGGCGCGTGCGCGCGCCGGACTATTGCCCAGACCGTGCGCCACCTGCTATGGTCTGGGGATATTCCCAGGTTTTGCGGCGAAAGGTCGATGGCGTATCTGATCAATCTCAACGATGCCCACCAGATTCCGATCGAGAGCGAGCAGCTCACCATCGGCCGCTCGCGCAGCGCCGACGTGATCCTCGATCACGAGCGGGTCAGCAAGCGCCACGCGGTGCTCCGTCACGGCTCCGAGGGCTGGGAGCTCGAGGACCTGGAGAGCAGCAACGGCACGACGGTCAACGGACTGCCCTGCACCCAGATCAAGCTGCAGACCGACGACGTGATCGAGATCGGCAACACGCGCTTCCAGTTCAAGCACGG
>JAUIEM010000171.1 GCA_030428695.1 bacterium
CGAAGAAGGGCATCACGTACCAGAAGGTGCGCTGGCCGATGTGGTAGTCGATGATCTGGCCGATGCGCTTGGCCCCGTCGAGGGAGCGGTTCTCGCGCACCAGCTGCTCGAGCCGGCTGCCCTGGTCGAGGTCGAAGTACTTCAGGACGTACGGCCCGTCCCCGAGCGCGACCGCGACCTCGCCGAGGTTGCGCGGCTCGACGACGAAGAGCATCGCGGTCGAGCCGCCGGCGGGCAGGGTCTTGAGGATGCGGTAGCGCTTCTGGAAGGAGTACTGGCCCGCGATGCCGGCGAGCACATCCCCGACCGCGTCGGCGATCACGCACAGCCCGTACATGCGGAACAGCCGGTGCAGGATGCGCCCGACCGGGGCGAGGGTGGCCCGGAACTCCCGCCTGGCGGTGCGCAGGTTGCCCTGCCAGGAGGACTGGTCCGCGAAGGCCGCGATCGGCAGGGCGATGAGGTGGATCACCGTCGGGAAGAAGTGGGTCAACGCGTCGGCGACGTCGCGCAGCGACAGGATCAGCCACACGATCATGTAGATCGGCCACAGGAGCAGCCCGCCGATCAGGAGCAGCAGGTTGACCTGCTTGGGCGGCGGAGTGCTCCGCCGGGGGTGGGCGATCTTCGCGGGCTTTGGCATCAGAGACGCTCCCATCTCTCCTCCTACGCTACATGCGTGCGGTCTGTTCTTCGAGGTAGATATCGGAAAGGGCGCGGTCGAAGACGTCGTCGTTGCGGCCGAGGCCGGAGGCCTCGATCTCCTTCAGCTCGTCGTCGGTGAAGGAGTACTCGGCGACGACCTCGCGGATCACTTCCCGCAGGTCGCCCCGCACCCGCTTGAGGTAGCGGCTGATGCTCGGCTCGCTGACGCCGAGGGCGGCGGCGATGTCGCGGGAGAGCATACCGCTGCTCAGACGCATCCGGTACGCCTCGAACTCGAGCATCGGCCGGCGCGCGCTGACCGTCTCGATGGCCCGGAACACCTTCGCCCGGAACACGGCCCGCTCGTAGCCGCGGTCCGGCCGTGCATCCGGGCCCTCGACCAGGTCTTCCCGGGTCAGGGCGGCCGGCTTCTGGCCCGCGCCGCGCTTCTGCGCCATGCGCCGGTCGATCTCGCCCCAGGCGACGTGCCGGGCGATCGCGAGCAGCCAGGTCGAGATGCGGGTGCCGCGGCCGGGGTCGAAGCTGTCGATGCGGCGGGCGACCTCGGACAGGGTCTCCTGCGAGAGGTCGCGGACGGTCTCGGGGGTGAAGCGGTACTTGCCGAAGCGCCCGATGGCGTGGGCGAGGGCCGGGCCGAAGACCCGGCACAGCTCGAACCAGGCGCCCTGGTCACCTTTGCGCAAGCGGCGGACAAGCTCTGTGGCGATCGGTTTCATGCCCTGTCTTTGGGAAGCGCCGGGCGCGACTTTCAGGGGCAGTGGATTTTCTTCCTTCGAGCGCGGTCAGCTCTCGTCGAACAGCATCTCGAGCCCGGCCTTGAGCTCTCCCGCGCGCGAGCTGCCGTCATCGGGCAGGTGGCGCAGGGCCCCCTCGTAGCTGTCGAGCCATTGCTGCAGGGCGCGCCGCAGGAGCGGGTCGGCGATGCCGGCGAAGACCTCGTCGCGGGAGCCGGGGCGGGCGAGGATGTCGCGGATCGCGCGCCCGAGCTTGCGCCAGTCGAGCCCGGCCTTGGCCTGCTCGTCGAGGGTGATCGTGCGGCACAGGATGTCCCCGAGCACGTCGTCGCGCATGTCCGCGAGGATGCGCTTGACCGTCGCGAGCGAGATCCCCTCCCGCTCGGCGATGACCTTGTTCCCCAGCCCGCGGATCAGGCGCCCGGCGACGACGTAGATGCGCTGCGGGTTCCGCTCTGGCCCGCGCAGGAAGCGCTGGTGCCAGCGCTGCAGGGAGTCGAGCACCTCGGCGACCAGGTCGAGGGCGGCGCCCTCCTCTTCGGTCGGCGCGCTCGGCTCGGCGACGTCGGTCAGCGGGACGAGCCGGCGGTGGGCCTTCCAGCGGTTGAGGAGCTCGGTGCGGACGACCCCGCAGAGGAAGTTGCGGAAGCGCCCGCGGCTGCTGTCGTAGCGCTCGTAGAGCTTCTCCTTCAGCTTGAGCAGGATCTCGTGGACGACGTCCTCGGCATCCCCGAGGTCGCCCGTGGGATCGCGCGAGCGCACGAGCAACATCAGCGGCTCGCGGTAGTGCTGCAGCGCCGTCCAGCCCGGCTCGCGGCCGTCGCGCAGGGCGGTGCAGGTCGAATGCCAGAAGCCAGTCATCGTGTCGTTCCCTGTCCCACCGCCTCTTGCCATCGATTATCGAGCTTCGACGCGCCGCTTGCAAGCTCCGCCGGGTGCGACGTGGTGGGGGCGATTCCCCCTTGGATGGGTCTCGCTCAGCGCCTACCATAGGGGGATAGCCCAGCAGATTTGCGGAGAGTTCCTGTATGGCCGACACCGAGAGAGTCGACGCCGGCGAAGCGCGGCGCGTGCGCCTGACCACGGGCAAGCATGCGACCGTCGTGATCAAGCGCAAGGCGAAGAACCTGATCTACGAGTTCGAGTACGGCGAGCAGTCGCACGACGACAGCGCGACGCTCAAGACGATGGACGGCAGCTACAGCAAGACCGTCCCCTTCTCGTCGGGCAAGAAGATCGGCAGCAAGGTGCAGCTCACCTTCGAGAACATCAAGCTCGACCAGAAGTACAGCCTCAGCGTCGACCCCGGCGCGAGCGGCGAGCCCTTCACGGTGTTCAGCAACGAGCCGATCGGCAAGGCGCAGCTGTCGAAGAAGGAGCTGCTCGCGCCCGGGCGCTTCCTCGACAAGGCGACCGAGGAGCCGCTCGCGAAGCACTGGGTCTACGTCGACGTGCCCGGCGACGACAAGGTCGTGGTCAAGAACAAGATCAAGACCAGCAACCGGGCCGGCGTCGGCGGCATGTTCGTGCCCGGCCGCGCGTACAACTTCTACGTCGCCGAAGAGGCGGTTCCGGTCGAGAACGTCGAGGCCTTGAAGGAAGCAGACCTGCAGAAAGAGACGGCGAGCGCTCCGCACCGTTCGACCTGCGTCTTCAAGCTCGAGGTCAAGAAGAAGGAGAACAAGGCGCCGAAGCTGACCGGGATCGACGTCGTCGACAGCATCGCCATCGTCGACGCCAAGCCCCCGCACCTGACCTGGGACCCCGAGCAGGGCAAGGCGACCCGCGAAGAGGCGGCGTTCATCCTGCACAACCAGAAGCTCAAGCTGAAGGTCAGCCTCAAGGAAGGCTCGGGCAACGGCGAAGGCACCCTGGTGTGCGAGATCAAGGACAAGGCGGGCAAGATCGACAAGAAGGCCGAGGCCAAGATCGACAAGGGGCAGCTCGGCAAGCCGAGCAGCTTCACCCTCGAGACGGCCGAGAACCTGACCGAGATCGTCTCCGTCCACGAGCTCAAGCTCAAGCTGAGCCTCGACGGCGAGGAGCTCGCCAAGGACGTCCCCCTGCGGCTGTACACCGGCCACAAGCCGCCGATCAAGAACACCCAGTACGACAGCCACATCCCCCACGTCAGCAAGGTGCACGTCGAGATGGCCTGTCGCTGGGCCAACGGCGCGAGCGAGAACATCGGCGAGGGGCCGAAGTCGATCGCCCACCAGGTCGACAACCAGATGCGCCACTACACGCACCCGCAGGACTGGGGCGGCAACCCCGAGTACGTGTCGGTGTACAAGCCCGGCGACGCGGTGCCGATCAACTACAAAGACCTGCCGCCGAAGTGGGGCAGCAAGTTCAGCAACGGCCGCCGCAAGGTCTCGTCGCTGTACTACCCGCCGCTCGAGGTCAAGCACGACTACGAGAAGTACTACCCGCACTACCAGGGCAACTTCGGCTGGAAGCTGCTCGACAACCCGACCCACACCGGCGGGCGCTGCAACCAGCAGGCAGGCCTGATCTGCGAGATCCTCGGTATCCTCGGCATCAAGGCCTCGATCTACTACCTGCACCGCGTCGGCAAGGGCAAGAAGACCAACCGGCCCGTGCGCCGCTACTTCAACTGCTACGAGGGCGGCCAGTTCTGGAACTTCCACGGCATCGTCAAGACCGAGATGGCCGACGGCAGCTTCCACATGTACGACGGCTCCTTCTCCTCGCCCCCGAACCGCAAGCACGGGACCGAGGAGTGGGCGACCGGGGAGAAGGGTCCCTTCATCTACAAGTGGGAAGACTACTGGAAGTACGAAGACTTCAAGATGAACGACTGGTTCTGGGGTCGGCTGATGCCGAAGGTCTTCCAGGAGTTCGACAAGGTCTTCCCCGAGTTCGGCTGGAAGAAACAGGGGGCGGTCTGGGTCGCGACCAACGATGCGCACTGCCAGCAGTACTTCAAGGTCGCCGCCGACCAGGTCACCTACGACGGCACCTGGTGGATCAAGACCGGCAGCGGGCAGACCAGCGTCCTCGCCTACGTGCACGACAAGGGCCGCTCCGGCAAGGATCCGGAGGGCAAGGACAACCCGAACGCGGTCAAGAAGCTCGCGACCAAGGTCGGCTTCTCCGAGGACGAGGCGGTCGGCGCCGTGCCGAAGGAAGACGAGCCGGACACCTGGGAAGGGATCCCCGCGCGCTAACCCGCACTTAAGGAGTCGATCGTATGGGGCAGGTGATCCCCGAACCGTTGCACGAGAACGTGAGCCCGCTGCTGCTGGCGGCGGGCGACTGGCCCGATCCGGACAGCCTGCGCAGCATCGCGAAGCTGCGGGAGGAGGCGGAGGAACCCGACGAGATCGAGGTCGATCGCTCCGAGCAGTCGGCCCTGGCCGACGGCATCAAGCTCTGCCACGGCGCCCTGCGCAACGAGCCGATCGCCGAGCGCATCTACTGGGACGACGGGGAGAAGCTCTACTACAAGCTGGGCTACAAGCCGCCGGAAGAGCCTCCCAAGGACGGCGACAAGTACGAGGCCTGGAAGAAGTGGAGCGGCTGGGCGACCTTCGCTCCCGGCGACCCCGACGGTCCCGTCTTCCGTCTGCTCGCGCGCTGCGAAGAGCCGGCGGAGAGCCTCGACTACGAGGGCCTCGCCGGGCTGTGGGGGGCGGTGCTGACCAACAAGCTGCGCGACGAGGTCACCCGCTCCGAGGAGGTGACCAGCTTCTTCCCGGGCGCCGAGGGGCCCGACCATGTCGCGGGCATCACCGACCTCGACACCGCGGGCTTCGGTTCGGCGTACCAGTACATGTACAGCTACACCGACGGCAGCGAGATCCTGCTCGCCTTCCAGATGATCCCCCACGCGACGGCCGACAGCATGGGCGTGCGCCCGCGCTGAGCCGGCTTCGACCTTCGACCTGCACCCGTTCGATGCACAGGCTGACCGACGGGTTCCCGCCGGGAGTCTGCCTCCTCCGGGCCCTCGCGACGAAATCGCTGTGGGTCGACCGGGCGAATTCCTCCAAAAAACCGGCGGAAGGGGTTCCGCCCGTTGCTTCTCATTGCTAAAAAGTAGGGTGTCGGATAGTTTGAGACACGTACTATTAGGCATGCGGAGCAAACCGTGCACAGGTATCTTCTCCTCTCTCTCGCCGTCCTCCTCCTCGGCTGCGGCGACACGGCCCCGACCGACGGCGACGCCCTCGACGACGCGGCGCCGGTGGTCGCGCGCTACGCGACGATCGTCCACCAGAGCTACGTCGACTCCCTCGCCGGCGTGCGGGCGCTCGAGACCGCGATCGACGCCTTCCTCGCCGCGCCCTCCGACGACACGCTGCAGGCGGCGCGGGCGGCCTGGCTCGCCTCCCGCGAGACCTACGGGCAGACCGAGGCCTACCGCTTCTACGGCGGCCCGATCGACAACGAAGAGGACGGTCCCGAGGGGCTGATCAACGCCTGGCCGGTCGACGAGAACTACATCGACTACGTCGAGGGCGCGCCGGACGCCGGCATCGTCCAGGACGTGGCGCGCTACCCGACGATCACCAAGGAGCTGCTGGTCGAGCTGAACGAGAAGGACGGCGAGGCGAACATCGCCTCGGGCTTCCACGCCCTCGAGTTCCTGCTCTGGGGCCAGGACCTGTCGACCGACGGGCCGGGCAGCCGGCCGGCGAGCGACTACGTCGACGCGCCGCACGCCGAGCGCCGCGGCGCCTACCTGCGGGTCGCCTGCGCCCTGCTGATCGACCACCTCGAGAGCCTGGTCGCGGCCTGGAAGCCCGACGCGGACAACTACCGCAAGGAGCTGCTCGCGCTGCCGCCCCGCGACGCGGTCGAGCGCATCCTGATCGGCATCGGCAGCCTGTCCGGCGCCGAGCTGGCCGGCGAGCGCATGACGGTCGCCTACGACACCAAGAGCCAGGAGGACGAGCACTCCTGCTTCTCCGACAACACGCACCGGGACATCCACACCAACGCCCTCGGCATCCGCAACGTCTGGCGCGGCACCTGGAACGGGCAGGACGGGCCGGGCCTCGACGAGCTGGTCGCCAGCCGCGACGCCGCGCTCGCCGAGCGCCTCGGCAAGGAGATGGACGCGAGTCTCGCGGCGATCGCGGGGATGCCGGTGCCTTTCGACCAGGCGGTGCTCAGCGACGAGGGACGCCCCCGCGTGCTCGCCGCGATCTCCGCGCTCCAGCAACAGACCAAGACGATCGCCGAGGTGGCCGATGCGCTGCAGATCCGTATTCCTCTCGAGTAGCCTGCTGCTCTTCGCCCTCGGCTGCGGTGACTCCCGCGGGGTCGCCCACGCCTCCGGGCCCGCTCCCGCCGAGCTGTCCGGCGGCGCGACGACCGTGCACGACACGGGCCGCGACGCCTTCAGCATGCCCGCCCGCAACCTCACCCCCGAGCGGCGCTCCGCGTTCTTCGTCGGCAACAGCTTCTTCAAGCAGAACTGGGTGATCGCTCCCGCTTCGACCGCGGCGCGCGACGGGCTGGGGCCGCTGTTCAACGCCCGCTCCTGCTCGGCCTGCCACTTCAAGGACGGCCGCGGGCGGCCGCCGGAGCCCGGCGAGGAGATGCTGTCGATGCTGCTGCGGCTCAGCCTGCCCGGCGCCGATGCGACCACCGGCGCGCCGCTGCCCGAGCCGACCTACGGGGGCCAGCTGCAGCCCCACGGTGTGCCCGGTGTGCCCGGAGAGGGGCGCGTGCGCGTCGCCTACGAAGAGCTGCCGGGAAGCTTCGCCGACGGCACGCCGTACTCCCTGCGTCAGCCGACCTACCGCTTCGAGTCGCTCAGCTCCGGCCCGCTGGCGGCCGACGTGCTGTTCAGCCCGCGGGTCGCCCCGCACATGATCGGGATGGGCTTGCTCGAGGCGATCCCCGAGGAGACCATCCGCGCCCTGGCCGACCCGGACGACGAGGACGGCGACGGCATCGCGGGGGTCGTCAACGAGGTCTGGGATGTCAAGCGGGGGCGGAAGGCCCTCGGGCGCTTCGGCTGGAAGGCGAACCAGCCGACCACCGAGCAGCAGGTCGCCGGCGCCTTCCACGGCGACATCGGCATCACCTCGAGCCTGTTCCCCGGGGAGGATCGTACGCCCGCCCAGACCGAAGCCCTGGCGGCGGCCTCGGGAGGCGAGCCCGAGCTCAGCGACCACATCCTCCAGCGGGTCGTGTTCTACTCGCAGACCCTGGCGGTGCCCGCCCGGCGTGACGTCGACGACGCGACTGTGCTCGAGGGCGAGCGGCTGTTCCGTGAGGCCGGCTGCGCGAAGTGCCACATCCCGGAGCTGACGACCGGCACCCTCGAGGGCTTCCCCGAGCTGTCGAACCAGAAGATCCAGCCGTTCACCGACCTGCTCCTGCACGACATGGGCGAGGGCCTCGCCGACGGCCGCGAGGACTTCGCCGCCACGGGCAGCCAGTGGCGCACGCCCCCCTTGTGGGGCATCGGCCTGATCGAGACGGTCAACGGCCACACGACGCTGCTGCACGACGGCCGCGCTCGCAACCTCAGCGAGGCGATCCTGTGGCACGGCGGCGAGGGCGAGGAGTCGAAGGAAGCCTACCGCGCGATGTCCGCGGAGGAGCGCGCGGCGCTGCTCCGCTACCTCGAGTCGCTGTAGCATGGGCCGCGCGTCGACAAGGGCCTGGGAAGGAACACCGCGGGCGCTGGGCCGCGCGGGCGCGGCTCGACGGGGCCCTGCCACGAGCGCGTCGAAGCGCGTGCACCCCGCGGTGGTCGCACGTCGGGATGTCCTCCTCCGGGCCGTGGGCCTGCTCGTCCTTGGCGGGCTGCTCGCCGGTTGCGGGGACAGCGCGCCGCCGGCGCCGCCGCGGCCGATCCCCGTCGACAGCCGGGCGGCGCTGACCAGCATCTGCGTCGACGTGGTCGCCCCCGAATACGCGGCGCTGGTCGTCGGCTGCGAGAGCCTGCGCGTGGCCGTCACCGCGCTCGCCGAGGCGCCGGACGCCGCGCGCCTGGCCCGGGCCCAGCAGGCCTGGCGGGAGGCGCGGGAGCCGTGGTTGCGCAGCCTCGTCATCGACTTCGGGCCGGTCAAGAGCGAGCGGCTCGGGGTCGCGCTCGACTTCTGGCCGACCCGGCCGAAGGACATCGAGAAGGTCGTCCAGTCGGAAGCCGCGATCGACAGCGCCCGCGTTGCGGGGCTCGGTGTCGGGGCGCGCGGCTTCCACGCCCTCGAGTACCTGCTCTTCGACCCGGATGACGGGGACGAGGAGGTGCTCGCGATGCTCGGCCAGCCCGCGCCGACGCGCTACGCGGCGATGGCGCGCGGGCTGGCCGAGGACCTCGTGCGGCGGGCAGCCCAGCTCGAGGCCGCTTGGCGGGACCACCACCCGGCCCTGGTCGAGTTCGGCACGCCCTACGTCAGCGAGCGGGTGGCCTTCGACAACGCCTTCCGGAACCTGGTCTTCGCCGGCCAGGACATCGTCGAGATCGCGCTCGGCAAGCCGATGGGCATCAGCAGCGGGGGGGACCCGCGGCCGAAGCTCGCGGAGTCCTTCCGCAGCCGGGCCTCCCTCGCCGAGCTGCGGGTTCGGCTCGCCGGCCTGCGGGCGGCGTGGCGTGGCGGGAGCGGGGAAGCGACGCCGGGCAGCCTGGCCGGGCAGATCGCGGCGGCCGATCCCGCGCTCGCCGCCGATGTCGCGGCCGCCTTCGCGGCGCTGGAGGCCGCGCTCGCGGCGATCCCCGAGCCCCTCGAGGAGGCGGTGCACAGCGCGCCCGAGGTCGTCGCGGCGGCCTACCGCGACGGCAGGGAGCTGCTGCGCCTGCTCGCGGTCGACGTCGCCGGGGCGCTCGGCGTCAGCGCGGTGTTCGGCGACAACGACGGCGACTGATCGATGGCTTCCTGGCGCGAGCGGGCCCTGCGTCCGCTGGACAACGCGTCGCTCGCGGTCTTCCGCATCTTCTTCGGGCTGCTGATGGCCGCCGGAGTGGTGCGGTTCTGGGCCCGCGGCTGGATCGAGCAGCTCTACCTCGCGCCGTCGATGCACTTCAAGTATTGGGGCTTCGGCTGGGTGGAGGTGCCGCCGGCTCCCCTGCTGTACGGTCTGTTCGCGCTGCTCGGTCTCGCGTCGCTGTGCATCGCCCTCGGCCTGTTCTACCGCTTGGCCTGCGCGGTGTTCTTCCTCGGCTTCACATACGTCGAGCTGCTCGACAAGGCGACCTACCTCAACCACTACTACCTCGTCAGCCTGCTCGCCTGCCTGATGCTCTTCCTGCCCCTGCATCGGCGCTGGTCCCTGGACGCGCGCCGGCTCGGGGAGCGAACCGCGGCGCCGGCCTGGGTGCTGTGGACCCTGCGGGCGCAGGTCGGCCTGGTCTACCTCTTCGCCGGCCTCGCCAAGCTCGGGCCGGACTGGCTCCTGCGCGGGCAGCCCCTCGCGACCTGGCTGGCGGCGCGGGAGCTCCCGCTCTTCGGCAGCCTCCTCGCCACGCCGCCGCTGCCGCTGGCGATGGCCTGGGCGGGGATGCTGTTCGACATGTCCCTGCCCTTCCTCCTGCTCTGGCGGCGGACGCGGGTGCCCGCCTTCTGCGCCGGGCTGGTCTTCCACACGGTGACGGGCCTGCTGTTCCCGCTCGGCCTGTTCCCCTGGATCATGGTCGGCTGCACCACCCTGTTCTTCGCGCCGGACTGGCCGTCGCGGCGGCGCGTGGCCGTCGTGGCCCCGGTTCGCCGCTTCCCGCGCCTGGCCTGGCTCCTGCTGCCGTGGTTCGTCGTGCAGCTCGCGCTGCCCCTGCGCGGGCTGCTGTACCCCGGCAACAGCCTGTGGAGCGAGGAGGGCTTCCGCTTCAGCTGGAGGGTGATGCTGGTCGAGAAGACCGGGCTGCTGCGCTTCCGGGTGCGGGCCCCGGACGGGCGCCGCTGGGTGCTGCGGCCGGAGGACGAGTGCCTGACACCGATGCAGGCCCAGCAGCTGGTCGGCCAGCCGGACATGATCCTCGAGCTCGCCCACCGCATCGCCGCGCGCTTCGCCGCCTCGGGCCTCGATGTCGAGGTGCGGGCCGACGCCTGGGTCGCCTTCAACGGGCGGCGCAGCCGGCGGCTGATCGATCCGCAGGTCGACCTCGCAAAGGAGCGGGATTCGCTCGCGCCGAAGCCCTGGATCCTGCCGCTGGAGTGAGCATCGCTCAATCCGCGAGGGTCTTCAGCACCTCACCGGCCGTCGACAGCCCGCGGTTGATCAGGAAGCCGGCGTAGGCGCGGCGCGGGATCAGGCCGGAGGCCCGGGCCGCGCGCCGCAGCTCCTGCGGGGTGACGCGCTGGACCAGGGCGTCGCGCAGGGCGCCGGCGACCGGCAGCGTCTCGAAGACCGCGACCCGGCCCGAGAAGCCACTGCCCAGGCAGGCCCCGCAGCCCTTGCCGGTGAAGGCCTGGCTGAGCTGGACGTCGTCGCCGAGGGCGCTCTGGATCTGCTTGCGGGCCTCGCTGCGCAGCGGCTGCTCGACCCGGCACGAGGGGCAGATGCGGCGCACCAGCCGCTGGTTGATCACGCCGACCAGGCTGTTGGCGAGCACGCTCGGCTCGACCTCGAGCTCGCGCAGGCGCACGACCGACGACACCGCGTCGTTGGCGTGCAGGCTGGTCAGCACGAGGTGGCCGGTCATCGCGGCCTCGGCGCTCGCCCGGGCCGAGACCGCGTCGCGGATCTCGCCGACCAGGATCACGTCGGGGTTCTGGCGCAACAGGGCGCGGACCATCTGCGGGAAGCCGAGGGTGTTCTTGACCTGGATCTGGGTCTGGGTGATGTCGGGCAGGGCGTACTCGACGGGGTCCTCGACGGTGACGATGTTGCGGGTCTTGCGGTCCATCTCGTTGATGATCGAGTACAGGGTGGTCGTCTTGCCGCTGCTGGTCGGGCCGGTGACGAGGATCAGGCCGTAGGGCTGGCGCACCATCGTCTGCACGACGTCGCGCACCAGCGCCGCGAGGATCAGGTTGTCGAGGCCCGTGCTGAGCATCTGGGCATCGAGCACGCGCAGCACCGCCTTCTCACCGTGCACGCTCGGCACGGTCGAGACGCGGAACTCGATCTTGTCGCTGCCGAAGAGGATCCCGAAGCGGCCGTCGAGGGGCAGGCGGTGCTCGGAGATGTCCATGCGCGCGAGCACCTTGATGCGGGCGATGACCGCCGGCGAGAGCTCGGGCTTCGCGCTCTCGTCCCGGCTGCGCAGGCGGCCGTCGACGCGGAAGCGGATCTCGAAGCGGTCGGGGCGGGTCTCGAAGTGGATGTCGCTCGCCCCGATCACCAGCGCCTCGCGCAGCACGTCGTCGACGAAGTCGATCACCTCCTGGCCGCTCAGGGCGCCCGTGTCGCTGCGGGTGCGCGGCGCGACGTGGCTGATCGCCGCCGGCGCCCGGCGCACGACGCTGCGCTTGGCCAGGCGCGCCCGCTGGTGGCGCTGGACGAAGGCGCGGTACGAGGCCGCGCTGGTCGCCAGGGGCTCGAGCAGGAGCCCGCCGGCGACCCGGCGCAGGTCGTCGAGGGCGGCGCGGTCGTGGGGATCGACAAGCGCGATCGTCAGGCTGTCCCCCTGCCTGTGCAGCGGCACCGCCCGGTGCTGGGCGAGCAGCCGCTCGGGGAACAGCCCGTGGGCCTCGGCATCGAAGGCGTAGCGGCTGAGGTCGATCGAGCCGGGCCCCGGCGGCGGCGGCGTGACCTGCGCGCGCAGGGCGAGCTGGCGGGCGACCGCGAGGCCGAGCCCGGGCACCCGGGCGGCGAGCTCGCGCATCGTCTCGTGGGCGACGACCAGCAGGGTGCAGGCGACCCGGGCGCGCAGGGCCGTCGGGCTCGGGGTGGAGACGAACAGCGCGCGCAGCCCGACCGCCTCGCCGGCGCCGAAGCGGCGGACGGTGCGGCCGGATTCCAGCTCTTCGAGCTCGCCGCTTAAGAGGATATAGGTTGCGTCGGCGGGGCGGCCCTCGGCGATCAGCGTCGCGCCGGCCGCCAGGCTGTGCTGCCGTCCACTCTGGACCAGCTGGTGCAGGCCCGCCGGATCGATGCCGGCGAGGGGAGGCAGGCGGCGGAGGAAGTCGACGAGCTCCATCGGCGGGTCCTGGCGCGGTTCGTCTCCGAGGGTAGCGCAGGGGAGGGGGGCGAGCAAACCGCGCCTGCCGCGAGGGGGTCGCGTCGCGCGTCGAGAATCGAGTCTCCCGGGCATCACACCCAACCTCAAGGGCCGTCCGACCTTGGACGGATGCGCTCCGGTGGCCGAGAAAATTCTCTCAAGCCCGCGCGTCGACCACACGCTTTCCTGACAGGGGTAGGGGATAGAACGTTAGAACCACTCGACGGGAACGAGCTGCTGCCCGCGACGCGTCCACGGAGTCACACGCGAGATTCGGGTAGAATGGGAGATGCGCGAGTGTGCGCATGTCGTGTGGGCTTTCTCTAGAAGATCGTTATCTGAAAACAACTATTGGCAGGAAAGAGAAACCATGGACTTTTCGCGCAGATTCACGCAGGCCGGCAAGGATCCCCTCGCAACCGCACGTCGAAGATCGTCGATCCGGACGGCAAGGTGATCTTCCACTGCGAGGAGGTCATGGTGCCGGACACCTGGTCCCAGGTGGCGACCGACGTCCTCGCCCAGAAGTACTTCCGCAAGGCCGGCGTGCCGAAGCAGACCCGGGCGGTCCAGGAGAAGGGCGTGCCGCGTTGGCTGTGGCGCTCCGAGGCCGCTCCGGGCTGCGCCTGGGGGGGTGAGACCGACGCGCGGGACGTGTTCCGCCGGCTCGCCGGCTGCTGGACCTACTGGGGCTTCAAGGGCGGGTACTTCAGCTCCGAGGACGCCGCGCGGGTGTTCTACGACGAGCTGCGCTACATGCTCGCGACCCAGATGGCCGCGCCGAACAGCCCGCAGTGGTTCAACACCGGGCTGCACTGGGCCTACGGCATCTCCGGCCCGCCGCAGGGGCACTTCTTCTTCAACGAGGCGAACGGCAAGGTCGAGCGCTCGAAAGACGCCTACACCCGCCCGCAGCCCCACGCCTGCTTCATCCAGTCGATCGATGACGACCTGGTCAACGAGAACGGCATCATGGACCTGTGGGTGCGTGAGGCCCGCCTGTTCAAGTACGGCTCCGGCACGGGCACGAACTTCTCGAAGCTGCGGGGCCGGGGTGAGCCGCTCAGCGGCGGCGGGCGCAGCTCGGGCCTGATGAGCTTCCTCAAGATCGGCGACCGCGCCGCGGGAGCGATCCGTTCGGGCGGCACGACGCGGCGCGCGGCGAAGATGGTCACCCTCGACATCGACCACCCCGACGTCGAGGAGTACATCAACTGGAAGGTGCGTGAGGAGAACAAGGTCGCGGCTCTGGTCTCGGGCTCCCGCCAGGCGAACAAGCACCTCAACGGGATCATGAAGGCCTTCCACGCCCAGACCGACGAGCAGCTCCGCGGCGACCTGCGCAAGGACCGCAAGCTGCGCCTGGCGGTCGGCAAGGCCCTCGAGGCCAACCTGCCGCCGAGCGCGATCCGCAAGGTCCTCGACTACGCGAAGCAGGGCTACACCGCGATCGACTTCGACACCTACGACACCGACTACGAGTCCGAGGCCTACACGACCGTGTCGGGCCAGAACTCGAACAACTCGCTGCGCCTGACCGACGAGTTCATGAAGAGCGTCCGCGACGGCAGCGAGTGGGAGCTGAAGTTCCGCACCAGCGGGCAGACCGCGAAGACCCTGCCGGCCTCCGAGCTGTGGGAGCAGATCTGCTACGCCGCCTGGGCCTGCGCCGACCCGGGCGTGCAGTTCCACACGACGATCAACGACTGGCACACCTGCCCGGTCGCCGGCGAGATCCGCGCCTCGAACCCCTGCTCCGAGTACATGTTCATCGACGACACGGCCTGCAACCTCGCGTCGCTGAACCTCAAGCAGTTCTTCGACGAGAAGACCATCCTGCGCCTCGACGACTTCGAGCACGCGGTGCGGATGTGGACGCTGGTGCTCGAGATCTCCGTCGCGATGGCCCAGTTCCCCTCGCAGCAGATCGCCAAGCTGTCCTACGAGTTCCGCACCCTCGGCCTCGGCTACGCCAACCTCGGCTCGCTGCTGATGGTGCTCGGCACCCCCTACGACAGCGACCGCGGCCGCGCGATCTGCGGCGCGATCACGGCGCTGTTGACCGGCCGGGCCTATGCGACCAGCGCCGAGATCGCCTCCGAGCTCGGGCCCTTCAAGCACTTCCAGGCCAACCGCGAGCCGATGCTGCGGGTGATGCGCAACCACCAGCGGGCGATCGAGAACGCGCCGGCCTCGGCCTACGAGGGGCTGCACACCACGCCGGTCGGGGTCGACGCCTCGCACTGCCCCGACGCGCTTCTGCGCCGGGCCCGGCGCTCGTGGTGCGACGCCCTGTCGGCCGGTGAGCAGCATGGCTTCCGCAACGCCCAGGCGACGGTGCTCGCGCCGACCGGCACGATCGGCCTGGTGATGGACTGCGACACGACCGGCATCGAGCCCGACTTCGCGCTGGTCAAGTACAAGAAGCTCGCCGGCGGCGGCTACTTCAAGATCATCAACCAGAGCATCCCGCCGGCCCTGCGCGCCCTCGGCTACAGCCCCTCGCAGATCGACGCGATCGTCACCCACTGCGTCGGCCACCAGACCCTGAAGGGGGCGCCGTTCGTCAACCACGCGACCCTGCGCTCGAAGGGCTTCACCGACGAGGCGCTGCAGAAGCTCGAGGACGCGCTGCCGAACAGCTTCGAGATCGGCTTCGCCTTCAACAAGTTCGTGCTCGGCGAGGACTTCCTCAAGTCGGTCGGCATCGTCGACCCCGACGCCTACCACCTCGACGTGCTGTCCGAGCTCGGCTTCACCCGCGACCAGATCGAGGCGGCGAACGTCTACTGCTCCGGCGCGATGACCGTCGAGGGGGCGCCGCACATCCGCAGCGAGCACCTGACCGTCTTCGCCTGCGCCAACCGCTGCGGCAAGACCGGCAAGCAGGTGATCCCCTTCGAGGCCCACATCCGCATGGTCGGGGCCGCTCAGCCCTTCCTCTCCGGCGCGATCAGCAAGACGATCAACATGCCGCAGGAGACCTCGATCGCCGACGTCAAGCGGGCCTACTGGCTGGCCTGGGAGGTCGCGACCAAGGCGGTCGCCCTGTACCGTGACGGCTCGAAGCTCAGCCAGCCGCTCAACTCGACCTCGGGCGACCTGATGGACGCGGTGATGGCCCAGGCCAAGGAAGAGTCCTCCTCCGACATCATGCGCGTCACCGAGCGCATCGTGCACCGCTACGTCGCCAAGCGCCGGCGGCTGCCCGACCGTCGCGTCGGCTACACCCAGAAGGCGTACATCGGCGGCCACAAGGTCTACCTGCGCACCGGCGAGTACGACGACGGAGCGCTCGGCGAGCTGTTCATCGACATGCACAAGGACGGCGCGGCCCTGCGCAGCTGGACGAACAGCTTCGCGATCGCGGTGTCCCTGGGGCTGCAGCACGGCGTACCGCTCGAGGAGTACGTCGACGCCTTCACCTTCAGCCGCTTCGAGCCGAACGGCCTGGTGCGGGGCAACAAGCGCATCCGCATGGCGACCTCGATCATCGACTACATCTTCCGCGAGCTGGCGATCAGCTACCTCGGCCGGCACGACCTCGCGCAGGTCAAAGAGGAAGACCTGCGGGGCGACGCGACGCAGCCGAAGGAAGAGCTCCCTTTTGACGGGGAGGAAGAGGTCGTCGCCGAGCGCGTGCTCGTGTTGAAGAAGTCGCAGCAGACCCCGCAGCCGGCGGCCTCCACCAAGCGCCTGCCGAGCTCGAGCTCCGGCTTCCGCCGTACCTCTTCGGGCTTCAGCCGCTCGAACGGCAAGAAGAACGGCAACGGCAACGGGCACGGTCACGGCCACGGCAACGGGCGCGCGGCCGCGATCCAGGCAGCCTCCGACGAGGCGAGCGCGACCGCGACCCTCAGCGCCGACGACGCGTACCGGCTGGCGCGCCTCCGCGGCTACGAAGGCGACCCCTGTAGCAACTGCAACCAGCTGACCCTGGTGCGCAACGGCACCTGCCTGAAGTGCGTCTCCTGCGGCAGCACGACCGGCTGCAGCTGAGCGCCCGTGTCTTCGCAGCACGGCCGCTGCCGTTCCGCCCTGGGCGGGGCGGGGGCGGCCGCGTTGCATCGGCGGGTGCTGGGGCCTGGGGGCGGAAGAGGGAAATCAACGCAGAGGCGCAGCGGAGCAGAGGCGCAGAGGAGCAGAGGCGCGGAGCGGGTTCTGGCCGGGGGGCAGCGGAAGATTGACTCCAGCAGGGCGCCTGTCCCGCGGTCGGTTACCGCAGGGACATGGGGAGTTCGAGCTCCGGACTGTCGGGCCGTACAAGGGACGAGAGATCGAGCGCGCAAGGCTGGGATCCCTCGCGAGTCAAGAAGACTCGCGGTGGGGCAAGACCAGGCGAGGCTGCAACCCGGTCCACGGTCACGGTCACGGCGACGGTCACGCGCCGACGGCCCACGGCCGACGGCCCACGGTTCTCTTCGGGCAGGCAACGATTGGGGGGAATCGGTGTCGGGGATCGGGCGTTCAGGAGCGGCGCTCTTGGAGTCGCTTCCGATCCCGATCCCGATCCCGATTGAAGTCAGACAGGGGACTTCTCTGGCGGGGCATGGTCATCTTTGCAGATCGACGGGAAGGCATAATGAGCGGCTCGGACTGCCAGTAGCGGCTCCCTCCGAGGGCCGCGGGCGGCCGCGATCCAGGCAGCCTCCGACGAGGCGAGGGCCAGCCCGCCGCGTCGCCAGCGGCAACCCCAAGGCCTCATTCATCTGACGCGGTCGATGACAGACGCCCGGCGCCGGCGGGGGTATCCCCGCCCCACCCCCGGAAGAGCGGACACACCGAGGTAGGGGAGGGGTTCACCCCCTCCCGTCGTACTTTGGGAACTGGTCTCCCCGCTGCAGGACAGAGCTCACGCTGAGGTCAGATTCTCTCCTGCCCCTCGGCGACGCGGTCCGTCACTCATGGAACTGGATGTGCACGTCCCTGCGCATGCGCTGCGTTCGATCTTTCTTCCTGCGACCACGGACTTCGGCGTAGGATCTGTCTCAGCCTGGCTTCGGCCGAGGCCCGTCGCCGTCCGCGCAAGGAGCGACCGATGATGCACCCCGACCAGCTCCCGATCGATGCGGCCCTGGTCCGGCGGCTTCTGCGCGCCCAGCTCCCCGCCCTGGCCGCGTTGCCCCTGACGAGGGTCGCCTCCGGCGGCACCGAGAACGCGCTCTTCCGGCTCGGCGCCGACCGCGTCGTGCGGCTGCCGCTGCGGCCCGGCAAGGACGAACAGGTGCGGAAGCTCGAGCGCTGGCTCCCGGAGCTCGCGCCGGCGCTGCCGGTCGCGGTCCCGGTCCCGGTCGCGCACGGCGATCCCGGTCCGGGGTATCCTTCGGCCTGGAGCGTGTGCCGCTGGCTCGCGGGCAACCACCCGCGGGCCGGCTCGTTGACGAATCCGACGGGCCTCGCGGAAGACCTCGCGGGCTTCATCCGCGCGCTCTCCGGGCAGGAGCCCCGCGAGGGCCCGGCACCCGGTGCCCACAACTTCTTCCGCGGCGTGCCGCTCGCCCGCCGGGACGTCGAGACCCGCCGGGCCCTCGAGCAGTGCCGGGGGCTCGTGCCGGTCGAGGAGCTCCGCGCGGTCTGGGAGGACGCCCTCCGCGCGCCGGTCTGGGAGGGGCCCGGGCGCTGGATCCACGGCGACCTGTTCCCATCGAACCTCCTGGTGAGCGACGGCCGGCTGTGCGGCGTGCTCGACTGGGGCGGGCTGGGGGTCGGCGACCCCGCGACCGACCTGCTGTTCGCGTGGAACCTCTTCGGACGCGCGGAGCGGGCGAGCTTCCGGCGCGCGCTCGGCGTCGACGATGCGACCTGGCGGCGGGGGAGAGGCCTGGCGGTGTCGGTGGCCGTGGTCGCGCTGCCCTACTACCTCGAGACCAACCCCGCGGTCGTGCGCTGGGCCCGGCGGATGGCGGGCGAGGCCCTCGCGGACCGGGGCTGAGGACGCCGTGGTGGCGGCGCGCCAGGTCTGCTACGCTGGACGCCACGGCGGCGGGCGGGGGCGGCAGGGCATCGTCGGGAAAGAGGCCGAGTTGATCGGACATGGGTGGGGTCTACCGCATGCCGGGCGGTGCCACAAGGGCCGCGCTCCGCACACCGTTGCATTGCGTAAGGCGGCAATGTATAAATGATTTATGCATTTCTGACTCGGCTACCCCGACCCGCACGTCCGAGACCCCCATGCCGTCGAACGACCGGTCGTCTCCGCCCACGCCCCTGACGTTCCAGATCCTCGTGGCCCTGGCCGACGAGAATCGCCACGGCTACGGCGTCATCAAGGAAATCGAAGGTCGGAGCGGAGGTCCCGCGCCTTCGACGGGGGCGCTGTACCTGGCCCTCCAACGCATGGAAGCGGGTGGCCTCATCGAGGAAGCGCCCGAGCCTCCCGGCCAGGAGTCGGACGACGGGCGGCGCCGTTACTACCGCATCACGCGGGCGGGACGCGACGTGGCGGAGGCCGAGTCCCGGCGGTTGGCGGCCCTGGTGGACACGGCGCGGGCGAAGAACCTCCTTGCGCCGGGGCGGCCGTGACCCGACGGCTGCTGGCGTGGATCCTCGGCCTGGCGCCGACGGAGTTCCGGGCGCGGCACCGCCACGAGTTCCTGGCGGTGCACGATGAGCGGGCGAGGGAGGGGGGCGGCGGGCGGTGGCGGCCCGGGTTCGCGCTCCGGGAGCTGGGCGGGGCCGCGGTTCTGGTGGCGCGGCTGTGGTGGGAACGGAATGGAGCGAGGGATGGGGACACCGTGCGGAGGGGAGGAGCATCCATGATGGACACGATCCGGCAGGACATCCGATTCGCGGCGCGCACGCTGCGGCGCAACCCGGGGTTCGCCGCCATGGCGGTGGTGGTCCTGGCGCTGGGCATCGGCGCCAACACCGCCATCTTCTCGGCTGCCAACGCGTACTTCTTCCGGCCGCTGCCGTTCGCCGACACGATGTCCAGGTCGCCGTCGCCGTCGACGTCGGCCGCCGTGACGTCGTGCGGGTCGCCACCCGCTGGCAGCG
>JAUIEM010000622.1 GCA_030428695.1 bacterium
CCTCAGCCACCGTCCCTCACACCCGGGTCTTCTGCCGGCTCTCCGCCGGTCGCGCCTGGCGCAGGGTCCAGGCGCTGTGGACGTGCTCCAGGAAGCGTTGGACCCCGTCGAGCACCCGCGCGACGCGCGGCGAGTGGAACACGTCGAAGGCGTGCTGGGTGCGGGGCAGGAACAGCCCGACCACCGGCGCCCGTGAGACCTCCCGCAGCTTCTCCGTGAAGGCGCGGGCCTCGTCGTAGGGGGCGAGGCCGTCGTCGCTGCCGTGGACCACGCAGAACGGCGGCGCGTCCGGGTGCAGGCGGTGCAGCGGCGACACCTGCCGGTAGCTGTCCGGGTCGACATCGTAGCCGTCGGCCATCACCCAGCGCTTGAGGTACGAGCCGAGCGCCTCGTTGTGGCGGGTGTCGTCGCGGTTGGTGAACGAGTAGATTCCGTACATCGCGACGCAGGCGGCGACGCGCGTATCCGCTTCCTCGAAGCCCGGCTGCAGGGCCGGGTCGCCCGCCGTCAGGGCGACGGTGGCGGCGAGATGCCCGCCCGCAGAGCCGCCGGTGATCGCGATGAAGTCGGGGTCGCCCCCGTACTCTGCGATGTGCTCCCGCGTCCAGGCGAGGGCGCGCTTGAGGTCGATCACCGGCTCCGGCATGCGCCCGTACGGGCCGAGGCTGTAGTTCGGGGCGACGCACACCCAGCCCGAGGCCGCCATGCGGTGCAGGAGCGGCTGGCCCTGCTGCTGCTTGTGCCCGATCACCCAGCCACCCCCATGGATCTGCAGGAGCACGGGCGCGCGCTCGAGCGACACGCCCTTCGGCCGGTAGATGTCGAGCCGGGCGCGGTCACTCGGGTGGCTGCGCAGGATCAGGCTGCCGAACACGTCGCCGCGCTGGTTGGCGGGCGCCGGTCCGTAGGAGAGCCCGGACAGCCGCTCGACACGGGGATCGCGGAAGCGGAACGGCAGCAGCCAGCTGCCCCAGATCGGCCGGCCCAGGCGCTCCTGGCTGGCGGCGCTCAGGCCGTCCCGGTGGTCGGCGCCGAGGCCCGCGCCGAGGGCACGCTCGGCGATCGCAGCGCTCGCGAGTGCGCTCGACAGCAGCGCCGCGAGGCCGAGGCCCGAGAGCGCGGCGAGCGCGAGCCCCACCTGTCCGGGCCAGACGGTCAGGCCTCCGCACAGGAGGTTGGCGAGGCTGAGCCCGAGCAGCACGATGAGGTGCTGCGGGGCGAGCTCGCCGGTCAACCAGCCCGCGAAGAAGCTGGCAGGGGCGAGGCGGTTGCCGGGTCGCAGGGGGAAGAAGGCGGCGACGGTGTAGAGGAGGCTGAGCAGCGTGCACAGGCCGTAGACGGAGGCGGCGATCCAGGCGAGCATCGGAGTCCTCGGAGCGGGGGGGCCTGCCATACTACCGTCACAAGCCCGCGCTGACCATCGCTAGCCGGATGGCGGTGGAGCGGTTGGACAAAGCGGCGGTTTTGGTTCAAAGTAGGGGGAAACCGACCGACCATCGCGTCCGGCCCGCGGCTCCCGCGTGGCCGGGCGTGCGGCTTCACCCGGAAGGCTTCCGACGTGCGCGTCACGCTCCAGGTCTATCGCGAAGAGCAGCCGGTGTCCGCCTTCGACCTCGAGGGCGAGGGGGCGCTCGTCCTCGGGCGCGCGCCCGACCGCTCCCTCTGCACCCTCGATGCGGCGGCCGGCAAGCACGCCGTGCTCAGGCTCGACGAGGGCAGACTGTTCCTCGAGGACGCCGGGCTGCTGCACGGGGCGCGGTTGATGCGCTCGACCGGCGGGGCGTGGATCGGCGTCGACCCGGAGAGCCGCCTCGAAATCCGGCACGGCGACAGCCTCGAGGCCTTCGAGCACGTGCTCCGCTGCACCTTCAGCCCGCCGCCGGACCTGCAGCCGCCGCCTTCGTCGGCCGAGGCGTCGCCGCTCGAGACCGGGCTGCCGATTCCCTCGCAGCAGGTCTTCGACCCGAGCATCGACAAGACCCGCCGGCTGCCCGTCTGGTGGCGCCCCGCGACGCCGGACGGCAAGCCGCCCCCCGCTCCGGCGAGCGCGGTCGCGGCGGAAGAACAGGAGCCACCGTCCGCGGCGCCCGCCACGCCCTTGCCCGAGGACGACGACGATCCGACGCTGCGGGACCTGCAGCGGCTGTCGCCGATCTCGGGCTTCGAGGTCCTGACACCGAAGCCCGAGGAGAAGCTCGACCTCGACTCGGGGCAGATCCAACAGCAGATGCCGGTGCGGCTGATCGTGCTCGATGGAGAGCAGCCGCGCAGCCAGACCTTCGAGGGCCCCGTGCTGAAGGTCGGCCGCGACCGCAAGCAGGACCTGCGCCTGCACGACCCCTCGGTCAGCGCACGGCACGTCGAGATCATGCGGGCGGGGAGCGGCTACTTCATCCGCGACCTCGGCAGCCGCAACGGGACCCGCGTCGACGGCAGGCGGCTCGGCAAGGGCGTCGATGTGCCGCTGTTCAACAACAGCGTCGTCGCCTTCGGCGATGCCTGGGGCGTCTTCATCTGCGACGCCTACGCGCGGGGGGTGACCGCGAACTGGGATGTCGGCCGCCACAACACCCTGCTCGGGCGGCTGTTCGACCTCGGGGGCATCGAGCCGGAGCAGGCCCAGGAGGTCGAGCGCGCGATGCAGCGGACCCACGCCAAGCTGGTCGAGTCCCTCGTGCTCAAGGGACAGATGCACCCACGGCGCTGGCTGGAGCTGAAGCGCAAGATGCCCGAGTACGGCCTCGACGAGGACGCTGAGCTCGCCGAGCGGGCCGCTCGCAAAGGGGGCGCGGGCGGCGCGCTGTGGATCGGGCTCCTGATCGCCCTGATGCTCGGTGGCGGCCTCGTCATCCTGCTGTGGGGTCCCGGCTGGTAGCCCGGGGAGTTTTCGAGTAGAAGTGAGCGTTCTGCCTGCAGAGGAGGGGAAAACATGCCACCGAAATGGCGAACCCGGAGAAATCCGATCTGGCGCAACCTGCTGATCGTTGCGGTCCTTGGTGGGGCGGCCTTCGGTTTCTGGAAGTACGTGCTCCCGCAGATCACCGACGGGGCGCGCCTCCTCGAAGCGAGTGAGGACGCCGAGTTCTTTCTCAACAAGCACGCGGTGATCGAGCGAAACGTCGGCA
>JAUIEM010000172.1 GCA_030428695.1 bacterium
CCGTCAAGTACGAGGATCTTTCATGCCACCAAGCTCTCCGCAGGCCACCGTCATCCCCGCCCTTCCTCCGGGCCCTCGCTCCGGCCCGCGTGCCCTCGACCTCCTGCCGAGCTGGCGCTGGGCTGGGCTGCTCCTGACGATCCTCGGCCTGGGCTGCGGCTTCGTCCACTTCCTCAAGATGATCGAATTCGACAGCGCCGGACAACTCGACAAGCTCTTCATCCCCCTGGTCTTCGGGATCTTGTTCGTCGTGGGGACCCAGGTGCTCGCGCTCGGTATACGCCACGGAGTCCGCACCTGGGCCGACACGCTGTTCGCGCCGGGCGAGCCGCGATGGGCCGGCAGCCTCGACGACATCTCCGGCGTCCTCGGCTGGCGCGACGGGAGCCTCGTCTTCTACCGCCGCACGCCCGCCTCCACCACTCCCCAGCCCGGCATGCCGGGCAGCGCCCTCGCCCCCGTACGCCGGTGGGCCGGGAACACCCTCCTCGGCATCGAGGCGCTTCCGCCCGAGAGCGTCACCGGCTGGTGGCTCGGCTGGTCACGGCTGCTGCTGCTGTTTCGTGACGGCGAGCGGCTGACGCTGACGACCGTCGGCGCCGGCCGGGCTGCCGCGCTGTTCCACCACGCACGGGAGCGCTCGCTCGAACAGCTCGCCGACGGCGACCCCTTCGTCCTGCAGGTCCTCACGGGCCTGGGACACTGCCCCCTGCGCCTCCTGACGCTGGAAGCGTCGCCCGAGCGGGTCCGTGTCGAGGCGCGCAGCACCGTCGCCACGAAGCTCGACAACGTGCAGCTCGCCACCTTCGCCGAGGCTGCGATGCTCGGCCTGGCGCGGGCCAGCGGCGGAGAGTGCCGGCTCGGCCGACTGGCCCTCGACTTCCTCCGCGCGCCCGCCGGTCCAGCGGTCGACCTCGAGCTGAAGCGAGAAGGCGAGATCTGGCAGCTCCAGCTCTCCCACGGCGACACCGTGCTCGCCCGCGGGCAGGCGCAGCTCGCCTCCGGAGAGCTCGCCCCGCTGGCCGGAGCAGCGCCCTGACCCGACAAACACTGCATCCTGCGCGCCACGCCTCCGGTACAACAGGACAGGAGGGCCTCCGCATGGCACGCACGGTTCCGTTCCTTCTCCTTGCCTCTACCCTCGCCGCCCAGCACTGCGGCCTGCCCGGCAGGCAGGGCATCGCCGGTGGCTCCGACGCGGGGCGCCTGGTCCCCGGCGACGGCTGGTCGCTGGTGTGGGAAGCGGACGGCGCCGCGGTCGGCGAGGTCGGCCGCGTCGGCGCCGGCTTCTACGCCCACTGGCTGTTCGCCGCACCGGACGGCGAGGGCTTCCTCGTCATCGGCCAGCCCCTGCTGACGAGCTACGGACGCGCGCAGGCCAGCCCCGGGCTGTTGTGCTACTACGCCGGGCCCCAGGATCTGCGCCTGGCCCTTCCCTACGACGCCGTCGCCGCCGAGGACGAGCGGCTGCAGCGCGGCAGCTGTGGTTTCGAGCAGGGCTGCTATACCTTCCTGCAGCTCGCCGCACCGCCGGCCCTCGAGGAGGACGGCGCCCGGGTCCGCATCGAGCTGCCCGGCAGCCAACGCGTCGTCCGCTTCGACCTGGCCCTCGGGCTGCTGCTGGACGAGCGCGGCGAGGAGCTGCTGTGCGCGCTCCTGCGCTCGCCCTACGAGGCCCCGAGCGGCGCGGTGCACGGCGCGATCGTCGAGCTCGGCGACCCCGAGCCGGGCGTGCGGGAAGCCGCCCGCACGCGGCTGGAGGCGGAGGGCGCGGCGGTGTGGCCCGACCTCCTGCGCTGGCTGCACGACGACCCGGACCCCGAGGTCGCGTTCCGCCTCGAGGAGCTGCTCGCGCCCTGCTGCGCCTTCCCCCGCGAGCTCGCCGCCCTGCCCTTCGACCTCGACGGGCTCGCCCGCCTCGCGACCTTCCCCGACGCCGCGCTCGCCCGGGCGGCTGTCGAGCGCCTGATCGCGCTGACCCCGTTCGACGGACGCTTCGAGCCCGCGCACTGGCGCGGGCTGCTCGAGCGCGAGCGCGACGCGCTGGTCTGGGATCCCGACTACCAGGCGTACCGCTGGCGGGACCTGGAGTGAATCAGCCCGAATGAAGAACGCGAGCCCGGCCGGGCTCGCGTACAAGAACGGACCGCACACCTTCTCCTATTGGAGCGGCATGCTGTTCTCGTCGGCGGGGAAGTCGTACTCCTGGCGCATCACGCCGCTCTCGTCGACGTAGAAGTAGCGGCCATTCCCGTCGGCCGGCATCGCCCGCAGCCACCAGCCAGTGCTCGGGTCGTCGGTGCCGTACTCGAAGATGTAGCCGGACTTCATGCCCGAGCCGAGCACGTTGTCGATCAGCCCGACCTCCATCATCTCCTCGAGGCTCAGGGCGTAGTCGTTCATCCCGTCGCCTTCGATGTCCCCCTGGAAGAACATCGCGTTCGACGAGACGATCGTGCGCATCGAGCTGATCGCGGACGCCTCGTTCGCCGCGCCCCGGGCCGCGAGCAGGTTGGGAATCGCGATCGCCGCGACGATGCCGACCGCGGCGGCGGCGGGCATCGCGCCGACGCCCGCGGAGCTCATGCGCAGCTCGGCGACGATGGTCTTCCCGTCGGAGTGCATCGTGCTGACCGCGGGCTGCATGTACTGGGCGAGCACGTGACCGCGCGGGGCGAGGGACATGTCCATCGGCACGCCGGCGCGGCGCGCGAAGCCTTCGGCGTACTGCATCAGCGGCATGAAGCTGTTGTACCAGATCAGGAAGGCCGGGCGCCCGTCACTGTAGGAGAAGAAGCTCGCGTTGGCCGAGGGGGTTCCCGCGATGCCCTGGAAGGTCGTGTGCGCGGAGAGCTGGCTGCCGCCGTCGAGCTTCCAGTCGATGTGGTCCTTGAGGTCCTGGGCGCGGTTGCTCAGCCACATCCAGCCGGACTCGTCGACGGTGAAGGCGAAGCCGGAGAACATCGTCGTGACCAGGCCGAGCGCCTCGTCGGGGCTACGCGGCTCGGACTCGAAGGGGTTCTGCCCGAGCTCCCCGAGGGTCGCGAGCAACACCCGCATGCGCTGGCCGCGGTAGTTGCGCTCGCTGACCTCGAGCAGGCCGGCCGCCGCCAGACCGCTCAGCACGCGCTCGAAGGCCTCGGCGTCCTCGAGCTGGAGGGCGGACACCGACGAGGGGATCATGCTGCCGCCCCGCGGCATGCGCATGTAGCTGTACATCGAGCTGCCGAAGGCGGCGAAGAGGTCGCCCTCGAGGGTGAAGCCGAGCGACTTCTCGGTCTCGGCGATCATCTTCTCGACCTCGACGAACTGCTCGTCGCCGACGCCGGCCTTCACGATCCCGAGGATCTTGTCGTACATCGCCCCGAAGTCGAAGCTGGCCGCGCTGTAGCCGCTGGCATCGCCGGGGATGTTCGCCGCGAAGGCGGCGGGACCGCTGACCGGCTGGCCGTTGAACAGCGAGAACAGGCCGGTCAGCTCCTCCTCGGCGTCGAGGGCGAAGCGACAGCTCGCCTGGCCATCGGTGGCGCCGACCGAGAAGCCGGCGGAGCGCAGGCCCATCAGGCCGGCGCTCTCGAGGGCCGCCGCGATCTCGGCGGGCGGTTCGGGCATCACGTCGAGCAGCGCGGCGAGGTGCGCGAAGCCGGTCAGCACGGGCGCTTCCATCGCGCACTGGCCCATCAGCTCATCGCGGACGGGGTTGGCGACGGGCGCCGCCGTGCCGTCGAGCAGCGCGAGGGCGCGCTCGAAGCTCTCCGGGTCGCCAGCGGCGACGCAGTGGGAGCCGCGCAGCGCGATCATCAGCTTGGGGTCGCCGTCGATCTCCCAGCCCTTGTAGGGGCGCTCGGCATCCTCGCCGAAGGTGCGGATGCGCTCGGGGGGGAAGTTCTCGAAGAACTTGCCGAGCATCTTGTCGACGAAGGCCTCGCTGCCCTCGTTGACCCGCAGCGAGATCAGGAAGCGGATCGGGTTCCCCATCGGCCCGGCGCCGCCCCAGTCGATGCCGATGTCCGTGTCGAGACCCTCGCCGCCCGGTGCGCCGTCGGCGCCGAGGGAGCGGAAGCTGACCTCGCCGTCATCGGCGACGACCATCTTGTAGGCCCGGCCCCAGGGGTCGAGCAGGTCTTCGGGCGACTCCATCCAGACGTAGGGGCCGTACCAGCTGTCGTCGCCGGGGTTCTCGACCAGCTCGTCGATCGACTTCGGCTGGCGCCCCATGTCGAGGCTGAAGTAGTAGGCGGCGTTGGTCATCTGGTGGGCCATCGAGAAGGCCTGGGACTGCTTCTGCTGCATCTCGATCGCCGCGGAGTCGACGCTGAGCAGCGCGACGCCCGCTTCCTCGACGACCATATTCATCGCGTCTTCCATCGGCAGCCCCATCTGCTTCTCGAACTCGACGGCGAGCTCGTCGAACAGTCCTTCGCCGCCCTGCTCGAGGACCTCGAGGAAGGCCTTGACCTCCTCGTCCTCGAGCATCGTCCCGAGGTCGGAGCTCCTGAAGGCCTCCGAGGCCTCCTGCCAGTCGGGGACGACGAGGTAGGCCAGCGCATCGCCGACCGCCTCTTCGAAGGTGGCTTCCTGGGCGAGCACGGTGCCGCCCAGCGCGGACAACAGGATCAGGGCGATCCCGCGGAATCGGACAGTCATATCTTCCTCCCGGATTAGGCGACCCCTGGCCCAGCGCGGGCCCACCCCTCAGCGAGGGTCGCGACGCGGGATCGATTGTAGCAATCCAGGGAAGGCCTCGCGAACCGGGAGGCGACCGCGGCCGGGTGGTTTCCGCCCGACCGGGTCCGGAGAGCCGGGCGGCTACTCCTCCGGGGCGGGCTCGAGGTCGGCGGGAGGCTCTTCGTTCAGGAGCACCTCGACCGCGCGGTCGAGATCACCGTTCGCGAGGTCGGCGACCCGCAGGTTCCCCGCGCGGTCGATCAGATAGTAGTCGGGGTAGGAATCGACCCGGAAGGCCTTGACGGTCTTCCCGTCGACATCGACGGCGATCGGGTAGTCGATCTCCTGGCTGGCGGCGAACTTTGCCATCCGGTCTCCGGCGTTCGTCGTGTGGACCCCGATGACGATCAGTCCCCGGTCCTTGTGCTCGGCGTACAGCTCCTTGAGGTGCGGAATCGCCGCACGGCAGGGACCACACCAGGTGCCCCAGAAGTCGAGCACGACGACCTTGCCGCGCAGGCTCTCGAGGGTGAGCGCCTCGCCATCGGTGTTCTGCCAGTTCTCGACCTCCATCGCGGGGGGCGGCTGACCTTCGAGCGAATCCTTCTGGGCCCGCTTCTCGGCGTTGCCTTCGCGTTGGAAATCCTGGGCCGTCGCCATCCCCGCCAACAGGGCGAGGAGGGCGCCAGCGCGTAGGACGCTTCGCATCTCGTTTCCTCCATCTGCGCACAGGCCGTGCGCACCTCCTGCAGTCTGGCGCGGAGCGCGGCGGGGCGCAAACGACGGACAGGAGAGATCAATCGTCAGGGCTCGAAGCGGTAACCGGTGCCGTGGACCGTGATGACGTGGCGCGGGCAGGAGGGGTCGGGCTCGATCTTCCCGCGCAGGCGCAGCACGGTGTTGTCGACGGCCCGCGTGCGCACCACCCGCTTGAAGCCCCACACCTCGCGCAACAGCTCGGCCCGCGAGATCACCCGCCGGGGGTGGGCGGCGAAGTAGGACAGCAGCGAGGCCTCCTGGGAGGTCAGCGGGCAGGAGTCGCCGTTGGCCAGCAGCACCTCCTCGCGGTCGAGGTCGACCCGGGCCGCGTTGAAGCGCAGCATGCCCTTCGGGGGCGTCAGGGTGTGGTCGCGCAGCTGCACGGCGACGCGCGCGAGCAGCTCTTCGGACGCGAAGGGCTTGGAGATGTAGTCGCTGGCGCCCGCGCGCAGGCCGGTCACGCGCTCGCTGACGGTCGCGCGGCCGCTGAGGAAGATCACCGGGAACATCTTCTTCTCGGCCCGCCACTGCTGCAGCAGCTCGAGGCCGGACTTGCCCGGCAGGTTCCAGTCGACGATCGCGACGTCGGGCCAGGGGCTGACCGCCTGCTCGGCCTCTTCCGCCGACGCGACGGCGGTGATCTCGTAGCCTTCGGTCTTCAAGGTCGTCGAGAGCGCCAGCCGCAGCTGGAAATCGTCCTCGACCACCAACACCTGCGAGGGCATCCCTTCGCTCCGCACGACCGGGCCGTCGGGATGGGATGGGATGACGGCCCGCCGTGGTAGAGTGTAGCGTACGACACCGTTTCGCGCATGTCCCCGCTCCCGGAAATGCCCGCCGCTCCTCGCCGCTCCCGCTGGCGTGGGGCGCGAAGCCCGGTACAATGCGCGCGGGCGGGTCCCACCGCAGGCCGGAAGGCGATGGCGGACCGGCACGGAAGGCGCACGCGAGATGAAGGTCCCGATCCGAAGTCATGCCCGCCCGCCGGAGTGGGTCGCCTACCGGGTCCCTCCGGAGAAGGCCGGGCTGCGCCTGGACACCTTCCTCACCGAGTGCCTGCACTGGCGCAGCCGCAACCAGGTGCAGGAGCTGATCCGCGCCCGCAAGATCAAGGTCAACGGCGGCCGGGCGAAGAAGTCCCTCAAGGTCGTCGCGGACGACCTGATCGAGGTCAAGGTGCCGCCGCCGGCGCGCGAGCCGCGCCCCGACCTGATCCCGATCGACATCATCTTCGAGGACGACGACCTGCTCGCGCTGAACAAGCCGCCGGGGGTCGTGTGCCATCCGGTCGGCCAGTTCCAGTACGAGACGCTGGTCAACGCCCTGCACCTGTTCTTCGAGGCGCGCGGCACGCCGTTCATGCCGCAGCTCTGCCACCGCCTCGACCGCGAGACCAGCGGCGTGCTGCTGATCGCCAAGACCCCGGCGGTGCGCGCGAAGGTCCAGGCCATCTGGGAGGCGCGCGCGGTCGAGAAACGCTACGTCGCCCTGGCCACCGGCGTGCTCGCGGACGACGAGGGCCGCATCGACCTGCCGCTCGCGCCGCACCCCGACAGCCCCGGCGGCCTGAAGATGCACGTCGCCGCCGACGGCCTCGAGGCGCACACCGCCTTCCGGGTGCTCGAGCGCCTGGACGGCGCGACCCACGTCGAGGTCGAGCTGTTCACCGGCCGGCAGCACCAGATCCGCGCCCACCTGCACGCCCTCGGCCACCCGCTGCTGTGCGACACCCTGTACCTGACCCCCGGCGGTGATGCGCCGTCGCGCTGGCGCGAGGAGCAGCAGGCGCCGGAGGGCCCCGGCGGCCTGTGCCGGCAGGCCCTGCACGCCCTGCGGCTGCGCATGCGCCATCCGACCCGGGGCGAGACCCTCGATCTCCATGCGCCGCCCGCGCCCGACTTCCGGGCCGCCCTCGCGGCGCTCCAGCTTCCTTCGGAGGAAACGCGATGACCACGATGCTGCTCGATGGCACCAGCCTGACGATCCCGACCCTGGCGCAGTTCCTCGACGAGCCGCCGAGCGCGCTCGGGCTGACCCCCGAGGCCGAGGAGCGGGTGCGCCAGGCGCGCACGCTGATCGAGAGCATCGTCGCCTCGGACCGCACGGTGTACGGCGTCAACACCGGCTTCGGGCGGCTCTGCTCCCAGCGCATCTCGCGAGAGCAGGCCGAGACCCTGCAGACCAACCTGATCCGCTCCCACGCCGCAGGCGTCGGCCCGGCGCTGCCGGAATCGGACGTGCGGGTCGCGCTCTTGTTGCGCGCGAACACGCTGGTCCAGGGCCACTCCGGGATTCGCCCCGACACCCTGCGACTGCTGCTGGAGATGCTCGGCCGCGGGGTGATCCCGGTCGTGCCGTCCCAGGGCTCCGTCGGTGCCAGCGGCGACCTCGCGCCCCTCGCCCACGTCGCGCTGGTCGCGATCGGCGAGGGCGAGGCGAGCTACCAGGGGCGCCGCCTGCCGGGGGCCGAAGCGCTGGCGGCCGCGGGCCTGGCGCCGGTGACGCTGAAGGAAAAGGAAGGGATCGCGCTGATCAACGGCACCCAGTTCACGACGGCGCTGACCGCGACGGCCTACATCCGCGCCCGACGCCTCGCCCGCACCGCCGACATCGCCTGCGCCCTGTCGACCGACGCCCTGCTCGGCACCAGCGTCGCCTTCGACGCCCGCATCCACGCCCTGCGCCCCCACCCCGGCCAGGTCGAGTCGGCGCGGAACCTCAGCCTGCTGCTCGCCGACAGCCCCCTGGCGGCGACCCACAAGGACTGCGACCGGGTCCAGGACGCCTACGCGCTGCGCTGCTCCCCCCAGGTCCACGGGGCGAGCCGTGACGCGATGCGTTACATTCGGGGGGTGCTCGAGCGGGAGATGAACGCGGTGACCGACAACCCGCTGCTCTTCCCCGAGGACGGGGACGTGCTGTCGGGCGGGAACTTCCACGCCGAGCCGGTCGCGATGGCGGCGGACGTGCTCGCGATCGCCTGCGCCGAGCTGGCGTCGATCTCCGAGCGACGGCTGGAGCGGCTGGTCAACCCCGACCTCTCGGCCGGCTTGCCGGCCTTCCTCGCCCCGGAGCCGGGCCTGACCTCGGGGCTGATGATGGCGCAGGTGACGGCCGCGGCGCTGGTCTCGGAGAACAAGGTGCTGTGCCACCCGGCCTGTGTCGACTCCATCCCGACCTCGGGCAACACCGAGGACCACGTCAGCATGGGCATGCACGCCGCCCGCAAGGCGCAACAGGTCGTCACCAACGCCGAGCTGGTCGTCGCGACCGAGCTGCTCGCCAACTTCTTCGCCCTCGGTTTCCGCGAAGCGCCGACGTCCGGGGTGCTCGAGCAGGTGCGGGCCCGGATCGCCGAGCGCGTGCCGCCGCTGGCCGGGGACCGGCCCTGGCACGTCGACATCAACGCGATCGCCGAGGCCATCCGCACAGCGACCTTCGCCCGGACGGTGATGGACGCGCTGCCGGAGTTTGCCTGATCCCGTTTGATTCACCGGGCTGATCGTCCCGGACCGGGCTGAAGGGCACTTCGAGAGGCGGGGGAATCGGGAGCCCGTTGGATTCGCGGGCCGGAGGAAGCTCAGCCGGCGCTGTCGAACTCGAGGCTGAACTGCACCACGCGCGGTGCGAAGCCCATGCGGGCGAAGAAGTTGCGCGCGCTGTCGTTGCAGGCGGCGACCGATGTGCGCACCGACTTCACCCGCTTGCTCCGGAACCAGTCGAGGGCCTTTCCGACCAGCTTGCTCCCGAGGCCGAGATGGTGGTGCTCGCTGCTGACCACGACGCTCTCGAGCAGGCCGAGCTCGGCGGCCAGGTGCGCCTGGGGCGCGATCACCCGGCCGACCAGGTAGCCGACCACGGCCTCCTCACTCGCCGCGACCAGCAGGCAGCAATCGGGATCGCGGACGCGCAGCCGCCAGAACGCTTCGCTGTCGAAGTCGCTCGGGATCTCGGCTTCCTCGAGGAAGGCGCGGCCGAGCGCGCGCACGGCGGCGAGGTCGTCCTGGGCCGCGGCGCGAATCACGACGGGCGGTGAATCGGTCACGGCGTCCTGCGGGACAGGGTTCAGGGGGGCTTCAGGGGCGTTCGGCAAGGCGGCTCCCGGTCGGGTCAAAAGTCGTCGTCTTCGTCCTCGAAGTCATCATCATCGAAGTCGTCGTCGTCGTCAAAGTCGAAATCCTCGTCCTCGTCGAGAAACTCCTCATCATCCTCGAAGTCGTAGTCGTCTTCCTCGAAGTCCTCGTCCGGGTCGGGGTCGTACGCGTACCGCGCATCCCACGCGGAGGCGGCCTCGAGCTCGCGGAGGAGCGCGTGTCTGTCCACTGGTCCTACCCCCAAAGAAGGGGAACCCGACGGGAGGATCCGGTCCAGATCCGCGATCTGGCAGCACCGTCCCCCGCTGGAATCCCCGGCATCGTCGACGCAAGCGGGTTTATAGCCCCACCCCCGGGGAATTTCAAGAGCTGATTCCCGCCGAAAGAAGGCGCCGGGAGGCGGCCTGGAGCGCGGTTTCGTAGACTTCCAGGTGACGTCGCGCGCAGCTTCCCCAGGTCAACGCAGCGAGCCGCCGACGGACCTCCTCGCCACGGCCCTGCCCCCGCCCGCAGGCGGCCTCCTCGAAGCGCTCCGCCCAGGCGCCTGGGCCGCCCTCCAGCCGCCCGTAGTCGGCGCCGAGCCAGTCATCCAACGGCGTGCCGGGGACCGCGCACACCGGGGTCCCGCGACGTGCCGCCTCGAGCGGCGGGAAGCCGAAGCCCTCGTAGGGCGACGCCTGCACCACCACCGCCGCGCGCTCGAACAGCCAGGCGAGCTGGCCGTCGTCGAGGGCGGGCGCGAACAGCAGCCGCCCGGCCGCTGGGGAGGCCGCGGCAGCGCGGTGGATCGGGCCGCACAGCCAGCCCGGTCGGCCGGCGACCAGCAGGCTGCGCTCGCTCCTCTCCATCGCCGCGAACAGTCGCCGCAGGCCCTTGCGCGGCTGGACCGTGCCGACCACGAGCAGGAAGCCCTCCGGCAGCGGCCGCACCCTTCCCCGCGCGTCCCGCAGGGGCCCCGGCGGTCGACCCGCCGGCCAGGCGTGGTCGAGGCCGTGCGGCACCACGTGCACCCGACCGTGGCTGCCGGGGAAGTGGCGCTCGAGCCGGGCGCGGCTGAAGGCGCTCGGCACCACCAGCGCATCGGCGCGCTCGACCGCCCGCCGCAGCCACGCCTGGAACGCCCGCCGCGGGCCGGGAGCGAACCACCCGGGGCCATCGAACGGAGCGAGGTCGTGGACCGTCACCACCAGCGCGGCCCGCCCGCGCGGCGGGCAGACCGGGGTCGTCGCATGGAACAGGTCGCAGCGCGGCGCCAGAGCGGCGAGGTCCGTCGTCCACAGCCCGCGAAGGAGCGGCTGCGGCAGCCGCGGCCCGGCGATCGCTCCGCGGCCGAAGGCGGCTGCGCGCGCCCGGCGGCTCCGCCAGACCGCCGCCCAGCCGCGGGCGACCGCGCCCCCCACGGCGGCCTGGAGCGAGCGGAGGAGCTCGGAAACATACCGGGGGATCCCGCCTTTTGCGCCGAGGGCTGGAGTCGCATCGAGAAACAGCCGATATCGTGACAACATCTCATCCATCAGCCGCAAGCCCAGACGCGTGAAACTTGATGGTCCATTTACCGTCCATTAACAACGACAGACTACCTTCTCCCCCTTCTAACGGTGCCCCACTTTGACGCAACGCGTCTAGACTTTCTAGAAAGAGAGGTCAATGAATGATTGCCACTAGGACAACCCTGTTGCTGTCGCTGATCCTCATGCTCGCGGGCGCGAGTGTGGCGCAGACGAGCGACGAGCGCCTGGACGCCCTCGAGCGCGAGCTGCAGGAGCTGCGCGAGGAGCTGAAGGAGGCCACCCAGGCGACCAAGGCAGGGACTTCCCTCGAAGCCGGCTGGGACAACGGCTTCTACATCAAGTCCGGCAAGGACTTCAAGCTGACCTGGAACTCCCGGGTCATGGCCGACGCCATCTTCTTCGAGCCCGACCATCCCACCGAGAACTTCTTCCGCATCCGCCGCGCGCGCCTCGCGTTCAAGGCGACGCTGTACAAGATGTTCGAGGGCAAGGTCGAGGCCGACTTCGGCCGCGGCGGTGCCAGCCTGCAGGACGGCTACGTCAACATCAAGCTGATGGACCAGTTCCAGATCAAGGGCGGCCAGTACAAAGAGCCCTTCGGCATGGAGGAGAACACCTCCTCGCGCTTCGTCAACTTCGTCGAGCGCTCGATGCCGACCGACGTCCACACCCCCGGCTACGACATCGGCTTCATGGCCCACGGCAAGGTCGCCGGCGGGATCTTCAGCTACTACCTCGGCATCTTCAACGGCAACGGCTCGAACACCAACGGCGACAACGGCGATGACAAAGACGTCGCCCTGCGCCTGATCGTCAACCCGTTCAAGGGCAACGACAGCATGTTCCTCAAGGGCCTCCACATCGGTGGCGCGTTCACCTGGGGCCGCCCGAACGAGAGCGTCGATGGCGACAACTACGACACCCAGTTCGGGACCGACTACTTCGAGTTCGACAACGTCGACAACGACGAAGGCGTCCTGCGTTGGGGCCTCGAGTTCGCCTGGATGATCGGGCCGTTCTCGATGCGCGCCGAGTGGATGCAGACGATCATCGAAGACCTGCAGTACGGCATCAAGGAAGAGGACTTCGAGATCGACGGCTGGTACGCCACCCTGACCTACTTCATCACGGGTGAAGACGCGACCTTCGGACGCCCCGAGGTCAAGAGCAACTTCAACCCCTTCGCCGAAGAGTTCGGCATGGGCGCCTTCGAGGTGGCGGCCCGCGTGTCGATGGTCCACACCGACGTCGGCATCATCAACGACGGCTTCGCGACCGGTACCGACCGCGCGACCGACCTGACCCTCGGCGTGAACTGGTGGATGAACTCGCACGTCGTCCTGCGCGCGAACTACATCCGCACCTGGTGGCAGAAGTCCATCGACGTCGGAGGCGGGGAGATGCGCAACGACGAAGACGGCGTGATGCTCCGTCTCCAGCTGGACTTCTAGGAGCCTGGTTCGACGGCACCGGACGTTCAACGCGCCCCTTGCGGGCGCGTCTCTTTTGAGCTCGAACCGTGGCAGCACACGGGAATCTGGCGGGCCGGCAGCAAGCGGGCGGGGTCAGTCACACCCGGCGCAGACCCCGAACAGCGTCACCTCATGGCGCTCGACCCGGAAGCCATCGGGGGTCGCGTCACTCGGCACGACCGCGCAGCCCGGGATGTCGTAGACCTTCCCACAGCTGTCGCAGCGGAAGTGGTGGTGGTGGTCCTTGCCGCGCACCTCGTAGCGAGCCGGCTCCCCGGCGAGCTCCACCGACTCGAGCCAGTTGCTCGCGACCAGGGCCTTGAGGTTGCGGTAGACGGTCGCGATGCCGATGCCGGGGCTCTCGTCCTGCGCGCGCTCGAGGACCTCCTGGGCGTTGAGGGGACGATGGGCGTCCATCAGCACCTGGCGGATCGCTGCGCGTTGGTTGGTCTTGCGTTTCATCCTGGCCTCGATCGACAGAGGACAGCTCAAGTCTACGAAAGCCGACCCGCGGACGCAACGCCCCGCCCGGTCAACGACCCGGGGCCGAAGCGGCGGCGGGCCGCGGCCCGATGTAGCGCGCCCGGGGGCGGATCAGGCGACCGCTGGCGGCCTGCTCGAGGATGTGGGCGTTCCAGCCGAGCAGGCGCCCGAAGGCGAACACCGGGGTGAACAGCTCGCGCCCGAGGCCGACCGCTTCGAGCAGCAGCGCGGTGAAGAACTCGACGTTGGTGAACAGCTCCCGGCCCGGCTTGTGCGCGGCCAGGGCCTCGAGGGCAGCGCGCTCGACCGCGAGGGCGAGCGCGAGCCGGGGACCGTCGCCCGCGAGCGCGGTGAAGGCCCCGCGCAGCACGTCCGCCCGCGGGTCGCGCACCTTGTACACGCGATGGCCGAAGCCCATCAGCCTGCGCCCGGCCGCCAGCTCGGCCGCGACCCAGGCCACCGCGTGGGGCGGGCTGCCAACCGCGTCGAGCATGTCGAGCACCGGCCCGGGTGCCCCGCCGTGCAGCGGGCCCTTCAGCGCGCACAGGGCGCCGACGCAGGCCGAGATCGGGTCCGAGCGGGTCGACGCGATCACCCGGGCCGCGAAGGTCGATGCGCACATGCCGTGCTCGGCGACCGTCACGAGGTAGGTCTCCAGGCCGCGCGCGGCCTCGGCGCTCGGCGCCGTCCCGCGCAGCATGCGCAGGAAGTCGGCGGCCTGCCCGAGCGCCGGGTCCGGCGCGATGGGGCGCGCGCCGGCACGGACCCGCTCCTGGGCGGCCAGCAAGACCGGCAGGGCGCCACACAGCCAGACGTGCGGGCGGAGCGAGGGGTGCGGGCCGAGGGCGCTCAGGCCCAGCCGCAGCCCGTCGACCGCGGGCAGCGCCGCGGCGAGCGGGGCGACCTCGCAGGCGCGGGGAAAGGCCTCCGAGCGGGCGCCCGCGAAGTCGGCGCGGAGCGTAGCGGCGTCGGCAGCGGGGTCGAGGTCCTGCCACAGATGCGCGGCCATGCCGGCGTAGCCCAGCCCGGCGAGCTCGGCGAGGGGGCGGCCGCGCAGCAGCAACGCGCCGCGCTCGCCGTCGACTTCGCACAGGGTGGTCTCCGCCGCGATCACGCCTTCCAGTCCAATCGTCATAACATCCTCTCCCGATGGGGGTCTGATGGAAGCTTGACGAGCAGCCGACAAGTTGTCAACATTGATCGATAGATCAACATGTTGGAGGAAGCCCGTGGCCGACGACCTGCTCTCCGCCCGCGAGGCCGCCGCGCTCCTGAACATCCAGGTGCAGACCTTGTACGCCTACGTCAGCCGGGGCTGGCTCCGCTCCCATCCGTCGAGCGACGCGCGGCGCAAGCTGTACCGGCGCGACGAGCTCGAGGCGTTGCGCGCCCGCAAAGAGCTGCGCCGGAATCCGGGCAAAGCCGTGCGCGAGGCGCTGCACTGGGGGGCCCCCGTGCTCGACTCCGCGATCTCCTGCATCGCCGAGGGACGCCTGTACTACCGCGGGCACGACGCCGTCGAGCTCGCCCGCTCGCGGCGCTTCGAGGCGGTGGTCGGGCTGCTCTGGAACGGGGCGCTCGGGCCGCCTCCCGCCCCGCAGCCGCTCGAGCTGCCCGCCTTCGCCGCGGCGCTGGCCGAGCTGCCTCCGCTTCCCCGCCTGCAGAGCCTGCTCCCCTGGCACGCCCAGCGCGATCCCGCCCGCTTCGACCGGCGGCCGGACGCCGTGCGCAGCTGCGGCGGGCGCATCCTCGACCTCGCCGTCGAGGTCATCAGCGGGCGCCCGCGGGGAACTGCCGTCGCGGCGCAGCTCGCCGGCGAGCGCGGGAATGCGGTAGCGCGCCTGCTCGACGCCGCCCTGATCCTGTGCGCCGACCACGAGCTGAACGTGTCCGCCTTCACCGCGCGCTGCGTCGCCTCCGCGGACTCCAGCCCCTACGACGCCGTGCTCGCGGCCCTCGCCGCCCTGCGCGGCCCGCGCCACGGCGGACACACCGCCCGGGTAGAGGCGCTGTTCGACGAGGCGACGGGCGGTCGCGACGCGGTCCGCGCCCGGCTCGAGCGGGGGGACGAGCTGCCCGGCTTCGGCCATCGCCTCTACCCCGGCGGCGACCCCCGCGGCCGGACGCTTCTCCAGCTGCTCGCCGAGGCCGGCCCGCACCCGGCCCTCGACACCTCCGACGCCCTGCGGGCTTCCGCCAGGGAGCGCAGGGGCGTGGAGCCGGCGATCGACTTCGCGCTCGTCGCGCTGCGGCGGGTCCTCGGCCTGCCGGAAGGGTCGGCGCTCGCCCTGTTCGCCCTCGGCCGCCTGGTCGGCTGGATCGGCCACATCATCGAGCAGTACGGCGAGCCGATGATCCGGCCCCGCGCCCGCTACCGGGGTCGTCCACCGGCTTCCGCGGGCGGGCGTTGACAGCGGCCCGAAGGTTCCGCACACTGCCGGTCCTTCAGGCACCGGGAGCCCGCATGAAAGCCGTCGTCCTGCTGTCCGGCGGTCTCGATTCCGCCACGGCCCTCGCCATCGCGCGCAGCGACGGCTACGTCTGCTATTGCATGTCCTTCGCCTACGGGCAGCGCCACAGCGTCGAGCTCGACCGGGCACACGCGGTCGCCTCCCAGCTCGGCGCGGCGGAGCATCGGGTGGTCGAGATCGACCTGCGGGCCTTCGGGGGCTCGGCCCTGACCGCCGACCTGCCGGTGCCGAAGGACCGCGAGGAGATGGAAGGCATCCCGATCACCTACGTGCCCGCGCGCAACACGATCTTCCTCAGCTTTGCGCTCGGCTGGGCCGAGGTCCTCGACGCGGACGCGATCTATCTCGGCATCAACGCCCTGGACTACAGCGGCTACCCCGACTGCCGGCCGGAGTTCCTCGCCGCCTTCCAGGGCCTCGCCGACCTCGCGACCCGGCGTGCCGTCGAGGGCCGTCCGATCGCGCTGCGCGCGCCCCTGTTGACCCTGACCAAGGCGGAGATCATCACGCGCGGCCACGCCCTCGGCGTCGACTACGCCTCGACCCTGTCCTGCTACGACCCCGACCCGGACGGTCGCGCCTGCGCGCGCTGCGACTCCTGCCAGCTGCGGGCGCGAGGCTTCGCCGAGGCCGGCCTCCCCGACCCCACCCGCTACCAGGAGCATCCCGATGGCTGACGACACCTTCCGCGACCCCGAGATCGCGATCGGACGGGTCTACACGCGCGGCGGAGACAGCGGGAAGACCAGCCTGGTCGGCGGCCAGCGCGTCGCCAAGGACGCCCCGCGCATCGCCGCCTTCGGCTCGGTCGACGAGCTGAACACCCTGCTCGGCGCCGCCCGGGTCGAGATCGCGGCGCTCGCGAGCGAAGAGAAGGCGCGCTTCGCCTCGCTCGACCACGAGCTCCTGCGCCTGCAGCACGAGCTGTTCAACCTCGGCTCGGCCCTCGCCACCCTGCCCGCCGACCTCGGCCCCCAACAGGCCCGGGTCCGGGAAGCGGACGTCGCGCGCCTCGAGACGCTGATCGACCGCCTCAACGCCGATCTCCCGACGCTGCGCTCCTTCGTCCTGCCCGGAGGCCACCGGCTGCCGACCGTGCTGCACCAGGCGCGCACGGTCTGCCGGCGGGCCGAGCGGCTCGTGGTCGGGCTCGCGCGCGAGGGCGGGGTCGACGTCGAGCTCGCCTACCTGAACCGGCTCAGCGACGCGCTGTTCGTGTGCGCGCGCTGGGCGCACCAGGCGCTCGACGTGCCCGAGGTGCTGTGGGATCCGAACCTCGCGACGGAGTGAGACGCGGCCGCGCCCCTGGCGGGAACCGGGCGGGGCGAGGCGGAGGGGTTGTTTCCTCGCGCGAACGCCACTACGATGGCCAACAAGCGCGAGAAGGGGAGCTTGCAGGTGACCGAGCCATCCAAGGAAGAATGGACCGACTTGACCGACGGAGAGCTGTGGGGCGGACTCCTGATCAGTGTTTTTGGAGGTCTCGGGCTCGGCTCCTACCGGTTCCATGAGGAGTCCGACCAGGAGACGCAGATCCAGCGTCTCGCCCAGCGGCGCGCCCGCGCCCGCCACAACCACCTCAAGCCGCGCAACGAGTCGATGCGCGGGGACATCTGGCGCTTCAAGCACATCACCGCGCGGCCGTCGCAGCACGGACGGAAGAAGTAGCCCGGAATGGGCAAAAAATCCGCGAAGCCGAAGATCGTCGCCTGGCTGTTCGTCATGGGGCTGGTGCTCGCGATGTGCATCGTCTCCGGACTGCTCGTCGGGCGCGCGATCAACCCGCCCGCCGGGGCGCCCCTCGACCCCCTGACACCGGCCGATACCGCCGAGGTGCTGCAGCGCATCGCGCGCCGGGGCATCGATGCCGAGGCCCGCACGATGCTCGTCGAGGACCCCGGCCTGCGGGTCCGGCTCGCGCGGGGAGACCGGGGCATGCGCGAGGCGCTGTACGTCTGGCTGCTCTCCGGCGAGGTCCGGGTCCAGGCCGAGACGCGCGAGGCGATCCTGGCCGAGCAGGACCCACGTCTGATCCGCGACTGGATCCTCTCGATGACCCGGCAGATCGGCCTGGCGCCCGACGAGATCCTCCTCCTCGCCGAGCGCGCGACCAACGACGTCGGGCAGCTCGAGACCCTGCTCCGCCGTTGCGACGCGCAACCCGATCTGCTCGACCTGCCGGTGCGTCCAACGACCCGCGTCCCGGAGCTGCTCCTCGCGGCCGCCAAACACGAAGGTGTCGCCCGGCGCTCGTTCCTCGCCGACAGCGTGCGTGGCCCCGGCCCGGCCACAGGGGACGACCCCTTCACCTGGCTGTACGAGCGACGCGGGCGGCTGCAGGTGGTCGAGCGGGACGGGGGCTGGGTGTTCGAGGTCCGGCCATGAGGAGCCCTCAGCCCGGTGAGTCAGACCGGGCTCAGAGCAGGCTCTTCACGAAGTTGAGGAACTGGTACCGACGGCCGCGGAAGAGGTAGGGTGCGACCTTGACCACCTCGCGGAAGATCCGCCCGGCCTTCTCGAAGTCCCCCTTCTTGTAGCTGTGCTTGCCGACGCGGATCAGCTGCCGCGCAAAGCGGAACCGGACGAGCCTCGAGATCTGGGGGTCGAGCTCCGGCCACCCGTAGAAGAGCGAGATGTAGACCCGCAAGCGCTCCTCGTCGTACTGGTACAGATCGGTCAACAGCGGCCGGTGCTCGACGAGGACCTCATCGATGCAGGCGAAGGCTTCGTCGCGCGCCATGCGCAGGATCAGGTCGTAGTCGGAGAGGATCTTGAAGTCGGTGTTGAGAGGCCGGTAGCGGTCGAGCACCGAGCGCCGGACGAGCAGCGTCGAGATCGGCAGCTCGGTGCCGGTCTCGAGCAGGCGGTGAAGGATCTGCCCGGAAAAGCTGCGCTTTGGCCGTCGCCGCACGACGTTGCCGCGCTCGTGGGCCTTCGCCGCGCAGAAGACGACATGGGGCGCGCCCTCGCCGAAGCACTCCAGACGCTTGGCGACCGAGCCCGCGAACAGGATGTCGCCGGCGGGCACCAGGCCGACAAACGTCCCGTTCGCGCGCTCCAGCGCCTGGTTGACCGCGACGCCCACCCCGCCCGACGCGGGCACCAGGCGCAGCTTGTCACCGAGCAACGACTGGGCGGTGCGGACGAGGTCGTCATCCGGACCAGCCCACAAGATCTCCGCGTCGGACTCCTGGCTGGCGAGCGAGTCCAAGGTGGCGAGGGTCCCGCGCCGGGTGCTCTTCCCATAGACGACCAGCGACACCTGTACCACAGCCCGCTCCTTCCCTGGCGAGCGGCCAGTCTACCACGACGGCCGCCGCGCGACAATCGTGGCTCAGGCACCAGCCGGAGTGCGGCGGGTCAAGGCGCACTCGACGCTGACCGCCCGCGCGGCCGGCACCGCCTCCGGCTTCGCGATCCGCACGGTCGCGGAGAGCACGCGGGGATCCTCCAGGCAGAGCCGTGCGAGCGCGTGGGCGGCGACCTCGAGGAGGAAGAAGCGCCGCGCGTGCAGCTCTGCGAGCAGCCGCTCGGCCAGAGACGCGTAGTCGACGACCCCCTCCGTCGACTGGCGGTCCACGACCGCGGGCAGTGACACCGCCAGCTCGACGTCAACGTGGAGGGGCTGCTCACGCTCCCGCTCCGCGGGATGGATGCCGATCACGCAGCGGGTCGCGAGCTCCGTCACGCGGACGGTGAAGGTCTGGGTTCGTGGATCACTCTCGCCGCGCATCGACCTGCTCCTTCGCGTACGCCGGACGCGGGGGATGCGGAGCACCCCCCCGCACAGGATCCGGCCATAGAAAAAGCCTGCCAACGTGTGTTGGCAGGCTTTGTGTAATGTGCCGGGCGATACCTACTCTCCCAGGAGGTCCCAGTACCATCGGCGCAAAGGGCTTGACTGCTGAGTTCGGAATGGGATCAGGTATGGCCCCTTTGCTGTGTTCACCCGGCAATGAA
>JAUIEM010000173.1 GCA_030428695.1 bacterium
GGGGTGTGCTGTGGGGAAGGTTCGCGCCTCCCTCGCGGCTCCCGATCCCGACTCTGATCGGAGGAAAACGGAAGGTGGGACCGGGTGGGACTCGGAGTCGCAAACGGAATCGGCCCTACCCACTCCCCCCGATCGACAGGCTCGACACCAGCCACGACGGGGACCCCACGCCGCTCAGGCCGAAGTAGAGGTCGTCGGCGACGGCCTCGAGGCCGGCGAGGGTGGTGAGGATGTTGCCGCTGACGGTGAAGTTCTCGAGCGCCTGTCTGCGCTCCCCGGCCTCGAGCCAGTAGCCCTTGCAGGGCGCGGAGAAGTCTCCGGAGGCGAGCTGGGTGCCGGCGTGCAGGCCCTCGATCTCGACGATCTCGACCGCCTGGGGATGGGCCGCGCGCAGCGATGCAGGGGAGCTCTCGCCGGGGCGCACGTACAGGTTCGAGGCGGCGACCCCGAGGGTGCCGCGGACGGAGCGGCTCGCGTGGCCGGTGCTGGTGGCGCCGGCGCGGCGGGCGGTCTTGGCGTTGTGCAGGTGGCTCTGGAAGACGCCGTCCTCGATCAGCGCGAGCAGCCGCGACGGGCAGCCCTCGTCGTCGAAGGGGCGGCTCGCCCAGCCGCCCGGGCGCAGGGGGTCGTCGACGACGGTGACGTGGGGCGCGGCGATGGTCTCGCCGACGCGGCCGGGGCCGAGCACCGAGTGGCCCTCCTGGGCGGCCTGGGCGCTGAACATGCGGCCGAAGGCCTCGAGCAGCTTGGTCGCGACGCGGTTCTCGAAGACGACCGGGTAGCTCCCGCTCTTCAGGCTGCGCGCGTCGAGCAGGCCGCGGGCGCGGGCGACGGCGGTGCGCGCCATCTCTTCGGGGTCGAGCCCGGCGCCGTCGCGGCTGCGCCGGAACTCGAGGGCGGTCTTCTTCTGCTCCCCGCGCCCGACCAGGGGGATGGTGTAGATGAAGGCGCTGCTGACCCGGTAGCGCGCGTCGAGCCCGCCGCTGCTGACCAGGCGCTGGAAGGCGGTGCCCTCGGCGTAGCCGACCTGGGGCACCGTGAGCACCTCCTCACTCGCCGCGCGGGTGGCGGCGTCGGAGGCGAGGGCCAGGGCGATCTTGTCGGCGACCGGCAGCTCTTCGAGGGCCGGGCTGAACAGGCCGAGGGCGTGCTCGGCGCCGCGGAAGCCCGCGCTCGTCACGGGCTCGGGATCGGCGACGAGCAGCGCGTTCTCGGCCGCCGCCCGCACCGTCGCGCGGACCGCCTCGGGCCCGAGGTCCTCGCTGTAGGCGTAGCCTTCCTGGCCGCCGCGCAGGGCGCGGACGGACAGTCCCCCGGTCTCCGACGACGAGAACTCGTCGACGGCGCCGTCGAACACCTTGATCGCGAGGTTGCGCCCGCCCTTGATCAGGACCTCGAGGCTCTCGAGGCCGAGCTTCCCGCCTTCCTCCAGCGCGACTTCGGCCGCGGCATCGGTCTGCATCCCCACACTCCCCTACATCTGCATCTGGCCGCTGTCGGCCGCCTGGTCCCGGCCGCCGACCAGCAGGGCGGAGACCTTGATCGCGGGCTGTCCGACGGTGACCGGGACCATCCCCGACACCGAGCCGCACATCCCGACCTCGTACTCGAGGCTGTCGCCGACGGCGGTGATCCGCGACAGCGAGACGGCGCCGTTGCCGATCAGCGTCGCGCCGCGCACCGGGCGGGTGATCTTCCCGTCCTCGATCAGGTAGCCCTCGCGCACCGAGAAGTTGTAGTCGCCGGTGCCGGGGACGACCGAGCCGCCGCCGAGCTTCTTCGCGAACAGCCCGCGCTCGACCGACGCCACCATGTCCGTGAAGGGCGTCTCGTGGGCGGCGATGAAGGTGTTGCGCATGCGCGAGGCCGGGGCGAAGCGGTAGCTCTGGCGGCGGCCGCTGCCGGTGCGCGCGAAGCCGGTCTTCAGGCTGCCCATGCGGTCGACCATGTAGCTCTTGAGCACGCCGTCCTCGATCAGCACCGTGCGCTGGGTCGGCTCCCCCTCGTCGTCGACCGGCAGCGAGCCCCACAGGTTGCCGAGGGTCCCGTCGTCGATCGCGGTCACGCAGGGCTCGGCGACGCGCTCGCCGAGCTTGCCGACGAAGGGCGAGGCGCCCTTGGCGATCGCGGTGGTCTCCAGGGGGTGGCCGCAGGCCTCGTGGAAGATCACGCCGCCGCTGCCCCGGCCGATGATCACCGGCATCTCGCCCATCGGCGGGTAGGCGGCGTCGACCATCGTCAGGGCGACCGCCGCCGAGCGCGCGGCGCAGACCGCCGGGTCGACGCTCTCGAAGAAGGCGAAGCCGCCCTGCTCGCCGGGGGAGTAGGTCATCGACTGCTTCTCGCCGTCCTTCTCGGCGGTCGCGGTGCAGACCAGGCGCACGTACTGGCGGGTGTGCTCGAGCAGCCGGCCCTCGGAGGTCGCGAGCTGGAAGCTGCGGGTCGCCTCGGCCATCGTCAGGTCGACCTGGGCGATCGCTTCCCCTTCCGCCCGGCAGGCCCGGTCGATCGCGACCAGCAGGGGCAGCTTCGCGCGCTTGCCGACCGTCTCCAGCGGAGCGATCTCCAGCGCCGGGACGAGGTCGCGCAGCAGCTTCACGGGCGCGCTCTCGGGCCGCGCGGGCTCGGCGGCGGCGACCAGGCGGGCGAGGCGCACCAGGGCGTCCTCGGACAGGTCGTTGGTGTAGCCGTAGATGGAGCGCTGGCCGTAGAAGACGCGGATCCCCGCGCCGCAGTCGCGGCCGTCCACGGCCTTGTCGACCCGGCTGTCGAGGAAGTTCAGCGAGGAGCGGCGGCTCTTCTCGATGAACACGTCGGCGTAGTCGGCGCCGCGGCCCATCGCCGCGTCGATCACCTTCTCGAGCAGGGTCGCTTCCAGGGTCGTGGTCATCGGCTCCCTCCGTCGAGCAGCGCTTCGTCGCCGGGTTGGTTGCGGTTCCAGTAGTCGAGGAACATGTCTTTGCGCAGCCGGTATTCCTCCCCGGCTTCGTTCGACCAGACGATCAGCGTGCGCAGGGCGTCGTCGGCGAAGGCCCAGGACTCGCGGCCCCACGGGGTCTCGAGCACGACTGTGCGCACCGCCCGGACGCTGCCGTCGGTCAGGGTCTCGCTGCCGGTGTCGAGCGCGACGACCTCAGCGGTGCCGACCGTGTAGCGCGGCTTGTGGCTGAGCAGGGGGGCGGCGAGGCGGAAGCTGTCGCCGACCTCGAGCTGCGTGAGCCGTTGGCGCAGGAACAGGGGCAGCTCGTCCGCGGTGATCGGCAGCTCGGCCGTGGGGATGCTCCGGGCGCTGCTGCCTTCCCCGGGGAAGTAGTTCGAGATGCGCAGTGTGGCCTCGTCCCCCCGGCGCTCGAGCTCGACGAAGCTGCCGCCGCACCACTCCTGGCTGGTCGCGACGAGCTTGTGCAGCGCGGCGGTGTCGCGGTGGACGAAGACGCTCGCCATCTGCCGGTACTCGTAGGTGCCGGTGCGGGTGCTGCGGAGGAGGTTCATCTTCATCACGGGAAGAACGTCCGGCGCGTCCGGATCGGTCGCCTTGACCAGGCGCTCGGGGTCGAAGGCCTCGCGGACGGTGATCATCTCCATCGTGCTCGGCACCAGCTGCCCGTACTTCAGGCGCTGGCCTTCGTACAGGCACACCTGGGCGAGCCCATGGTCCCAGGTCTCCAGCCGCAGCCAGCCGTCCCCGGCCGGGACCGGCGGGGGCTGATCGCGCAGTCCCCCGACGATCAGCACCAGGCCGACCAGCCAGAGGGCGAAGCAGCCCATGTGCAGCCAGGGTTTCCTCATCGGGGCGTCCTCCACACCCCGATTGTAGCCGCTCCTCGATGGCGGTAAAGACCTGTACGCCCCGGCTCTCCAGGTTCGGTTTGGCGTGCCGTGCCAAGGGCGGTACAGTGTGTGGACTCGCGCTTTGGGGGACGGGGATGACAGCGCTCGCGGTCGTCACGCGACAGACCGACATCGAGGCCTTTCTCCACTGGGCCTGCCGCTTTGCCCGTGGCGAGAGCTACGACCTCAGCGTGCTGGTGCTCGAGTACGGCGATCCCGCCAAGGCGGACAAGATCCCCCTCGACAAGGAGAGCTCCAACCCGCTGGTCAACCGCGTCCGCAAGTTCGCCTCCAGCCTGCCCTGCGAGGTGCGGCTGTTGCACCGCAAGGACCGCAAGCTCCACCGCGCGACCCTCGAGGTCGCGGCCGACCTCGGGGCGAAGCTGCTGGTCGTCGCCGAGGCGCTGTCCCGCCACGACAAGAACACCCAGGTCTGGCGCCAGAAGGTGCTCGAGCGCGCGAACTGCGAGGTCGTGCTGATGCGGCCGGGCAGCGACAGCGGGCGCCGCTGCCGCAAGGTGCTGGTGCCCGTCGGCGGCGGTCCGCACGCGCGCTCGGCCCTGCGCCTGTGCCGCAACATGGTCAAGCTGGTCCACGACGGCAAAGAGGAGCAGGAGTCCCCGCCCGAGAAGCCCGCGGCCGAGGTCGAGGCGACCCCGGCCGCCGAAGGCACGGCAGCAGCGCCGGAGGCCGAGGCTCCGCAGCAGGAGGCCGGCGCGGCGGAGGCGCCGAAGGGGGGCGCGGAGGAGACTCTGCCGACGGAAGCGGCCCCCGCGGCCGAAGCGGCGGAGGCGGCCCCCGTAACCGAGGCGGCCCCGGCGGCGGAGGAGGCCGGGCAGACGGACGCCTCGTCGCCGGAGGAGTGCCCCGAGGAGACCAAGCGCAACGCCTATGTCAGCGCGCTGTACGTCGAGCCGGACATCGGCGAGACCTCGGTCGACGTCGGCATCCGCATGATCGAGAAGACGATGCGCAAGGCCGGGCTCGACCCCCTCGACCCGCTGATCGTGCCGCGGGTCAAGCTCGCCGACTCGCCCCTCGACGGCATCGCCGATGTCGCCAGCGAGGGCTTCGACCTGGTGATGGTCGGCGCCTCCGAGCGCGGGCCCCTGCGGCGCATCCTGTTCGGCACCGTGCCGGAGAGCCTGATGCGCCGCGAGGGCGGCACCGCGGTCGCGGTCATCCGCCAACAGAAACCCTGGCGCCACCGCATGCGCATGGCGCTCGAGCTGTTCCTGATGCGGCGGGTTCCGCAGCTGAGCCGCGACGAGCGCATCGACGTCTCGACCCGGCTGCAGGACGGCTCCCGCGGCGACTTCGATTTCTACATGCTGACCGGCCTGGCGACGGCGATCGCCGCCCTGGGCCTGCTCCAGAACTCCGCCGCGGTCGTGATCGGCGCGATGCTCGTCGCGCCCCTGATGACCCCGATGATCGGGGCCGGACTCGGCATCGTGCAGGGCAACCCCTTCCTCGCGCGCACCTCGGCCCGCAGCATCTTCTACGGCTTCGTGCTCGCGCTCGGCATCGGCCTGCTCTCCGGGTTGGTGTCGCGGGCCATCGGCCACGACCCGAACCTCGAGATCGGCCTGAACCAGCAGCTGATGGCGCGCGGGAACCCGGGGGTGCTCGACTTCTTCGTCGCCTTCATCTCCGGCTTCGCGGCGGCCTACGCCAACGCCCGGGCGGGGTTGTCGAGCTCCTTACCCGGGGTCGCGATCGCGGCGGCGCTGGTGCCGCCGATCGCGACCGGCGGCATCGCGATGGCCTACGGACGCTTCGGGGTCTCCCAGGGCGCGATCACGCTGTTCGTCACCAACCTGGTCCTGATCATCCTCGGCGCCGCCCTGTCGCTGTTCAGCCTCGGCATCCGCAGCAACCAGGAGCAGCGGCGCAGGGTCTGGTCGCAGCGCGTCGTCCTCGTGTTGTTGATCGCGGCGGTCGTGCTGTTCTTCTGGCTCGGCTCCGCGCTGCTGGCCCGGTACTTCCCGAGCGACGCCAAGCCGTGGTGGGAGCCGGCCGAGCGCCAGCTCGAGGTCGCCGACAGCCTCGAGATCGAGCTCCTGTACGCGTCCGATCCGGGCCTGCGCTTCGCGCTGATTCCCGCCGGCAGCTTCCAGATGGGGGATGCCGACGGCCGCGTAGACGAGGCGCCGGTCCACACCGTGCGGCTGACGCGCAGCTTCTACCTCGCGGCGACCGAGGTGACCCAGGAGCAGTTCCGCGCGGTGATGGGGCTCGACCCCTCCCACACCGACGGGGCGCGGCGACCGGTCGAGAACGTGACCTGGTTCGAGGCGGTGCGCTTCTGCAACCGCCTGTCCGAGCTCGAAGGCCTCGAGCCGGTCTACGCGATCCGCGGCCAGTCGGTCAGCTTCCTCGGGCTCGACAAGTCCGGCTACCGGCTGCCGACCGAGGCCGAGTGGGAGTACGCCTGCCGCGCGGGCTCCACCGGACCCTGGGCGACCGAGGACAGCCTCAGCGTGCAGCTCGCCAACTGTCTCGGCGTGGGAGAGGGACAGACCGAGGCGGTCGGCAGCTTCGCGCCGAACGCCTGGGGCCTGTACGACATGCACGGCAACGTCCGGGAGTGGTGCTGGGACTGGAAGGAGACCTACACCGCCGGCGTGTGGACCGATCCGACCGGCGCCTACCCCGGCGAGAGCGAGTGGCGGGCCGTGCGCGGCGGCGGCTTCGAGGACGCGCCGCTCGACTGCCGCTCGGCGCGCCGCTTCGCCCTGCAGCCGGTCGACGACGGGCGCCCGGTCGCGCGCTGGGACCTCGGCTTCCGGCCGGCCCGGACGGCGGTGGACTGAGCCTTCCCGAAGATCTGGAGGAAGCATGGACGCGCGCGCCCTCGACGAGTTCGAGACCCTGTTCGAGCAGGCGGTGGAACCCGCCGTCGCGATCGAGCCGGTCAGCTGGCAGACCGTCCTGGTCGGCCTCGACGGCTCCCCGCGCAGCGAGGCCGCCCTGGCCGCCGGGCTGGCCCTGGCGCGGCGCGAGCAGCTGCCCCTGCGGCTGCTCGCGCCGGTTCCGCCCGGGGAAGCGCGCGAACCGCGCGAGCGGCAGCTGCGCGCGGCCCTGAAGACCGCGGAAGAGGCCGGGGTCGCGGCCGAGGGAGCGTGCGCCGAGGGCGCCCCCGCCGCGCTGCTGATCGCCGCGCTCGAGAGCTGCTCGCTGCTCGCCCTGCCCGCCCCCTTCGGCAGCCCGCCCCAGGCCGACAGCCTCGGGACGGTGATCGACAGCGTGCTGACCGCGACCGACACGCCGCTGCTGCTGTGCAAGCAGGCGCTGCCCGCGCCGGAGCGGCTGTTCGCGCGGCTGATCGTCTACGTGCCCGACGGCTTCGAGGTCGGCCCGCACTTCTCGATTCCGTTCGCGCTGGTCGCTCCGGACGGGGTCCTCGACCTCGTGCACATCGTCGACAGCGCGCAGATCGCCCACGTCGCGGCGGCCCTCGAGCTCGGGGGCACCACCCCCGAAGAGCTGCAGCGCGGCCTGGAGCAGCGCATGCAGAAGCTGCTCGGCCAGGCGGTCGAGCGCGTGTCCGGAGCTTCCTACGAGGCCCGCAGCCGGGTGGTGAGCGGCGAGCCCCTCGCCTGGCTCGCCCTGCACCTCCTGAACGAGCGCGCCTCGCTGCTGGTCGTCGACAGCGAGACCCGCAAGGGCGTGCCGGTGCCGGCGGAGTCCTACGCGGTGATCAAGCAGGTCGCCGGCGTGCCGATCCTGGTGCTGTGAGCCCGCTGGAGGAACGATGAGCGACGCCCCCGCGCCCGCCCCGCCGAAGTTGCACAAGCCGCTGCCCGTGCTGGTCGGCTTCGCGCTGGTCAGCGTGCTCGCGGCCCTCGCCCTCGGCCTGGAGTGGCTCGCCCCGCGCTACGTCTTCGGGCTCGTGCTCGCCCTGACCCTGGCGGTGCTCGCCTCGGAGAAGCTCAACAAGGTCATCCTCGTGATGCTCGGCGCCGGCCTCGCCCTGATGCTCGGCGTCTGGCAGGGGCTGGTGCCGGTCGGCCACGGCGAGGGCGGGCACTCCCTGCCGCCCTACATCGCGATGATCGACTGGGGCACCATCGGCATCATCATCGGCTCGACGGTGTTCGTCGAGCTGATCGCGCGCAGCGGCCTGTTCACGTGGTTCAGCGTGAAGATCCTGCAGCTCAGCGGCGGCGATCCGGTCAAGCTGCTCGTCCTGTTCTCCTTGCTGACGGTGATCTTCAGCGCCTTCCTGAACAACGTCACCGCGATGATCATCGTCGGCTCGCTGACGGTGGTCTCCTGCCGGCGGCTCGAGCTCGACGTGCTGCCCTTCCTGATCACGGAGGGCATCTTCACCAACATCGGGGGCCTTTTGACGCTGATCTCCTCGATCCCGAACATCATCGTCGGCACCGAGGCGAAGATCTCCTACCTGACCTTCCTGGTCGTCTCCGCCCCCTACTGCCTGGTCGCCTTCTTCGCGACGATCTGGGTCTGCAAGCGCGTGTTCAAGATCGAGCCCCTCGCCGACGAGGCCGCCCGCACGGCCGCCCGCGAGGCGGTGCAGCGCTTCAACGCCTGGGACACCGTCAAGGACCGGCGCTTCTTCTTCATCTCGGCCTTCGTGCTGCTCGGGATCATCCTCGGCTTCGCCCTGCACGCGCAGATCCCGGTGCTGCACGAGCTCGGCCTCGAGGTCGTCGCCTTCGTCGGCGCGACGCTGATGCTCGTGCTGTATCCGACCGACGTCGAAGAGGTGCTCGACCGGGTCGAGTGGAGCCTGGTCTTCTTCTTCGTCGGCCTGTTCGCGCTGATCGGCGTGATGGAGCACGCCGGCGTGCTCGGGATGATCGGCGGCTGGCTGGAGGGCCCCCTCGGCTCCGGCCAGTACGGCGGGCCCCTGGCGATGCTGTGGGCGTCGGCGATCTTCAGCGGGCTGACCGACAACATCCCGCTCTCGGCGGTGCTCGCGAAGGTGCTCTCCTCCTACTCCTTCGACTACCAGCCGCTGCTGTGGTGGGCGCTGATCTTCGGGGCGGGGCTCGGCGGGAACGTGACGCCGATCGGCAGCGCCTCGACCGTGGTCGCGCTGATGATCCTGCGCAAGGAGGGCAAGACGCTCAGCTTCGTCGGCTACGTCAAGATCGGGGCCGTCGTCGTGCTCGTGCAGCTCGTGCTCGCGACCGTCTACCTGTTCGGCGCCTACGCGCTGGGGATGCTCGGCTAGCAGAAGGAGGATCGGCGTGGCCGGACCGAGCGCCTTGTGGCAGACGACCTGCTCCGCCCTCAAGCGCGGCGACAAGCCGGGCTGGGATGCGGTGGAAGCGTACCGCCAGCCGCTGACGGCGCTGCTCGCGCGGCGCTACCGCGACCTGCCCGAGGCCTCGCGCTGCGACGTCGTGCAGGACACCCTGGTCGCGGTGCGGGAGCGCCTGTACACCCTGTACGACCCCGACCGCGGGCCGTTCCGCGCCTACCTGAGCGGGGTGATCCGCAACCTCGTCGCCCGCCAGCGCCGCGAGCAGGCCCGGCACCTCCCCCTCGAGGCCGCGCCGGAAGCCGAGGAGCTGCCGGCCGCCGAGCTCGCCCTGGTCGAGCTCGGGGCCGAGCTGCTCGCCGCCGTGCGCGCCTGGCACGACCGCTCCTACCGGGCGGGGGAGAAGGGGCAGCAGGCGGTCTACGTCGTCACCGGGAAGCTGGTCCACGGCCGCACCTACAAGGAGATCGCCGCCCGCGAGAAGATCTCCCCGGACGCGGTCAAGCGTGTGCTCAGCGCCTTCCGCCTCGACATCCTGCGCGCGCTGCTCGAGCGGGGGCTGCCGCCCGCCGAGCGGGAGGGGGTCGACCTCGAGCGCCTGGCGACGATCGCCCGGGACGCCCTCGTGCGTCCGAAGCGCCGCGCCCGGCTGCTCGCGAAGGTCGCCCGGCCGGCCCTGCGGGAGGCGTTCGAGGCCTGGCTGCTCGGCTTCGATGACGCGCTGTCGCGGCTCGGCCGCTCCGTCCCCGGGGCCGAGCTGCGCCGGGGCCTGGAGGTGCTGCTTGACGGCTGAGCCGCCGACAGTCCCGGGCTACCGGCTCTCCCGCCGCCTGGGCGGGGGCGCCCAGGGCAACGTCTGGCTGGCGGTCGGGGACGACGCCCTCGGCCGCGAGGTCGCGCTCAAGCTCTTCCGCGACGCGAGCTACGCCCGCGAGCTCGAGGCCTGGCGCGCGCTGGAGGGGCTGCGCGCCCGGGACACCCGGCGGCGCCTGGTCGAGGGCATCGCGGCGGGAGAGCTGCCCGGCGGGGGCGCCTTCATCGCGATGGCCTTCCACCCCGAGGGCAGCCTGCGCCAGCGCCTGGAGACCTCCGGACCAGTGCCGGAGCCGCGCGTGCTGCGCTGGGGGCTGCAGCTCGCCGAGGGCCTGGCCCTGCTGCACGCCCACGGCGTCGTGCACCGCGACCTCAAGCCCTCCAACGTGCTGCTGCACCCCTGGGGGGACGCCTGCATCGCCGACTTCGGGCTGACCCGCGCGGCGGCGTCGGGCGCGGAGGCGGCGGGCACGCCGGGCTTCTGTGCGCCGGAGATCTTCGATGCCGGCAGCTCGGGCGCCGCGGTCGACATCTACTCCTGCGGGGCGACGCTGCACGCGCTTCTGGTCGGGGCTCCTCCCAGCCCCGGCATCGCGGACCTGATCGCCCTCGAGCGCGCGGAGGTCTCGCGCGGGCTCCAGCGGGTGCTGGTGCGCTGCCTCGCCGAGCGGCCCGCGGACCGCTTCGCCAGCGCCGAGGAGCTGCTCGCGGCCCTGCAGCGGTGTGCGGCGGAGCCAGAGGAAGCCGCGCCGCCGCGACGGGGGCGGGGGCTGCTGGTCGCGGGGCTGGTGGTCGCGCTCGCCCTCGCGCTGTGGCTGGCGCGGGGGAACCCGGCCCCGACGGACCCGGGCGGGGAGACGACGGCGGTGGCGCAGGAGGTCCCGGAGATGCCGGAAGCTCCGGAAACGCCGGCAGCCCCGCCGCTGGAGCCGCTGCGCGCGCGCCTGGCGCAGAGCTATGACCGGCGCGAGGACACGGACAGCCTGCGTGCGGTCCTGCTCGCGGCCCCGGGGGCGGCCGCCGAGGACAGCCTGTGGCTCGCCGTCGAGGAGCGCGACGCGGGCGAGGTCGATGCCGCCCTCGCCCGGGTCGAGGCCGCCGGGGTCGGGAGCGCGACGCCCCTCGCCCTGCTCGATCTGCTCGCCTGGGCGGCGGCCCGGCGCGGCGACCTGCCCCGGGCGGACAGCCTGGCGGCGCGGATGATCGCCGCCGCTCCGGGCGACGTGCGCGGTTACGCCCGCCAGCTCGAGCTCGCCGACCGGCGCAACGAGCAGATCCCGGCCCGGCTGTGGACCACGACCGTGCTGTGCGACCAGGGCTGGGACCGGCTGACGACGACCTGGCCGTGCTGGTCGGTGCTGTTCTGCTGCGCGGTTCAGCTGCGCGAGCTCGAGCGGGCGCTCGCGATCGCCCGGCAGCTCCAGCGCCGCCAGCCGGGCCACCGCATCGGCTTCGCCGCCGAGGCCCTCGTCCACGGGGCCGCGCACCGCCCCGAGGACTCCGCCCGGGCCTGGGAGGAAGCCGACCGCGCCGCCCCCTGGCAGGAGCTCGACGCCCCCGCGATGCCGGTCGTGCTCGCGCTGATCCCCGCCTGTACCCTCGCCGAGGCCTGGGAGGAGAGCTTCCTCCTCGGCTGCTGGCTCGAGGAGGAGGAGCCGGACTTCCTGTGGGGGCCCCTGCTCCAGGTCGAGGCCCTGCAGCGGCTGGACCGGCGGGAGGAAGCGTCCGCGGCCTTCCTGCGCGCCGCGCACACCACCCGGGGCTGGGAGCAGGGTCTGGACCCCGGGCTGCGCGCGCGGCTGGAGGCGGCGCGCGACGGGGGCTGAGCGGGCTCAGCGCGGGTCGTGCGCGTCGACGACCTGTTGCGCGAGCTTGCGCAGGCCCGGCAGGAGCGCGAGGAAGCGCTCGATCTTCTGCTCGTCGCTCGCGCTCGGCGTGAGGCGGGAATACATGCTCGGCCGCGCGGCGACGTGCGTCGACTTGTAGCGCAGGTCGATCGCGATGGCGAGGCACAGGGCGAGGTCCGCGCGCTTCGCGGCATTCCAGCCGTCGTCCTCGAAGGCGGAGAGCGACTCGATCGCCACGAAGGGCGTGCTCATGCCGAGACCGTAGAACGTCCGCAGGCCCTCGACGAGCAGGTTGACCTGGCGGTACAGGTCCTTCTTGACCAGCACTCCATCCGCGCGGCTCTTCAAGGTCTCCAGCGACTCGAGCGGCCAGCTGAGGGCGTCGCGGATCAGCACGCAGCCGAGGCTGCGGTGGCGGGCCTCCGGCTCCTTGCTGCCGACCCCGAGGAGCTCGTCCCGCGCCTTGCCGTACCGGGCCGTCAGGGACGCGTCACCGTAGATCGTGTCGAAGTTGCCGAGGGTGCTCCACAGGTTCTTCGTGTTCGGCTGGCCGAGGTAGCGCTCGTCGAGCGAGGTGCGGGCCAGGCCGGTCGCGGTGTCGGTCAGCGAGGGGTTCAGCAGCTCCGGTGGCTCACCGACGAGGTGCTGGTGGTGCAGTGGTTGCACGGGCAGCTTGCTCGCCCGGTCGATCATACCGTCCGCCTGCAGCCCGGCCTGGATCGTCCGGTCCCAGAAGGGCCCGAGCTCGGGGAGGTTGACCGCGGGCAGGATGGTCTCGCCGAGGTTGACGACCTTGAGGTGCAGGAGCCGCGCGAGGTTGTGGAACCAGGCGAGCTCGAGCTCCGACGGCGGGCCCGCGGCGTCGTCGACCAGGATCGCCCACTCGAAGTCGGAGCGTGGGGTGAAGTCCCGGCGCGCCATCGAGCCCATCGCGAGCACGGCGTACTTCCGCGGCGGACCGCCGAGCTCGGCCTCGCACTCGACCACCAGACGGGTGAGGAAGCCGCGGAAGTCCTCGCTGAGCGTCGCCCCGAGCTCGACCACCGCGGCGACGTACTCCTGGCCACTCGCTCTCTCGGGCGCTTTCGCTCCGAGCCCCCGGTCGAAGGCGTCGTAGGCCTCGCCGAACCGCGTCCGGATGCCCGCCAGGGCCTCCCGGCGCGCGGCGACGGCCAGCGCGCGCTCGCGGTCGTCGAAGATCGGCACGAGGTCGGTCAGGGTCGTGTCGAGCGCGGCGTTTTCCAACGCGGCGGCCCGCCTGTCCAGGCCCGCGATACGGCGCTCCACCGCGCCGCGCTCGTGGCTGTCGAAAGCGTCGAGGTGGGCCTGCAGGCAGCTGCGTGCGTAGTGCAGACAGGCGGCGGCGTAGATGTGCTCCGCGTCGGCGCGGCAGCGTTCGGCGAGGGCCTCGGCGAGGGCCGCCCGCTCTGGCCAGGTCTCGGGATCCCCGGCGTTGTTCAGCTTCCGCAGGGCCGCGCCGAGCTCGCGTCGGGCCGCCCGCTCGCGGTCTTCCTTCGAGTCCGGTGTCCAGGGGGAGGGGGCGGAGGCGGACGCCCAGGCATCTTCCCAGCCCTGTTGCCCGCCCTTCTCGTAGACGTGCGCCGCGGGCACCTCATGGACCCGGCCGTCGGCCTGCTGGATGCGCAGCCGGGCGTCCGCTTCGGCGCGCACGATCACGGGATACCTCCCGGCGTCGAGCCCCGCTTCCGGCGCGTACCAGTACCTTCCGCGTGCCTCCAGCGCCTTGCCGGCGCGCGCGAGTCGCGGCCGTCCCCGGCGGGGGCGCGGGGCGGCGCGGTGCAGGGCGGCCCGCAGCTCGCGGGCGAGCAGGCGGACCGCCTCTGCGTCCGACAGCCCGCGCAGGTCGATCCGGATGCGCAGCGTCTCGAGGTGCAGTCCGGCGGGGAGCTCGTCCGCTTCCGCCGCGGCGATCGCGCGGCGGCAGAGGGCGTCGAGCTGAGGGGTCCGCAGGGGCCGTCCTGCTGTCTGGACCCGCAGACGCTCGACCTGCAGGCGGGGTGTCTGCTGTCCGCGCAGCGCGGCGCGCTCCGCCTCTTCCGCCTCGGCCTCCAGGGGGTCGTTGTCCCCGAGCCCCTTGGCGCGGGGCCCCTGCAGCCTCCCGGCGCGGAACTGCTGGACGTGGGTCAGCTCGTGCGCGAGCAAGGCGCGCCCGGTCTGCGAGCTCGGTGCGACGTCGGAGGGCAGCACGACGGTCTCGCCGAAGCTCAGCGCTTCGGCACCCTGCGCGTCGAGCAGGGCGTCGCGGTCGGAGCCGGTGTAGAGGCGCACGTCGCGCAGGCTGCGGCCGAAGGTCGAGGCGAGGAAGCCGTCGGTCGCCGTTCCGAGCATCCGCGAAGGTCCCGACGCGAGCCGCTTCATGATGTCGCCGTGCATCGAAACCCCGGGGGTGCTGGTTCCTACAGGATACCGTCTGGCGAAGGTCGGCGAGCCCCCCAACAAACACCACGGGGCGGGTCACCCCGCCCCGTGAGAAAGCATCAGGGCCGGGTGCTCAATACACGCGCTCGATGATCTCGTTGACCAGCTCGTCGACCGCGACGTCGACCAGCTCTTGCAGGGGGGTGTTCTCGGCGAACTTGCCGCCGACGATCCACTTCGACTCACCGCCGACGGCGCCGAGGGAGCTGTCGGTCTTCTCGGCGATGCCTTCGGCCGCGTACAGGATCTCGCCGGTCGCGTTGTCGAAGATCCGGCAGCTCAGGCGCACCTCGTAGGTCACCGAGTGCAGGACGACGCCGAAGTTCTCGTTGCCGCCGCCGAGGGCGCCGTGGTCGGTCACGTTGATCGCGATCACCGAGCCGCGCATCTGCAGCTCCGGGCCGAGCTGCTCGCCGAAGTCGACCGCGGTGTCCTGGTTGTAGTAGTCCGAGGAGGTCTCGTCGACTTCACGGATGGCGGCGTCGCGGTCACCGGAGGTGCGGTTGGTGACGACGCGGAAGCACTGCGAGTTGACGATGTAGTTCTCGAACTTGTCGGTCAGGGCGCTGGCGATCTGGGAGACCGTCTGGCTGTTCTTGCCCGGGATGTTGACGTCCTGGGCCTTGACCTCGAAGTCCTCGATCGCGATGCGGCGCTTCTGCTCGCGGGGCAGGCTGCGGGCGCGCTGGGCCTGCGGGCTCTGGTTGTACTGGCCGGTGCCGGTGTTCGTGCGGCCGCGCGGCTTGGCGGGCTCGCAGCCCATCCAGACGAACGAGCCGATCGTCATCGCGACGATAAAGATGATGCGCATGCTCATGTTGCACTCCTGAACGCTGCCCCGATTCCGTCGGACAGCTGGCTGAGGTGTCCGGCGAACCGGACCGGAAGGCGGGGAGCGCGCAGCGGCGCGCAGCCCCCGATTGTGGATGTTATACAGACGCTACTTGCTGTAATCCAAGACTTTGACGGTGCGGTTGCCGAACTCGTCCTCGGCGACGATCTCGACGATCTTCGACTCGGACAGGTCGACGGTGGTCTGCCAGCTGCCGTCGGCGTTGACCGTGACCGCCTTGCCGTTGACGAAGACCTTGTGGGCGGGGTCGTCGACCTGGCCCGACACGACCACCGTCACGGCGCCGTCGACCTCGGGGGGGGTCGTGTCGACGTTGACGAAGATGCGGTCGGTGTCGGAGTTCCCGGCGCGGTCGTAGGCGACGGCGCGGATCTCGATGTCCGAGCCCTCGCTGAGCACGATCGTCGCCTTGTAGGTGTCCGGGGCCCGGAACAGCTCGGCGGGGACGCCGTTGACCTCGACCCGGTCGAGGTCGTCCGCGACGGCGCGCACGCCGACGTTGATCTCGACCTGCGTCAGGTTGCGCCCGTTCTGCGGGGCGATGATCGTCACCTCGGGGGCGATGGTGTCGACGGTGAAGCTGACCTGGTCGCTGCCGACGTTGCCGGCCGCGTCGGTCGCCGTGGCGCTGACGGTGTTGGAGCCCTCGACGCAGGTCACGCTGGCGCTGAAGCTGCCGTTGTTGACCGGCACGGTCGCGCCGCCGACCCGGATCTCGCGAACGCTGCGGTCATCGACGGTGCCGCTGACGGTGACGAGGGTGCTGGTGAACAGCGCCCCGTCGTACGGCGTGGTGATGTTGACGACCGGCGCGGTGGTGTCGCGCGGCGGCGGGGGCGGCGCGTCGGTGATCTCACAGTCGACGCGGTTCGCCTCGTAGCCGGTGACGAGCACGGCCGGGTTGGTCAGGGTCGAGAGCTCGACGACGAACTCTTCCTTGGTGCCGTTGTACGTGACCGCGTACTCGCAGGTGTCGCGCTGGAAGCGGCGCTGCACGCAGTTGCTGACGCTGGCGAGGCCCTGCAGGGTGCTCTGCAGCGTCGCGAAGCTGACCGCGTCGCCCTTCGACACGAAGAGCTGGAGCTCGAGACCGGAGGTCTGCTGCCGCTGCCAGGCGGTCAGGACCTTGTCGGCCATCAGGTTCGCGAACTCCTGGGCGGTCGGACCGAAGTGGTTGAAGCTGTTGCGCGGACGCGAGCTCTTGTGGCTCTTCGACGCGATCTGGCTGGCGGTGTCGGTGCGGAAGCACTTGCCGTTGAACAGGTACCACCACATCGCGTTGGGCCGGGAGCCGCCGGTGGCGAACTGCTTGTCGTATTTGACCGCGACGATCACCTCGGCGCCGTAGCGGGTGCGCAGCGCGAGGATCTTCTCGCGGGCTTCGGGATCGGGCGAGTTCAGGGCGTCGTCGATGTCCTTGATCGAGGCGAGCTGGGTCGCGTCGATGGTCTCGAACTCGAGCTCCTGGAAAACCTCTTCGATGAGGACCTGGGCCTCCTCGTCGCGGCTCTCGTCGATGCCCTCGGACGCCGTCGCGATCACGAGGACACGCGGCTTCGGAATCTCCTGTGCGAACAGCGAGGTCGCGAGCAGGGCGACCAGCAAGACGTGGGTTCGACGCATGCGAGAACCTCCATGAGTTAGGGCGGCGGGCGCCACGAGGGGCAAAAGGGCAGCGGGAAAAGTAACCGCTCCCTCATTCTGATGTCAAGTGGCTCAGCCCGACCTGGGAGTTGGACGCGTTCGGGTACGGTGGTATTCATGGGGATTCTTCCGGTGACCTTGATCCCGGCCTCGGGCGACCACGAACGCCCCGATAAAACCAGGGCTGGCACCGATGTCCTTGGGAAGACTCGACTAACAAGGAGGCTCCGAAAAAATCGGGCCGGCGTGCTTGAAAGCGACCGCGGTGAAGGGATATTGAAGAGAGTATGAGGCAAAGCGCGTGAAGCACTTCCGCAAAGTCGTCACTTCCCTGCGGCCCGGGAACCCTGCGCGCAGCCGCACCGCCCTGCTCGATGAGCCTCCACACCTGCCCCGGTCCGACACGCTGCGGAAGTTCCGTGTGGAAGAGGGGAACGAGCTCGCCTTCCGTGCGGCGCGCGAGGTCTCGCAGCGGCCGGGCACGGCGTACAACCCCACCCTCTTCTACGGGCCGTCGGGAGCGGGCAAGACCCACCTCCTGAAGGCGGTCGCCTACCACGTCGACCGACACCGCGGGCGCGTGGTGTGGACCAGCGGGCGCACCTTCGCGGCCTGTTTCCGCCGCTGCCAGGCCGAGAGCCGGCTCGAGGACCTGCGCCTGCGCTTCATCGACTCCGATCTGTGGATCCTCGACGGCTACGACAGCCTGTGCGGCAAGCCGGCCACCGAGCGCGAGGCCTCGCAGATGTTCGACGTGCTCAAGGACAAGGGCGCCCAGATCGTGCTCGCCGGACGCGAGCATCCCAACCGCCTCTACACGACCTGCGCGACCTTCAAGACCCGCCTGCTGTCGGGCTTCGACGTCGCGATCGCGCCGCTCTCCCCCGAGGGCATGGCGGGGGTGCTCGCCCGCCGCTGGCCCGGGCGCAAGCAGGCGAGCAGCGCGACCTTCCTGCCCCTGGTGCGGCGCCTCGGCGGCGACCTCAAGGCGGCGCTGAAGCTGCTCCCGGCGCTGCACGCGAGCCTGCGCGGAGCGAAGCTGTCGGCCGCGTCGCTGCGCCGCGTCCTCGGCGGTGAGCTGGGGCGGAACCTCCGTTCGGTCGGCTTCGCCGACGTGCTCGCGACGGTCTGCGACCGGCTAGAGGTCGAGACCGAGGCCCTGAGCGGCCGCTCGCGGCGTGCGGTGCACAGCCGCGCGCGGCGCGTCTTCTTCTACCTGTGCTGGAGGCTCGGCCTCGGCCAGCAGCGTGAGATCGCGCGCCAGCTGCAGCGCAGCCCCTCGTATGTGTCCAACTCCCTCAAGAAGCTCAAGGGCGAGATGCTCGAGGATGCCGAGCTCGCCTCCCTGGTGCGCGGCCTCGAGAACCAGCTCCGCCGTCCGTCCCGCTGACGCGATCCGACCTCCGTTCCGTGGGTCGAGGGCTGTGGACGCGCGCTCGGCTGCCTGGTACCATGCGTCCGACAACTGGCCCCCCGCGCGATCTGGCGGGGCCTCGAAGCCCCGATCCGAGAGAGATATGTCGGAACTCGCCGAACGGCTGGAAGCATTGACATCCGAGCTGGACACCCTGAAGGCCGCCAGCAACATCGACGGCCTCGTCATCGAGAAGGCCGAGCTCGAAGCGCAGATGTGCGAGCCCGGCTTCTGGGACAACAGCGACGCCTCGTCGCGGGTCGTCGAGCGGCTCAAGCACGTCAAGTCCACGACCGCCCCCTACATCGATGTCGAGGGCCGCAGCACCGACCTGTCCGAGCTGCTCGTGCTCGCCGAGGCCGAAGAGGACCAGGAGGTGCTCGGCGAGCTCTCCCGTGACCTCGAGCGGCTGGAGAAGGACCTCGGGAAGCTGCGCTTCCGCGCCCAGATGCAGGGCGACAACGACCACCGCGACGTGTACCTGACCATCCAGGCAGGCGCGGGCGGCACCGAGGCCTGCGACTGGGCGAGCATGCTGCTGCGCATGTACACGCGCTACACCGAGGGGCAGGGCTGGGGCGTCAAGCTGCTCGAGCTGCAGTCCGGCGAAGAGACCGGCGTCAAGGCGGCGACCCTCGAGGTGACCGGCTCCTACGTGTACGGCTCGTTGCGCTCCGAGGTCGGCGTGCACCGCCTGGTGCGCATCAGCCCCTACGACGCGAACAAGCGCCGCCACACGACCTTCGCGGCGGTGCTGCTCACGCCTCTGTACGACGAGGACATCGCGATCGAGATCAACCCCGCCGACCTGCGCGTCGACACCTTCCGCGCCGGCGGGGCGGGCGGCCAGCACGTCAACAAGACCGACAGCGCCGTGCGCATCACCCACCTGCCGACGAACGTCGTCGTCTCCTGCCAGAACGAGCGCAGCCAGCACCAGAACCGGCGGGTCGCTATGCAGATGCTGCGCGCCAAGCTCTATCAGCTCGCCGAGAAGCAGCGCGACGAAGAGCTGCAGAAGGTCTACGGCGACAAGGGCGAGATCGCCTGGGGCAACCAGATCCGTTCCTACGTCCTGCAGCCCTACCAGATGGTGAAGGACCATCGGACCTCGGTCGAGACCAGCAACACCTCGGGCGTGCTCGATGGCGACCTCGACCAGTTCGTGTCCGGCTATCTGCAGTGGCGGCTCGAGTCCGAGGCGGACGAACACCGCCAGAACTAGGCAGCCTCGAAGGAGTCCCCGATGAGCGCCCTCGCCAAGGTCGATCCCGCGATCGCCGACGTCATCCGCGCCGACGCCGCGCGGCAGGATTCCCACCTC